>JBBTDS010000250.1:0-3942 GCA_038060875.1 Acidobacteriota bacterium | reverse complement strand
GTGCCGCCGTTGAAAACAAAGGACAATGTGCCGCGAACTGCGAAAGTCAGGTTAGACGAGGGGAGAGGGGCCGCAGTTCTAAACTGTCGCCTCCTCTCCTACTCTACCGGCTCGGCAAGGGCGTGCGAACACCCCAGCCCGCTACCGAGCCGCGAGCGTGAGCGAGCGGTCTGGCGACCAACTTCGATCAGCGCTTCAGCTCAGTCTCCGGGATCACCGGCAGCAGCACGTGCGATGGGTACTGTCTGCTGTGGTGGATCACCTGTTGGGCGGGGACGTGCCGGGTCTCCATCTCGTTGTGCCCACCGGTGTTGAGGTTGCGCGAGAACATCGGGAACGAGGCCGAAGCGACCTCAACGCGCAGGCGATGACCGGCCGGGATGGTGATGCCGGTTTGCCAAAGATCGAGCTGGTATTCGTACACCCGGCCCCGCTTCAGCAGTTCCGGCTTCTTCATCGAGCGGCGGTAGCGGGCGCGGACCTTTCCCATGGCCAGCGGGAAGATCTTGCCGTCCTTCTCCACTTCCAACAGGCGCACGAACCAGTCGGTGTCGCGCGCCGAGGAGGAGGCGTATAGCGTCGCCGAGACCGGCCCGGCGAAGGTGAGCGGCTTGGCGAGCGGCTCAGTGGCGTAAACGAGAATGTCGCGGCGCTCGCGGGTCACCTTCTCGTGATAGGCTTCCCGCTCCTTCTTCTTGTCCTCGGCCGAGCGCACCGTCTTTTCCTCCTCCTCGGTCTCCTCGTAGAAACGCGGGTCGGGCGTGGGGTCGGCGGGATCGTAAGTGTAACGGTCCGGCGGCGCTCCGGCCGGGGGAATCTCCGACGTGAGCTTGCCGCCCTCGGCCAGGTGCCACTTCTCGAAACGCGTCACCGGCAGCGGGTAGACGTTGCCGCGCAGCCACTGGTTGGATCCCATCACGAAGATGGCGACCAGCGGCTCCTTGGCGATGCCGTTCTCGACTCCCTTCAGCCAATAGTCGAACCAGCGCAGGTAGTCGCGCTGCAAATCGATGATCGCCTGCGGTCCGAAGTCGCGGTCGCCGATGCGCCGCCCCGCCGTGTCGGTATGGCCCCACGGCCCCAGCACGAGCTTCTGATTCGGGTGGCCGTGGGAGGCCATCCGCAGGTAGTTGAGCTTGGAGCCGATGCCGTCGCCGTCGAACCAGCCCGACTGGTGGAAGACCGGGATGCGCACGTCCTTGAGGCGGTCGAGGAAGTTGGCCGGCGTCCAGTAGCGGTCGTGCGGCGGGTGGCGGATCCATTCGCGCCAGTAGGGGTTCTCCTTGCCCAGCACCGCCTTGTCGAGTTCGATGACCGGCAGCGGCGCCAGCAGCTTCTTGTACTTCTTCTCCAGCACCTTGCTGAGCGCGACGCCCGAGAGATCGGCGGTGGCCTGGGTCTCCAGCACGTCGGCCCACCAGATGCCGCCGGTCATGAAGAAGACGCCGTACTCGTAGGGGACGTTGTAGAGCGGGTCGGGCGGGGCCACGTTGGGGATGATGGTGACCAGGTGCGGCGGGCGCCGGCTGGCCGCCCACCACTGCACCCAGCCGACATAGGAGCCGCCGATCATGCCCACCTTGCCGGTGGACCAGGGCTGGCCGGCCAGCCACTCGATGGTGTCGTAGCCGTCCTCCGGCTCGCGCATGAACGGCTGCCAGACGCCCGCCGAGCCGAAGCGCCCGCGGCAGTCCTGCACGGCAAACGCGTAGCCGCGCCGCGTGTAGAAGCGCGCCTGGAGTTCGGCCATCTCCTTCTTGTACGGCGTGCGCACCAGGATCACCGGGAACTTGCCCTCGGCCTCGGGCCGGTAGATGTCGGTGGCCAGCCGCACGCCGTCGCGCATCGGCACGCCCACGCCGCGCTCCAGCTTGATCTCATACTTCGCCGGCGACAGCAGCGGGTCGGTCTCCGGAACCTGGCGCAGCGCCTCGTAGCCGTCGCGCACGAAGGCCGCCCGCTGGGCGGGCACGTCGGCGAAGTAGAGCTTCCCCTCGCTGTCAACCCAGACGGTGATATCGACGCCCGGCACGCCGTAGACGAACCGCAGGAACTCGATGTCCCTGCCGGCCACGGTGCGCTCGATCTTGTCCTTGAACTCCAGCGACGCCTCCATCATCACGCCGGGGATGATCAGCAACGGGAAGGCCTGCTTGCCGCCCTTGGCCCGGTCGTAGAGCCGCACCGCCTGGCTCATTAGCGGCGGGGCGTAGTTACCGAACAGGCGGGCATCGGGCTTGATGGTGACGGTCTCGGTCTTCTCCTTGAACGTCCGCCGGGCCACATTGCCTTCGCGAACGGTGACGACCGTACCCTGGGGACTCTTGCTCTCGATCCGCGCAAAACGTCCCTCGCGGTCGGGCGCAATGGTCATGACGATGGTAACGCTCTGGCCGGCCATCGAGATGGTCGATTCGCTCTCGAAGCTTCCGTCGGCCTGCCAGCGGAACTTGATGCTCCCGAGGCGGTCCTCGTTCATGTAGAGGTGGAAGACGCCTTCGTCGGCGAATCCGGAAAGCGTGGCCGGCTGGGCGAGGGCCGGAGCGGCGGCTAGCAGCAGCAGGATGGCAAGGCGGCGCGAAAGCATGAGCATGGACCTCGTGACCATTTTAGGGTTTCGCGGGGGCGGGGAATCTCGGGTGCGCCTTGATCTCCCTGATCTGCAGGATGTGCCGCTGCGCGTGAGTGGAAATCAGCAGGAACCACTCGTAGGCGTCGCTGCCCTCCCTTTCCACAATATGGCTGTGGAGATCTTCGGCGGTGGTCCTGACGTATTCGAGCATCTCCCGATGCAGCTTGTGGAGGGCGTCCAGCCCGGCTCCGAGATCCTGCAACTGCCGTTTCGGTTCTTCGGCAGCCACCGCCGGCTGGCGTTGGGTTCGGTCGATGCCATACCAGAGAATGCCGGCCTCGGAAACGGGCCGCGCCCGGGCGCGCGGCGGCGTCTTCATCGCTTCGTGCAACTGCCGCCAATAGATGGGCTCGGCGACTGCCAGGTGCTCCACCACTTCCATGATGTTCCATGCCCCTGGCGCGGGCCGGAACTGGAGTTGGGCGGGCGCGAGGCCGGATACTTCATCGACCAGCCAGCTTCCGGTCATCTCCAGATGTGCGACCAGACGCTGGCGTTCCAACCGGGTCAAAGGCGCCGCGTGCAGGTAGGCGGCGCCAACAGCAATCACGAAGACAGCGGCGAACAGTACAGGTCTCATAAGGGCTACCCGGGCGAAAGGTTAGCACGATCCGGACGGTAAGGGGGCGGCCGGGGGCGAGTTCAAAGAAACGGGTTTTCGACGCGCAGCCGGTCGGCTTCAAACCCGTGCTGGAAGTCCTCGCTGTAAAGGACTGAGCAGTCGCTCTCGATCGCGGCGGCCACGATCAGCGAGTCGTACCAGGCGAGCCGATAGCGGCCCATCAGCCGCAGCCCTTCCCCGTAAAGAGCGTGGGAGGAATGGACAGCCAGCAGCGGGCGAAACACAGTGGCCAGATACTGCTCGGCCTCGGCGACCGTCATTGGGCGGGAGAAGCGCTTCAGGGCGACGTTGAAGAACTCCTGGACAACCTGATAGCTGACAACCCCGTTTCGGCTGGTTACGGCCTGACGAATAAGTTGCCGGGCGCGGCGCATTTTGGCCGGTGAGGCGCTGTCGAACGAGTAAACGAAGAGATTCGTATCGAGGAAGATCCTAGCGCTCATTCATCTCGTCCCGCGTGAAACGGCGGCCACTGCGGACGTGGGCGAGACGGTCCATCAGGGAGTCAAACTCCTGACGGGAGCCGGCTTGGCCCACGTAATGGAGCAGCCATTCCCGAAAAGCGGCATTCAGGGTCTTGTGCCGGGAGTGGGCCGCGGCCCGCGCCTGTTCGATCAGGTGTTCGTCGGCGCTCAGGGTGATGTTCCTCATACGGAACCAGTGTACACTATTTTAGTGCGCTACATAG
>JBBTDS010000249.1:0-5419 GCA_038060875.1 Acidobacteriota bacterium | reverse complement strand
ACAAGCAGTCGCAGACCGGATGCCGCAGGGCAACGTGCAGACGATCGGGCGCTTCCAGCCGCGCCCGGGAAAGGCGCCGGGCCCGGTCACTGCCGGGTTCTTAGACGACCCGCTTGACGGCGACGCTGGCGTCGATAACGGCCGCCTCAATCACCGCGCATCTCTCATGGCGCGCTGCAGCGCGCGCACCAGCTCATTAGTGCCCACACCGAGATCGCGCCCCCGGGCAGGGCGTCAAGCGTCTTGAGTTGAGCCTGCATCTGGCAATAGAACTGACCTTGGTAACCGCGTTCACTCTCGAAAAAGCGTGGATGTGTCACCTCTCGCAGCGCCCGCCTTGTAGCTTCCACTATTGCGGCCGCCATCACTGTTGCCCTGGGATCTACTGTGCCAATTCTGTGCCTCCGTTCCTGGATTCCTGCGAAACGCGCGACTCCAGCGCATTGAATAATCAGCAAGTTGCGTGTTTTCAAGGCGGGGGGATGTCCCGAACGCCACTCTCAGCGCCAGTTTTCAAATAGTCCCGAGCAACCGATTCCGACTCCTCTTCCCCCCTTTTTCACCAATGTGCAAACACTATGAGTGCGCGAGAGCGGTACGAGTCTTCCGTTGGAGGGTACCTTCGATTCCCGCCTCGGCGAGATCCGGCGCTTCGACCGAGGGCTCTATGATTTACCCGATGTGAACCGGCTGACGGGAAAGCCAACCAATCCGGACTATACAGCGGTCATCGACGCAGTCGCCCGGCGCGACCAGTTGACCGCACCCAGCCGCCTCTACTGGGCAGGTCGGCCCGCGATGCGGGTCGTACAGGCCTCGCACCGGGTGCGGGACCGTCGCAGTCGAGCGGACATTCTGGGACAAGGTTAGCATCGTCCACGGACAGCGGCGGTGGTTCGAGCGGCGCGGCTCGGGGGAGCCGCGCCACTGCGCCTACCACACCAGCTTCATCGCCAGCATGATCTGGCGGGCCGGGTTGGCCCGGTGCGCCAGAGCGTTAATCCTGCCAAAGGAGCCGGTGCCGAAGCTGGTTCCGGGATTTTCGAACGCCGGGTGGTTCCAGACGTTGAAGCCCTCGCAGCGGAACTGGAGCCGCAGCGACTCGCGGATGGTCGTGTTCTTGATGACCGAGATGTCGAAGTTGTTCAGCCCGGGCCCGCGCACGTCCGGCAGCGTCCGCGCCAGATTGCCGAACTGGAACGGCCGCGCGTCCACGAACTGGGAGGTATCGAAGTAGCGATTCAGCCGCTCTGTCACCGATCCGGACAGCTTGGCTGACCGGCCCGTGCTGTCCGGCCGCTGCCCGCCGCCGAACGAGTTGGTGTTGTTCACCGCGCTGGTAACGGTCAGCGGCCCGCCGCCCTGGAAGGCCACCAGCCAGTTAAGCTGCCAGCCCTCCAACAGCTTCCGCATCACCGGCGGGTTGCCCAGCGTGTACCGTTGCCCCGGCCCCAGCGGGATCTCGTACACGCCGCTCAGCACCAGCCGCTGCGGGCGGTTGATCGAGGAAAGCGCGCGCTCCGCCTTGAGATTCCGGTGGCTCTGCCGGCTGCCGATGTCATCGAGCAGCTTGGCGTTGGTGTAGGCGGCCAGCAGCGTGAAGCCCTGCGCGAGCCGGCGCTCGACCTTCAGTTGAAACGAGTGATAGGTGGCGCTGCCGATGGTCGGGTCCCGCATCGACACGCCGGTGAAGTGGGGGTAAGGCCGGAGTAGCTGGCCGCGGGTGGTGGTCGAGCTGGCCAGCGAGCCGGTCTCGATCAACCCGAAGAAGGGATTGGGGACGCGAAGGAGCAACTGGTCTTCGAGCCGCTGGCTCTCCTCGCTGATCTGGTTAAGTTGCAGGTCGTTGTTCCGCAGGTGCAGGCCGCGGTTGCCCACGTAGGCCGTTTCGATCAGCAGGTTTCGCACCGGCTCGAACTGGATGCCGACGCTGTACTGCTGGGTGTAGGTTGACCGCCGCTCCACATCCACGAACGAGACGCCCTGGCCGAGCAGCGTGGACAAACCCTGCGAGGATCCGATCGGGTTCAGCAAGCCCTTGGGAAAGGGGTTGCTCAGCCGGTCCTGCGGGGTCACGCTGTCGAGGCTGGTGACCATCGGCGTGCTCACGCTGAATCCGGGCGAGGCCCCGGTGCCGCCGCCGTAATTCGAGGTGCCGGCAAAAAAGACGCCGTAGCCGGCGCGCACCACTACCCTGGAGTTCACTTGCCAGGCCACGCCGAAGCGCGGTGCGAAATTGAGTCGCTCGGGATCGGTCTGGCCTCGGGGCTGCCCGCCGACGCCGGCAAACTGTAGCCCGCCCCACAGGCCCAGCGCAGGCGCCCGCTCCTGTAACGGGTTCCGCGTGTTGAAAGCGAAGCCCCGCGTCATCTGGTTGTACCGCTCGGTGCGCGGGCCCTCGTATTCGTAGCGCAGGCCCAGGTTCACCGTCAGGCGGGGAGAAATCCGCACGTCGTCCTGCAAGTAGCCCGCGTAGTAGACGTTCTGGAACGCCGGCCCGACGTTCTTCGGGATGCTCCCGCTGGAGGGCGTTCCCAGCAGGAAGCTGGCGACGCTGTGGCCGCTCACCAGGTCCCGCACCGGGTCCGGCCCCCGCGTGAAACCCTGGTTGAAGGAGTAGCTTCCTGAGGCGTAGCCTACCGAGAGGCCGACGTCGCGGTAGACGCGAATGTCGCCGCCCCACTTCATCGTGTGGCGCGAGCCGATGCGGGTCATGTTCGCCTGGAGCGTGTGAACATCATCCAGGCTCTCGCTGTTTCCACTCTGGCCGACGGTGACGATCCCGGCCATTTCAATGCGCGGGAACTGCTGTTCCATCACCTGGCCTGCCAGGCTGGCCGGGAAGCCGAGTGACGTCAGCTTGAAGTCCGCAGGCCGGTATTGGTAGATGTTGCCATAACGGACCAGGCCGTAGCGCACGTTCAGGAGCACGTTCGGGCGAAGGCTGTTGACGTAGTCCAGCGCCGCGCCCCGGCTGAGACGGTTTGAGAACCCGGACTGCGTGGCCAGCGTTTCGAAAATGTCGTCGTCGCCCAGCCGCGGCCTCCGGCTGGCGGAAACGCGAGCGAACATCCGCTGGTTGCTGGAGAAGTTGTGGTCCAGCCGCGCGATGAAGGCGTCGTAATTGTCCGGCGAGCTGCCGCTCCAGAAAAAGTTGTCGTCGGCCGAGAACGGCAGGCCCGGTTGGTTCGGCTGGCCGTACAGCTCCAGGATCTTCAGCGCGACCGGATCCAAGAGCGCACGGGGAATGCGGTTATCCGGGAACGGATCCCGGATGTAGGCCCCGGCGCGGGCGGGATTGGGGCGGCTGGTGAACGGGTCGAAGATCGGCAGGAAGCGGCCGCGCCCGTCGTAGGTCTTGGAGAAGTCGCCCGCCCGCTGCTCGCGGGTCGGCACCGTCGCGACCAGGGATGTGGGGTCCGTCTGGCGGATGCTCTCCCAGCTTCCGAAGATAAAGGTCCGGTTGCGTCCGTCGTAAGCGCGGGGCAGATACACTGGGCCGCCCGCGTTGGCCCCGAACATGTGGAAGCGCTGGCGGGGCTTGCCTTGGCCCACGCGGTTGTTGAAGAAGTTGTTGGCCTCCAGGTGGTCATTGCGCCAGAACTCTTGCAGCGCGCCGTGCAGGATGTTGGTGCCGGATTTCACCGTCACGTTGACCACGCCGCCGGCCGCGCGGCCGAATTCGGCGTCGAAGGTGTTGGTTTGGACCTTGAGTTCCTGGACCGCCTCCACCGAGGGGATGAACGCCACCGTGTTGCCGGCGTCCACGTTCGGGATGCCGTCGAGCAGCACGTCGTTGCTCGAGTTGGGGTTTCCGCCCATGGAGATGTTGGAGGTGGCGCCGTTGTCAAACGGCCGCGCGAAGGAGCGGGCGTCGGTCGGCTGCACCCCCGGGGCGATCCGCGCGATCAAATACGGGTTTCGTCCGTTGAGCGGCAGGTTGATGATCTTGGTCTGGTCGATGACCTCGCCAACCGAAGCGGTGCTGGCTTCGAGCAGCGGCGCCTCGGACCTGACCAGCACGGTTTCGGTCACCACGCCCGGCTCCAGCACGACGTCCACGTGCACCCGGTCCTGAACCTGCACCTCGATGCCTTCGCGGACGAACGCTTTGAAGCCCTGTACCTGTGCCGCGACCCGGTACCGGCCCGGGATCAGAAACGGCACGGTGTAGTTGCCGTTCTCGGCCGACTCCAGCTTCACCGACACTCTCGTCTCGGTGTTTGTGACCGTGATCGCCGCCCGCGGCACCACCGCCCCGCTGGTGTCCAGCACGCGCCCGAGGATCGTGCCCCGAAACTCCTGGCCCGGAGCGACCGCCGCAGCCAGCAATAGCGAAAACACTCCTAAAGCTCTCACGTCAGCACCTCCACACCTGGGTGCGATTATATCAACGGCGGGGTTCCGTCTGCGCCTTCTGACCATCAGGGCGTATTGTTGAACGGTCTCCAAAGCACTGTGGGAGGATTGAATATGGCCCTCCTTGGCCGGCTCGTCGCGATCCTCTCAGTCAGTCTGGCCGCTTGCGCCGGGCAGAGGCCGCTGGAGTTTGCCGACATCATCGGGCAGCGGGAGCCTTTCTCGCCGCGCTTGTCGCCGGATGGAAGCTGGGTCGCCTTCCTCGTTCGCCAGGCGTCGCTTCCGGAGAACGCATCCAAGGTCAGCCTTTGGCTCGTCGCCCCTGGTTCTCCCGCGCGCAGGCTCCTGGAGGCTGCTTCCATCGGTTCCCTCGAATGGATGCCCGGTGGATCGGCTCTCACTGCCTCCTTGCCGCGGCCGGGTAAGGCCGCGTTGTGGCTGATTCCTCTCAACGGCGACGGCCCCCGGCCCTTGTTTGAGCATCCGACTCGGCCCATGTCTTACTCGTGGTCGCCCGACGGCTCGAAGCTCTTGTTCGTGACGGCGGAAGAGCCGCCCGCCGATCAGCGCGACCGCATCGACCGGGAAGGCGTCGCCTACGACGAAACCGTGCATGGGATTCGCAGCTTCACCCAGCGGAACTGGATCTCGCCAGGCGCGCAACGGCTCTGGTTGTGGCGCCGGGGGGGAAAAGCGGGCGGAGCGCATTGACGCCGATCTCTCCCCGGTGAAGACCTTCGGCAAGTATTCCTGGGCGCCGAACGGCCGCCTGGTCGCGATCGAGTATCTCCCGGCGGGCGGGCCTGACCTGAACATGGTCAATCACATCGGCGTGCTGGCCTTGGATGCGGCCACCGGGAAGGCGCAGGCTTTCACGCCCCGCGTTACGACCCCGGTGGCGAACCGCGGCCCCGAATGGCATCCCAATTCAGGGGCGATTGTATTCGCCTCGACGGGCGATCCCGAGCGGTTCTATGCCGTCGGGAGCGCGGTGCGGATTCTGGGGCTCAACGAGTCGCAGCCAACCGTGACGCCGGTCGATGGCGAATGGTCCTTCCTG
>JBBTDS010000248.1:0-3153 GCA_038060875.1 Acidobacteriota bacterium | reverse complement strand
CTAGCAGACGGCTCCTCCGGGGGTTAGGGGTCACTTCTAGTGACGAAGCAAACCGGAAAATGTTCCGTCCGGCGCCCGGAAACTCTCAGCCGCCGGCGGCGAGGAACGCCCGCACCCGCTCCACAGCGGCCTGCTGCACCTGCGGCTGCTCGCCAAAGCCGTCGATCCAGGCCACGTCCGGCTCGCGGCGGAACCACGTCCGCTGGCGCTTGGCGTAGTGGCGGGTGTTGCGCTGCGCGTCGCAGACGGCCTGGGCCAGATCCAGCTCGCCCCGCAACACCTGGAGCGCCTGGCGGTATCCGTGGGACTCAAACGGCTTGATCGAATCGGCGTAGCCCATGGCGCGGATCCGTGCGACTTCCTCCACCAGGCCCGACTCGAACATGCGGCGGCAGCGCGCATCGAGCCGCTCGTAGAGGGCAGGGCGCGGCGGATTCAGGCCCAGCTTGAGGACGCGATAACCCTGGAGGGCGTCGCGACCGGCGGCGAACAGGGCGGAGAGGGGGCGCCGGGTCAGCAGGCAGACTTCCAGGGCCCGGATGAGCTTCTGACGGTCGGCGCGGTGGATGCGTCGCGCCGCCTCCGGGTCGAAGCGGGCCAGCAGCCGGTGGAGCGAGCCGGGCCTCCGGGACTCGCGCCCAGCCAGGCGCGCCCGCAGCGACTGGTCGCGTGCCGGCCCCTCGAACAGACCCTCGAGCAGGGCGCGAAGATAGAAGCCGGTCCCTCCGGCCACCACCGGCAACCGCCCGCGGGCGGCGATCTGGGCCAGCAACGCCCGAGCGCGCTGGGCGTACTGGCCGGCGCTGAACACCTCGTCCGGGTCGAGGATGTCGATCAGGTGGTGCGGGATGTCGCGCCATTCGGCCGGGAGGAGCTTTGCGGTTCCGATGTCGAAATGCCGGTAGAGCTGGAGTGAGTCGCAGTTGACGATTTCCCCGCCGAACTCCTCGGCCAGGCGCAGCGCCAGCTCGCTCTTGCCCGATCCGGTCGGGCCGACGACGGCGACCAGGGGCGACAAGGGCTGCGAACTCATGTGTTTTCAGTCTAGCGGGCGAGCGGGTTATAATAAAACCAGGGGGTCGAGGTAAGCCCCAGACGAGGACGTTCGGGCTCGATCATGCACAAAGCCACTGTCGTAATTGCACTGTGCCTGGCCTGCTTTTTGGCCGGGGGGTTGACGGCGCAGACCGCCGGAGCGCAACCGGGCCAGCCGGAGCGCGGCCGGGCCTCGGCCTATTACAACTACTCGATGGGCCACCTGTATGCCGAGCTGGCCGGCCTCTATGGGAATCGCGGCGAGTACCTGGACAAGGCCATCGAACACTACAAGCTGGCGATGAAGGCCGATCCCGGCGCCACCTTCCTCGCCCAGGAGCTCAGCGATCTCTACATCCAGGCCGGCAAGCTTAGCGACGCGGTGCAGGAAGCCGAGGAGATGTTGAAGCGGGACCCCGCCAACATCGAGGCGCACCGCATCCTGGGCCGCATCTACACGCGCATGATCGGCGACGCCGCCCAGGGCAAGATCAACGAGAACATGCTGCGCCGGGCGACCGAGCAGTATCAGAAGATCACCGAGAAAGACGCCAAGGACACCGACGCCTGGGTCACCCTGGGCCGCCTCCACAAGATGGCGCAGAACTCCGTGGAGGCTGAGAAGGCCTACACCAAGGCGCTCGAGCTGGACGCCAGCAACGAGTACGCGCTGCATGGCCTGGCCCTGCTGTACTCCGATCTGGGCGACACGAAGGCGGCCATCCAGATGTGGCAGCGGCTGGCCGAGCAGGACCCGAACCCACGCGTGCTGCGGGCGCTGGCCGCGTCCTACGAGCAGATGCGCGAGTACGCCAGCGCCGTCCAGACGCTGCGCCGCGCCCTGGAAATGGCGCCGAGGGACGCCGAGATCAAGCGCGAGCTGGCCGAGAACCTGCTCGTCTCCGAGCAGTTGGACGAGGCGCTGAAGCTTTACGAGGAGCTGGCCGCCGCCAGCCCCAAGGACCCGGGGCTGCCGCTGCGGATCTCGCAGATCCACCGGCAGCGCCGCGACCTGGCCAAGGCCCGCGAAGCCCAGGACAACGCCAAGGCGCTGGACGCGGAAAGCATCGAAATCCGCTACAACGAGGTCAACCTGCTCGAGGCCGAGGGGAAGTTCCCGGAAGCGGTCGCGCGGCTGAAGGAGATCCTCGACTCGACGGCCAAGAAGAGCTACGCGCCCGCCGAGCGCGGCAACCGCGTCATTATGCTGGAACGCCTGGGGCTGCTTTACCGCGCCAACGAGCAGGCGCAGCAGGCGGTGGAAGCCTTCCGGCAGGTGGCCGAGCTCGATCCGGACCTGGGCGCCCGCGCCGCCGCGCAGATCGTCGAGGCTTACCGCGGCGACCGGCAGTTCGCCCGCGCCGAGCAGGAGGCCGAGGCGGCTTACAAGAAGTACCCGAATGACCGCACGGTCCGGCTGATGCGGGCCTCCGTGCTGGCCGACATCGGCAAAGCGGCCCAGGCGATCGCCGACGTGGAGAAACTACTCGACGGCAAGAATGACCGCGACACCCACCTGGCGCTGGCCCAGCTTTACGACAAGGCCAAGGACTACCAGGGCATGACGAAGGCGCTGGACGCAGCCGAAAAGCTCTCCGAGTCCAAGGAGGAAAAAGAGGGCATCCTGTTCATGCGCGCGGCCATGCACGAGCGCATGAAGAATTACGCCGAATCCGAGGCCCAGTTCCGCAAGGTGCTGGAGATGAATCCCAAGAACGCCTCGGCGCTCAACTACCTCGGTTACATGTTCGCCGACCGAGACGTGAACCTCCAGGAAGCCCACGCGCTGATCAGCCGCGCGCTGGAACTGGACCCGCACAACGGCGCCTACCTGGACAGCCTCGGCTGGGTCTATTACCGGATGGGCAAGCTGAACGAGGCGGAGACCTGCTTGCTGCGGTCGCTCCAGCGCGTGCCGCGCGACCCCACCATCCACGATCACCTCGGCGACGTTTACCTCCGGCAGGGCAAGCTGAAGGAGGCCATCGCCCAGTGGCAGACCTCGCTGAGGGAGTGGGAAGCCGGCTCGCGGGCCGATCTGGATCCAACCGAGGTCGCCAAGGCGCAGAAGAAGCTCGAGGGCGCGAAGATACGCCTGGCCAAAGAATCCACCAAGGC
>JBBTDS010000247.1:0-5444 GCA_038060875.1 Acidobacteriota bacterium | reverse complement strand
CTGCACGATATGGTTTGGCCCTACGGCCAGGTTCTCGTCCGGGGGAGCGACCAGCGGGCTGTAGGATTCCACCGCGACACCTTCAAAGTTGCCGGCCGAGGATAACGCACCGGCGACTGGCGCCGAACGCTGGGCGGCGGTGTCGGTCACGGGCGTCTGCGGTCCACCCACCGTCAGGCGCATGAACGGCCGGTGCTGTCTGACTGGCGGCCGTTGAGGCGGTCCGATGTTGCGCAACGGGGGCGAGACGTCAGCGCTGGCCACCTGGTAAACCTGGGTCTTGAAAGGAACCACGGGCGGCTGGCCCTGCTGAGCCACTCCGGCCACACTGAGCCAGAACAATGTCCCTAACAGCGAGAAGCTCCTTACGATCATGACCTACTCCTTCGCAAGATCTTAAGCAGCCGTTTGCGGGATTACGCCTTCTTACCTGCGCTAACTAGAGGTTATCACAGATGCTCGAACAGCGATTAAGAATGTTTTCAAGAGACGGTACCGGTGGTTCTAGTACCGGCGGGCACAGGACTGGCAAGGGAGCGGGGGGTACGGTGCTATGCTTGACAACCAGGGAGGCAGCAAATGAGAGCCGCACTGGCCGTGTGTTTGTGCGCGCTGGCGCTCGTGGCGCAGGACCCGCGGGGCACGATCGAAGGGCAGGTGACCGACACCAGCGGCGCGGTCGTGCCCAAGGCCGGCGTGCGCGCCACCAACACCGAGACTGGCGTGACCATCAGCGCCGTCAGCAACGACCAGGGCAACTACGAGATTCCGTACCTGCTGCCGGGCCAGTACCGGATTGAGGCGGAGCTGGCCGGCTTCAAACGCTGGAGCCGCCCGCAAGTCGAGTTGCGCACCGGCGACCGGCTGCGCATCGACATTCGCCTGGAGGTGGGCCAGTTGAACGAGGCGGTCGAGGTCACCACGGAAGCGCCGGTGCTGGAGAGCGTCACCAGCACGGTGGGGCAGGTGGTCGGCTCGCGGCAGTCCTCCGAGTTGCCGCTGCGCGGCGGCAGCCTGGCCTGGCTGTACGGGATGGCGCCGGGAGTGATCCTGCCGAGCCTGCCCGCCGGCGGACCCTGGAACATCGACCAGGCTTCGGACGCCAGCGCCGCCGGTGCCGGCCGCCGCAGCTTCGACTTCAACGTGGACGGGGTCAGCAACAACGCCTACGAGGGGCGCGCCGCCTTCGTGCCGCCGCCGGACATGGTGCAGGAGATCCGCATCGACACCACTACCTACGATGCATCGGCGGGGCACAGCACCGGCGGCGCGATCAACATCAGCTTGAAGGCGGGGACCAACGCCCCGCACGGGACGCTGGGCGCGGCGCTCTCGACCGGCCCGATGATCACGCGCAATTTCTTCGTCAATAAGTTCATCTTCGATCCCGCCACCGGCCCGGTGACGCCGGAGAAGATCAAGGCCAACACGCCGGTGGACCGCTGGATGCGCTACACCGCCTCGGCGGGCGGGCCGCTCTACCTGCCGAAGATCTACGACGGGCGGAACCGCACCTTCTGGATGTTCGGCTACCAGGGCCACGACCGCAAGCAGCCGGTGGCCTCTCTGGTGAGCGTGCCCACCGAGGCGCAGCGCAGCGGCGATTTCTCCCGCCTGCTCGCCCTCGGGGCGCAGTACCAGATCTATGACCCGTTCACCACCACGCGGATGGGCACGCGGTTCGCCCGCCAGCCGCTCGCCGGGAACCTGATCGCGCCGAGCCGGATCGATCCCACCGCGCAGAAGATCCTGAAGTACTATCCGATGCCCAACACGGCGGGCACGCCCGACGGCTTGCAGAACTTCTCCACCACCACCCCGAAGCGGCAGGTGCTGAAGCAGCCGGTGGTGCGAGTGGATCAGAACTTCAGCGAGAAGCACCGCCTGTACGCGCGCTACTCGCACTCGGCTTTCGATGGCCATTTCGACAAGTTCGTGCGCGACAGCACGGTTCGCGGGCGCATCCGGCGGCGGCCGCACAGGGGCGCGGCGCTGGACAACGTCTTCGTGCTCACGCCACAGACGGTGCTCGACGTCCGCTACGGGTTCACGTGGTTCCAGGAGTTCCAGAGCTTCGACAACATCGGCTGGGATTTGCGGGAGTTCGGGTTTCCCGAAAGCCTGATCCGGGAGTTGGATCCGCGAGGCGTTTCGTTCCCGCAGATCGGCGTTTCCGGGCTGCTGCAACTCGGCAATGACGGCGGCTTCAAGCGGGTCAACTACACGCACAGCCTGCTGAACGTGCTGAGTTGGATGAAAGGGAACCACGCCGTCAAGCTGGGAGCGGACCTGCGGCTGCTGTACGAGAACAACCTGACTTACGGCAACGTTTCGCCGCGGCTGGACTTCGATCCCACTTACACCCGCGGTCCCTTAGACAACTCGCCGGCCGCGCCGGCGGGCCAGGGAACGGCCAGCTTCCTGTTCGGGATTCCCACCGGAGGATTCGTGGACCTGAACGACTCGCGGGCCGAGTCGAGCGGCTACTACGCCGGCTTCGTTCACGACGACTGGCGGGTGTCGAAGAACCTGACACTCAACCTGGGCCTGCGGTGGGAGTACGAGAGCCCGGTGGTGGAGCGCTACAACCGCTCCTCGGGCGACTTCGATTTCCGCACTCCGAACCCGATACAGGCCGTGGCCCAGGCGCAGTACGCCAGGGCGCCGATTCCGGAGATACCCGCCGCGGCCTTCCGCACCATGGGCGGCCTCACGTTCGTTGGCGTGGGGGGTAACCGGCGCGGCATCCGCGATGTATCGTACCGCGCGTTCATGCCCCGATTCGGCTTCGCTTATCAACTGAACCGGCGCACCGTGGCGCGCGGCGGCTACGGCATTTTCTTCGCGCTGCTGGGCTCGGATTTCTCCGACGTCTCGCAGCCCGGCTTCAACCAGCGGAGCAATGTGGTCGCGAGCGTGGACAACGGCATTACCTACGCGGCCTCGATTGCGAACCCACTGCCCGCCGGCCTGACCAAGCCCCAGGGCGCGGCCGGCGGCCTGGCGACGTTCCTGGGACGCGGTCCGGGCTTCTTTGCCCCGGTTTCGGGGCGGCCCTACACGCAGCGCTGGAGTTTCTCGATCCAGTTCGAGCCGCAGGAGCGGAGCGTGCTGGAGATCGGGTACCTGGCCAGCCGCTCGGTCCGCCAACGGGTGAGTACCGAATTCAGCCCTGTTCCCGCCCAGTACCTGAGCCGGTCGCCCGAGCGGGACCAGGCGGCGATCGACTACCTCTCGGCCGCGGTGGCCAACCCGTTCCGGGGCATCGCCGGCTTCGAAGGGGCGGCGTTGTTCGCCAGCGCCAACACTACGCGGGCGCAGCTCCTGCGGACGTACCCGCATTTCACCTCGCTTTCGACGGGGCTGCCGGCCGGGGCTTCCTGGTATCACGCGCTGACGGCCCGCTTCGAGCGGCGGTTTGCCAGGGGCTTGCAGATCCAGGCCAACTACACCTGGTCGAAGACGATGGAGGCGGTCACGTATCTGAACGACACCGACAGCCTGCCGCACCAGGTGGTGTCGGACCTGGACCGGCCGCACCGGCTGGTGGCCAGCGGCATTTACGAGCTGCCGTTCGGCCGGGGGAAGCGTTTCGGCGGCAACGCGCGCGGCCTCCGGAACCACCTGATCGGCGGCTGGCAGGCGCAGGCCATCTACACCGGTCAGAGCGGGCCGCCGCTGGCCTTCGGCAACGTCATCTACCGCGGCAAGTTCACCGACCTGCGGCTCGGCGGCGGCGAACAGTCGCTGGAGCGCTGGTTCAACACCGAGGGCGTCGAGCGCGACGCCAGGCGGCAGCTTGCCAGCAACATCCGCGCGTTCCCGCTGCGCATCTCCGGCGCGCGCGCACACGGCATCAACCTGTGGGACATCAGCGCCTTCAAGAATTTCCGGATCCGCGAGGGCATCCGGCTCCAGCTTCGCGGCGAGGCCGAAGGGGCGCTGAACCACCCCCATTTCAGCGGGCCGAACACGAACCCGGCGAGCACGCTGTTCGGCAGAGTGTCGTCCACCGACACGGGCGAAGGCGAGCGGCGGATGTTCGTGGGGCTGAAGCTGGTGTTCTGAGCGGCTACCCGCCGCAGCGGCGCGCTGCGCGCACCGGCGGCGCGTCACTGAGCACAGCAAACGGTCATCGCGTTTGCTGGAGAGGTGGACCGCGCCGCGGCCGGAGCGTCTGATCAGGATGCTTTCTTCGCCTCGCGCTTCAACGCATCGTGCAGCAGGAGCTTAATCAGAGTCTGGTATCCCAGGCCTCTTTGCATTGCCAGTTCCCGGGCCTGGTCGATGTCTGCTACCGGAAGCCGCACAGTAACGCTCTTGGTCGGAACCAGCGCCCGCCTCCCATGCTTGAGCAGAAGCCGAGTGAGCAGATCCTGATGGGCATCCCACCAGTCGGCCTCCTCGCCTTCCGACCGGAACTTAGGGACATCGACGGTAACGTGCGGGGTCTTCTTTGTGGTTGACATTGTTCTCGTCCCATTCGAACTGGGGCGTCTCGTCCATGTAAGCTTCAGTGTACATACAGTTGGTATGACCTGGCAATAACTGCTGCACGCGGCCGTGCCTGTCCAAGAGGCGGGGCCGGTTCTCTCCTGCTGAAGGCGGTTGGAGTATACTTTTCGCTACGAGGTCACACCGTATGGTTCGTCTTTTACTGGCCGCCGCGATTCTCGCGGGTTCGATGCTGGCGCAGACCGCCGGGACGGGCACGCTGGTCGGCGCCGTCACCGATTCAACGGGCGCCGTGGTGGTGGGCGCGAAGGTGAGCGTGGTCAACGTGGCGACGGCGTTTGTCTCGGAGACGACGACCTCCAGCGAGGGTGCCTATTACGTGCCGTACCTGGCGCCGGGCACGTACCGGCTGACGGTGGAGGCGGCCGGCTTCAAGCGCTACCTGCGCGAGGGCATCCAGATACGGACGGCCGAGGTGCCGCGGGTGGACGTGCAGCTTGAAGTCGGCGCGGTAACGGAGAGCGTGAACGTCACCGCAGCGGCGCCGCTGCTCGAAACCGAGACATCATCGTCGGGCCAGATTCTCTCGGGCGAGGTGCTGGTCAAGATCCCGGTGTCGCAAAAGCGCTCGATCCGCATGCTGTTCTACTACCCGGGGGCGAGCCCGATGAGCGGCTTCCACGTGCTGGGCCAGCGGAACAACATGATCGGATACACGGTGGACGGGGTGAATGGGAAGGAACCCGGCACGCAGAGCCTCGGCGGCACGGATGACCAGCTTTCCACCACCCAGGACGCTTACCAGGAAGTAAAGGTACACACCACCGGCGTGCCGGCCGAGTACGGGCACGCGGCTGGCGGGCTGATGTCGATCGTGTTCAAGTCCGGCGCCAACCAGTGGCACGGATCGGCCGAGGACCGGCACATCAGCAAGAAGGCCTCCTCAGCAGAATTTGTGGGTTGATTCCGGTTCTGGGAGTCGTCCCAAG
>JBBTDS010000246.1:0-19974 GCA_038060875.1 Acidobacteriota bacterium | reverse complement strand
GGTGCTCAGCCGCCGCTGATGCGGGGCGCAGACGCCTGACAGCCGCCGCGGCACGATCTTGCCGCGCTCGGTGATGAAGGCGTTGAGCAGCCTGGTGTCCTTGTAGTTGATGTCGTCCACCTTGTCCACGCAGAACCGGCAGATCTTCTTGCGCCGGAAATACTGCTTGCGGGTGACGATCGCCTTGTCGGTCCCCGTCGGCTGCTGCGACGCGGCTAGGGGTCTCCCACCTCTCTGTTCGGCCATGGCTTATGACTCCTTCCCAATGGGCTCGCCGGGCACGGCGGCGGCCGCCTCGGGCGCGGGGCGACTGGGCGCAGCCACCGGGCGTCGGCGGGCCCGCTTCTCCCGCTGCTTCTTGCGCTTCTCCAGCCGCTTCAGTTTCTCGTCAATCCGCACGGTGAGGAACTTCAGCACCAGATCGGAAACACGGAGGCGGCGCTCGATCTCCTTGACCACCTCGGGCCCGGAGCTGAACTGCAACAGCACGTAGTGGCCCTCGCGCCGCTTCTGGATCGGGTAGGCCAGCTTGCGCAGGCCCCACTTGTCGATCTTGTCCACCGTGCCGCCGGCGCCGGTTATTACGTTGACGGTCTGCTCGACCAGCGCATCGATCTCCTCTGGGGAGGCGTCGGGCCGAACAATAAAGAGTTCTTCGTAGATTCTCATTCTTCCTCGGGTTGTTCACCGGGGGCGCGACGATTGAATCTCGTCATGGACTTGGCGACGCCCTCGGAAATGATGGCCGCGATGGCCTGGACGGCGTAGTCCAGGAAGTCCGCCAGCTCGTAAAACTGCTCGCGCTCCAGCGGCGCCAGCAGAAACTCGGGGTCGGCCGGACGTCCCCCGCCGGGGTCGATGCCCAGCCGCACCCGCACAAACTCATTGGTTCCAATCTCCCGGATGACCGACTCCATGCCGTGATGGCCGCCGGCCGATCCCCGCTCCCGGATCCGCAGCGCCTGCCACCGCAGGTCGTGGTCGTCATATACGACCACCAGATCCGCCGGCCCAAGCCCGCGCCGGGCCAGCAACGCCCGCACCGCCGCGCCGCTCAGGTTCATGTACGTCTGCGGCTTGGCCAGCAGCACCGGCACGCCTTCGATCTCGCCGGCGCCCACCAGCGCCTGGCCGTCCTTCTGGCGGACGCGGATCCGGTATTTCTCGGCCAGGCGATCGATCACCATGAAGCCCAGGTTGTGAGGCGACAGCGCGTATCCCGCGCCCGGATTGCCCAGGCCAGCCACCAGCCACCCGGCCGGGTGCGCCGAACCAGCCTCCGAGCCTGCCGCCGTCATTCCTCAACCTGCCCGGTCCTGCTTCTTCTTGGCCTTGGCCTCGGCCGCCTCGGCTTCCTCTTCCTTCTTGCCCTTCTTGATCACTTCGGGCTCGGCGGCGGTAGCGGCCGCCGGCGCTTCGGCCACTTCGACCGCTTCGGCCGGTGCTTCCTCCACCACGGCGCGCAGCACCACCACGTGGGCGATCACCGCCTCGGGCGGGCTCAGCAGCGTCATCGAACCCGTCAGCGGCACTTCGCTCGCCCGCAGGCTCTGCCCGATCATCAGCGGGGTTACGTCCACCGTGAAGTGTTCCGGAATCTCGTCCGGCAGGCACTCGACTTCGATCTCGCGCGCCACCAGCTCCAGCAGGCCCCCCTGCTGCTTGACGCCCTTGGGCTCGCCGTGGGCAGCCACCGGAATGGAGACCCGCAGGCGCTTGACCAGGTCGATCCGCTTCAGGTCTACGTGCAGCAGGGTGTCCTGCACCGGATCGAATTGCCAGGCCACGATCATGGCCGGCGTGCTCTCCCGGTCGCGCACGGCGAAGTTGAAGATCGTATTATGCCCGGTGCTGCTGTGCAGGATCCGGAGCATCTCCTTGGGGTCCACCTCGACCGGCAGCGTGTCCCTGTGAGCGCCGTAGAGGACGGCGGGGATTTTGCCGGCCTGGCGCAGCCGGCGGGCCTCGTTCTTGCCGCGGCTGTCGCGCCGCTCGGCGCTCACCGTAAGGTCCTTTCTCATCTCAACTCCTGGCCGTGGGTCGCAAGTCCGCTTTCATCGTGGGTTGCGTTGCCCGGCGGCGCGATCACACAAACAACGTGCTGACGCTGGTCTCCTCGTGGATCGACTGAATGGCCCGGGCCAGCAGCGGGCCCACCGACAGCGACCGGATCTTGGCGCAGCGACGGGCCGCCTCCGACAGCGGGATCGAGTTGGTCAGCACCACCTCGTGGATGTTCGACTGCTCGATGAGCTCGACCGCCGAACCGGAGAGCACCGCGTGCGTGGCGCAGGCGGCGACGCTGCTGGCGCCCTGCTTGAGCAGCGCTTCGGCCCCCTTCACCAGCGTGCCGCCGGTATCGATCAGATCGTCCACCATCAAACAATCTCTTCCTTCCACGTCGCCGACGATGTGCATGATCTCGGCTACGTTGGCTTCCTCGCGGCGCTTGTCGATGATGGCCAGCGGGACGCCGATGCGCTTGGCAAAGGCGCGCGCCCGCTCCACTCCGCCGGCGTCCGGCGAAACCACCGTCGTCACCGGCGTCTGGATCGCCTTCAGGTAGTCGATCATCACCGGGGTGGCGAACAGGTGGTCCACCGGAACGTCAAAGAAACCCTGGATCTGCGCCGCGTGCAAATCCAGCGCCAGGATCCGGTCGGCGCCCGCCCGTTCCAGCACGCTGGCGACCAGCCTGGCGGAAATGGGAACCCGGGGCTTATCCTTTCGGTCCTGGCGGGCGTATCCATAATATGGTAACACCGCGGTGATGCGGTCTGCCGAGGCCCGCTTCAGCGCGTCGATCATCAGCAGCAGTTCCATCAGGTTGCGATCGACCGGCTTGCAGGTCGGCTGCACCACGAAGGCGTCGGCCCCGCGCACGTTTTCCTGGATCTGGATGTAGAGTTCCCCGTCGGCGAAGGCCTTGATCGACGCCGCCCCCAGCTCGCGGCCGAGGAAAACGCAGATTTCTTCAGCCAGCGCGGGGTTGGCGGTCCCCGTGAAAATCTTGATGTCGTTCATTGTGCGTACCGGCTCTGGGGCGGCCAGCGCCGCCCCGCGATGTGCGGTTCCAGCCAGCGCCGCCACAGCGAGCGGTAGCGGGCGCGGCTGACAAACGAAACTGCAAACACTCTCTCGTTCCGAAAGCTCCGGCCAGCGCGTTCCGCCTCCGCCCGGTGCGGGAAGATACCGAACAGCGCCGAGCCGCTGCCGCTCAGTAAGACGCTCCGTGCCCCCTGCGTTTCGAGTTGCCGTTTGAGCGACTTCAGTTGGGGGTGACTGGCGAAGACCGCCGCTTCAAAATCGTTCTGGCCAACGGCTGGCGCCGGGCGTTCCGCTGCGCGCCCCGTCTGGCCCCAAACCCAAGACTGGAAACTATTTATGATATTTTGCGGCGCCTCCGATGTCAATTCGCCCCCCAGGCTGCCATAGGCGCCGGCAGTTGAAACATGCACGTCCGGAGCCACCACCAGAGCCTGGGCGGGGCTCTCATCGGGCAGCGGATACAGCTCGGCGCCGCGGCCCAAACCCAACGCCCGGCCCCCCAGCAGAAAGTACGGGACGTCGCTGCCTAGCACGGCGGCCGTTTCAATCAGTTGCTCGAGCCCGAGGCGCTTGCCGGCCAGCACCGGCAGCGCCAGCAGCACCGCGGCCGCATCGCTGGAGCCTCCACCCAGGCCCGCGCCCATCGGGATGCGCTTGGCGAGCCGGATCTCCACGCACCCGGTAGTTCGCGTCGCCTCCAGCACGAGCCGGGCGGCGCGCTCGACCAGGTTGTCCGGGATCTCGGGCCGGCTGCGAACCGTCAGGCTACTCCGGCGGCCGGGCGTGAACTCGAACTCAAGGGCATCGGCCAGCGAGATGGTCTGGAAGACCGTGCGCAGCTCGTGAAACCCGTCGGCCCGCCGCCCGAGCACCTTCAGGCTCAGGTTGACCTTGGCCAGGGCACGAACATGGGCGCGGCGCGGGCTTCCGCTCATTTGTCGTAGTGCAGCAGCGAGAAGACGTCGTAACCGTCCAGCTTCTGACGGCCGTGGAGGAAATCCAGCTCGACCACGAAGCCAAGACCGACAACCGTCCCGCCCAGCTTCTCCACCAGCTTGGCCACTCCGGCGGCCGTACCGCCGGTGGCCAGCACATCGTCGAGGATCAGCACGCGCTGGCCCGGCGTCACCGCGTCCCGGTGAATCTCCAGGCGGTCGGTGCCGTACTCGAGCTGGTACTCGACGCTCTCGGTGGCCGCCGGCAGCTTCTTCGGCTTGCGCACCGGGACGAAGCCGGTGCCCAGCGCGTAGGCCAGCACCGGCGCGAAGATGAATCCGCGCGCTTCGATGCCGACAATGGTATCGATGCCCGCATCCCGGTAGCGCTCCCTCAGCGCCTCGATGACTGTGGGCAGGCCCGCCGGATGCTTAAGCAGCGTGGTGATGTCGTAAAAGAGGATGCCCGGCTTGGGAAAGTCCGGCACCTCGCGGATGATCTTCTTCAGGTCGTCAACTGGTACGAGATGGCTCATTCAAAGAACTCGATTCGGAAGTCACTGTAGTTTTGTACCGGGGCTTCGACTTCTTCCACCCGGCGAACGGTGGCCATGCGCGGCCCGCGCCACAGCAGGCCGGCCAGTTCGGCGAGCTTCTCGGGCGGGCCGGCCGCGTAAACCTCCACGCGCCCATCGGCCAGGTTGCGCGCATAGCCCGCCACACCCAGCTCATCGGCGGCCCGCTCGACGAAGAAGCGGAACCCGACGCCCTGCACCCGCCCCTCGATGAAGTAGCGGCGGGCAACGGCATCGGCTCTTTTCGCGGCGCTCACCGAACCACTATGGTAGCGCGGCCCTGGAGTTTGTACATTATGCGGCAGGTCACGGTGGGGCAGACGATCGTTTTTTGTCGTCTGCCCTCAGCCGGGCGCTCGACCACGGCCACTGCTCCTCGGCTTCCACGAGCTTCGCTTTGACTGGGTTGCGCTCCACATAACCGATCAGCTCCTGAAGTTCTCCCTCCGAGCGAACCCAGTGATCGAACGATTCGTCTTGCCAGAAGGGCTTTCCAGTACGCCCGAGAATCCGGTTTGCCACGCGGCTGGTTCGCCCCTTCAACCACCGCATGATGTCGGGCAGTGCGAGCGGGGCCGGAGCGAAAACGGTCGAGTGGCTCGTCTCGCTGAAGAAACCGAAGGTGGTCTGCGTTCTCCGCGGTGCGAATGTCCGGACTGGGTGCAGGTATGGATCCAGCCAGGCGCCAGGTCACGAAGACCAAGGCCTGGTCCGGAATCCAGTGAGGCAGCCGTCTCCGGTAGAAGAGCATAAAGTGGGGCAGACCATCGTTTTTTGTGGTCTGCCCGTGCCCACCGAAATAGTGGCCTGCTGCGCGGGAACTTCTCTCAAAATGTACAAACTCCAGGGCCGGCTTCAGCCGGCCGCCGTCCCCAGTCCTCAACGGCCAGCCGGATCTCCCTCAGGTTCTCGTTCGGGGTCGCCAGCGGCACGGCGCACTCCGGACCGATCAGCGGCACGCCGGCCTCCAGATTCTCGTAAACCTCGCGGCGGACGTCCTCGCGCGTGCCGCGGAGCAGCGTCACCGGGTTGTTGATGCTGCCCACCAAGGCGATCCGGTTGCCGGCGATTCTCACCGCCTCGCGGGGCGGGTTCTTGGAATCGAAATGGAACGCGGCCATCCCCGTCCGGGCGATGTACTCCATCCGGTCGAGCGTGCGCCCGCAGATGTGAAGAATCAGCGGCACGGGAAGCCGCTCCGCGAACTCGGCGTGCAAGTCGCGCAGGAATCGCGCGTAGTAGGCGGCGCTGACCATGTCGCCGGTGGCGTGGTCCGGCAGCGTCAGGGCGTCGGCGCCCGCCTCGATCTGCGCCAGCCCGAACCGCACCGTCGCCTCCTTCAGCTTGTCGAGGCACAGCCTGGTCTTGCCGGGATCGTCCGCCGACATCAGCAGGAACGGCTCGATGCCGAAGCAGTGGTATCCGAGTGTCCAGGGCCCTATCGTTTTTCCGATGACGGCCACCTCGTCGCCAAAGCGTTTCTTGAGAATCCTGATGGCCTCCAGCACACAGCGGGTCTCGGGGCGGCCCAGAAAGTCTGGCGGAATGCGGATGTCCTCCGGCTCCTGCCAGATCGGCTCCCGCATCTTGACGGCGGGAAAGTAGTCCTTCTCGCCCCACTCGATTCCACACCCGAGTGCGGCCGACTCCTGCACCACCGAGAAGACCGGCATGATGCAATCGAAACCCAGCTCCGTGTATCCGGCCGCCCCGAGACGGGCCATGAGCTCGGGGTCCCGGTGCGCGTCCGGGAACGGCGCCCCGGCCAGGTCCATAAGCCCCAGCGTCGCGACTGAGGTCGGATTACAGACCGGGGCGCGATCCACCGGCTCCCGGCACAACGCGGTCAGTGTCCGTTGCCGGCTGTTCATCTCTCTCTTGTATACACCCAGTAGGCCGGCTTCAGCCGGCCGCCGCCCGGAAACCCGCCCCCCTGCATTTGCGTTCCCGCCGCCGAATGCGCTTTCATGGAACGCATGAAAGCAATCTGCGTGTTACTCGCGGCGCTATCAGCCCCGTGCGCCTGGAGCGCCGAGCAATTCCTGGTCTACATCGGCACCTACACGAGACAGAAGAGCAAGGGGATTTACGTCTATCGCTTCGACGCCGGCAGCGGCAAGCTGGACCCGATCGGGCTGGCGGCGGAGACGGCCAACCCTTCGTTCCTGGCCATGCACCCCAGCCGCAAGTTCCTCTACGCGGTGGGCGAGATGTACGGGCCGCAGAAAGGAGGCGCCGTCAGCGCCTTCCGGATTGACGCGGGCACCGGCCAGCTCACGCTGCTGAACAGCGTGTCCACGCGCGGCGCCGGCCCGTGTCACCTGATGGTGGACAAAACTGGCAAGTGCCTGGTGGCTGTCAACTACGGCAGCGGCAGCGTGGCCTCCTTCCCGGTGAAGGAAGACGGCAGCCTCGGCGAGGCCTCGGGCTTCGTGCAGCACGCCGGCTCGAGCGTGGATCCCAAGCGCCAGCAAGGGCCGCACGCCCACTCGGTCAATGTCTCACCGGACAACCGCTTTGCCGTCGTGGCTGACCTCGGTCTGGACCAGGTGCTCGTTTACCGGCTGGACCCGGCCAAGGCCATGATCGAGGCGAACGATCCCCCCTTCGTAAAGGTGAATCCGGGGGCCGGGCCGCGGCACTTCACGTTTCATCCCGGCGGCAAGTTCGCCTACGTGATCAACGAGATCAAGTCCACGGTGACGGCGTTCTCCTGGGAGGCCGCGCGGGGCGCCTTCAAGGAGATCGAAACCGTCTCCACGCTGCCGCAGGATTTCACCGGTGTCAATCACACCGCCGAGGTCCAGGCGCACCCGAGCGGCCGCTTCCTCTACGGCTCGAACCGCGGTCACAACAGCATCGCGGTCTTTGCCATCGACACCCGCAAAGGCACGCTGACGCCGGTCGAGCGCGTCCCGACTCAGGGGAAGACCCCGCGGAACTTCGGTATCGATCCCACCGGCTCCTGGCTGATCGCGGCCCACCAGGACTCCGACAGCCTGGTGGTCTTCCGCATCGACAAAAAGACCGGCAAGCTGACGCCCACCGGGCAACAGCTCGAGGTGGGCGCGCCGGTGTGCGTGAAGTTTCTGCCGCTGAAGTGAAGCGGGCGCGGGCAACCGGGTTACAATCCTGGTTATGGCCTTCCCCGTTCACCGCATGCGGAGGCTGCGGGCGACCGAGTCGCTGCGCAGCCTGGTTCGAGAGACGCGGCTGGAGCCGTCGCAGTTCATCCTGCCGCTGTTCGTCTGCCCCGGCGAGGGCGTGCGCCGCGAGATCGGCGCCATGCCGGGCAACTACCAGATGTCGGTGGACGAGCTGGTCAAGGAGTGCGCTGAGGTGCGCTCCCTCGGCATCGGCGGCGTGATCCTGTTCGGGCTTCCGGAGAGCAAGGACGTGCTGGCCTCGGGCGCCTGCGCCGAGGACGGCATCGTACAGCGGGCTCTCCGCGCCCTCAAGCGCGAGACGCCCGGGCTGGTCCTCGTCACCGACGTCTGCAACTGCGAATACACCAGCCACGGGCACTGCGGCAAGGTCGTCGATGGCGATGTGGACAACGACGAGACGCTCAAGTGGCTCGCGGCCTCGGCGGTTTCGCACGCCCGCGCCGGCGCCGACATCGTCGCTCCCTCCGACATGATGGATGGGCGCGTGGCCGCCATCCGCGCCGCGCTCGACGCGGCCGGCTTCCAGAAGACGCCGATTCTCTCCTACGCGGCCAAGTTCGCCTCGGTGTTCTACGGGCCGTTCCGCGAGGCGGCCGAGTCGGCCCCGCAGTTCGGCGACCGGCGCAGCTACCAAATGGACCCGCCCAACGCGCGCGAGGCGATGCGCGAGATCGAGCTGGATATCGAAGAGGGGGCCGACATGATCATGGTCAAGCCGGCGCTGCCCTACCTGGACCTGATCCGGCAGGCGCGCGACCGCTTCGACGTCCCGATCGCCGCCTACCAGGTCAGCGGCGAGTTCAGCATGATCATCGCCGCGGCCCGCAACGGCTGGATCGACCGCGAACGGGCGATGCTGGAGACACTGACCAGCATCCGGCGCGCCGGCGCCGGCATCATCCTGACCTACTTCGCTAAAGACGCGGCGCGGCTGCTGTAGGGGTCGGGCACGCCCGACCCGGCTCTAGATTCCCAGCGCCTTCGCCGTCTTCTTCAGGGCCTGCGGGGCCACCGTAATCAGTGCGCCGAAGCACTCGGCGCACCCGCTGACGGCGTGCACCGTCTCGACGTTGACGCCGGCCGCGGAGATGTTGCCCAAGACCTCAGCCAGCGCGCCCGGGCGGTTTTCGCCGGTCACCAAGAAGGCTTTCTGCTTCTTGCCGAGCGCGACGCCAACCTTCTTGGCAATCGGTCCCAGGGCGGGCGCTCCCGTCCCCACGACCAGGATGATCTCAGCTTTCCGCGCTTTGGGGTAACCGAGGAAGCCGATGAGGTTCACGCCGGCATCCTTGATGGCGTTCAAGACGCGGACTCCCTCGCCGGCTTTGTGGGGAAGCATTCCAACGTAGTAGTCAACTTGTGCAACCTGCTCTGCCATGGCACTCTCCCTTGTCCGATAAACTACACCCTTCTCGACCGAAAAGTCAACGCGGTGTTGCGCTATGATCGTCTTCAACCTCGGCAGCTCCGGCGGCTCCGACATCGCCCGGGCAAGGACAAGATGATCAGCGAGGCGCCGACCTGGAAGCCGCCTGGATGATCGGCCGGGAATGCCGGGGCCATGACTTCTCCCTCGTAGACCGGACGAGTTTCGCCCGCTACGGGCACCATCGCACCCGCGCCTTCACTGTCGTTCGGTGAAGGGGCGGCGGTGTGCTAATGTCGCCTCTGTGCCCGCACTTCGATTGCTCACGCTCGCGCTGTTGCTGGGATCCGCCGGGGCCGCTCAGGAGCGCAAGCTCGATTCAGCGCTGCTCGAGCAGGCCGCCAAGGAAGAGGTACTGAAAGAGAAGATCCCCGGCGCCGCAATCGCGGTCGTAAGCGACGACCGAATCGTTTACGCCAAAGGGCTGGGCGTGGCCAACATCGAGACCGGCGCCCCGGTCTCGACGGACATGCTTTTCCGGCTCGGCTCCACGACCAAGATGCTGACCGCGGCCGCCGTGCTCAGCCTCGCCCTGGAAGGGAAGCTGGACCTCGACACGCCGGTGGGCGCCTACATCAAGGACCTGCACCCGAGCATCGCCCGGTTGACCGCGCACCAGGTGCTGACCCACACCTCCGGCCTCAAAGATGACGCCGTGATGGACGGGCTGCACGATGACTCGGCCCTCGGCGCCGGCATCCGGCTCTGGAACGCCGACTGGTTCTTCACCGAGCCCGGCGCGATCTACTCATACTCGAATCCCGGCTACTGGCTCGCCGGGCGCCTGGCCGAGGTGGTGGCGGGAAAGCCGTACGCTGACGTCATGGCCGAGCGGGTGTTCCGGCCGCTGGGCATGAGCCGCACCACGCTGCGCCCGCTGATGGCCCTCACCTTTTCGCTGGCGCAAGGACACAACCCCGCCTCGGGCGCCCCGGTCGTCATCCGTCCGGCGCCCGACAACACCGCCAACTGGCCGGCCGGGTCGGTCTTCTCCAGCGTTGAGGAGCTTTCGCGCTTCGTCATCGCCCTAATGAACGACGGGCGCGTCGAGGGCAAGCAGGTCCTGCCGTCCAAGCTTATTTCGCTCATGCTGAGCCCGCAGGTGAAGACGCCCGACCCGCAGCGCTCCTACGGCTATGGGCTTGCCTTCGGCGAGACCAGGGGCGTTCGCTTTGTTTCCCACGGCGGCGCTCGCGCCGGCTATGGGTCTTTGGTCCAGATCGCTCCGGATCATCGCCTGGCCGCGGTGATCCTCACCAACCGCTCCGGCGGCAGCCTGCCCGGAACGGCCGAAAAGCTGTTCGAAATGCTGGTCCCCATGCGGCCCGCGCTGAAGAGCGCCGAAGCGCCCGCCATCCCGATGCCGGCCGCCGAGCTGGACCGGTACGCGGCCGTGTACGTAAACGGCGATCAGAAGTCCGAGATCGTCAGCCGCAATGGCAAGCTGCTGTGGCGGGCCGGAGGGCGCGAGGAAGAAATCATCAAGACAGGCGACTGGCAATTCGCGGTGCTCGACGCGCAGGGCAAGCGCACACGCGCCTTCCGGCTCGTTCCCGGTCCCGATGGCGGCGCCGCTTACCTCTACGCGGGCAGCCGCAGCGCCGCGCGGCTGCGGTAGCCGCCGGACTTCCGGGCGGCGACGTACGACGAAAGGCGCTTCCAAAGCTCCTCAAACCGTGGATCGTCGCGCAACGGCTCGAACGGGGGCGCGACGCGCAGCCAGAACAAAAGGGGATCGCGGTCCGCGTAGGCGCGCTCCAGCACTTCGAAGGCGCGACCGCGGTCGCCCAGGCCCGCGTAGATCGAAGCCAGGCTCTTGTGCGTGACACACTCGCCGCTCGAAAGTTCATTGAGGAGCGCCCGCGCCGCGTCCGCGCGTCCCGCCAGGCCGTAGACATGGCCGAGGTAGCCGAGCGATATCGGGTCGCGGGAGATCGATGCCGCCCGCTCCAGCGCCGCGGTGGCGTCCGCGAGTTTGCCCAGCCGGATGTTCGCCAGTCCGAAGACATATTCGGCCTGGAGCGCATGCGGGTACATCTCGAGCGTCCGGGCGGCCTGGGCGGCGGCGCGTTCGTACTCGCGCGCGAACAGAAAAATCCAGGCCGCCGCGGAATTCGTGAACTCCGAGAGCGGGTCCAGGTCCAGGCCGCGCCGCGCCTCGGCGATGGCGTCCTCACGGAGTTCGCGCACCGTCACCAGGAAGACGGCGTCCAGTATGCGCGTGTCTGCGGCGCTTGGGCTGAGCTCGATGGCGCGGCGGATCTCGTGCTCGCAGCCGGCGAGGTCCCAGTCATTCAGCCAGAGCGCCCAGGCCAGCGCGTGGTGCGCCTCGCCGAGCCCGTCGTCGAGTTCCACCGCGCGGAGGGCCAACTGCTTGGCCTGCGGATACACGATCCGGATGGGAGCATGCCCCCAGTAGCCGAGCAGCGCCAGACAGTTTGCCATCACGGCGTGAGCCGCCGCATAGTTGGGGTCTTCGCCGATGGCCTGCCGCAGATACGCGAGCGCCTTCTCGAAGCCTTCGCGCGTCCAGCGGCCGAGGTGGAAGCGCGCCTTCAGATAAGCAAGGTGCGCTTCGGGGTTGACCTGCGCCTCCCGCCCGAGGCGCGCCAGGTCCCGCGGCGTCAGCCTGGCCGCGACCGCTTCGGCCACCGCGCGCGCGACGCGGCCTTGCAGCGCCAGCACCTCGCTCATCTCGCACTCCTGGCTGCTCGCCCAGAGGTGCTGCTCGGGCTCGACCTGGACGAGCTGCGCGGTGATACGGACCCGGTCGCCCGCGTGCAGCGCCGAGCCTTCGACCACCGCGTCCACGTTCAGCTCGCGGCCGATATCCGCGATTTTGCGCATGCCGCCCTTCAGGTGCAGAACCGATTGGCGCGAGATCACCCGCAGGCCGCCGAGCTGCGCCAGTTCGGTGATCAGCGCGTCGGTCATGCCGTCGGCGAAGTAGTCCTGTTCGGGATCGTTGTTCAGGTTCGCGAACGGCAGTACCGCCAGCGCGGGCTGCTCGAAGGGGCGGACCGCCTCGACCGGGGCTATGAACCGATACCCCCGGCGCGGCAGCGTTTCCACGTACCGCGGCGCTTCGGCGTTGTCCTCCAGCGCGGAGCGGATCCGGGCCAGGCAGTAGTTCAGGCTGACGTCAAAATCGACGAACGTGTCCCGGCCCCAGATCTCCTGGCGCAGGTCGTCGCGGGTGACCAGGCGGCCAGCCCGGCCGGCCAGCAACGCCAGCACCCGCGCCGGTTGCGGCTGGAGCCGGACAGGCGCACCCGCCCGGCGCAGCTCGCCCGTGTCCCGGTCAAGCTCGAAGGGCCCGAACCGCAGCCGTGCCATCCGGACCTGATTATATCGCGCCTAACTCAGCGGAAACTCACGGAAAACTCATGCCCGCCGGGATGCCGGCGACCGCATAATGCCCCTGAAGGAGAATACCATGCGTCGCATCTTCGTTCTGTTGGCTGCAGTCGTGGCCGTGATCGCGGGCGCCTGCTGGTTCCACGCCGCCGCACAAGAGCAGACGCCGCAACCGTGGGGCACGTTCATTTGGTGGACCACGATGGGCACGGGCGGCGAGGCCCTGCCCGCGCTGCTGACGTTGCACCAGGATGGCGCCGTTGCCGTGGCTGACAGCGCCATGTTTGGCGCCCAGCCCGGCTCCCCATCCCGTATCAGCCCGCTCCAGGGTGTTTGGGAGCGGACGGGGCCCAAGACGGTCGGCGGGAGCAGCCTGTTCCTCGTCTTTGACGCGGCCGGCGGCTTGACGGCGATTGCCCGGTCGCGGGTCTCGCTCCAATTTTCGGACGACTTCAGAGAGTTCCGCGGGATGATGTCGGTTGACATCGCCCCGTGCGCATTCGGGCCGGTGTTCTGTCCCGACCCGACCGACCCGAAAACGACCTGGCAGCCGTCCTCCAACATGCCGCCAACGGGCGTGCCGGTCTTTGGGACGCGCTTCCAGCGAGTGCCACAGGGGCCGTTGCCATAGGGCGCTTACAGCCCTGCCCGTTTCCAGAGCTCATCAACCCGCCGCCGGACCTCCTCAGACATCCGGATCACCTCCGGCCACGGCCGGGTGAAGCCCTCCTCCGGCCACTTGTGCGTGGCGTCCACGCCCATCTTCGAGCCGTAGTTGGGCAGGCGGCTGGAGTGGTCCAGCGAATCGATCGGGCCGAACGAAAACTCGATGTCGCGCTGCGGGTCGATGTTGTTCAGCGCCTTCCACGCCGCCTCGCGCACGTCCTGCACATCGACGTCCTCGTCCACCACCACGATGCACTTGGTGAACATCGCCTGCCCCATGCCCCACAGCGCGTGCATCACTTTGCGGGCGTGGCCGGGGTACGACTTGCGGATCGCCACCAGCATCAGGTTGTGGAAGACGCCCTCGGCCGGCATCGAGATGTCGCGGATCTCGGGCAGTTGCAGCCGCAAGAGCGGCAGGAAGATGCGCTCGATCGCCTTGCCCATGTAATAGTCCTCCATCGGCGGCGGGCCGACGATGGTGGTTGGATAGATCGGGTCTTTCCGCTGCGTGATCGCGGTGACGTGAAACACCGGGTAGTCGTCCTCGAGCGAGTAGAAGCCGGTGTGATCGCCGAACGGCCCCTCGCGCCGCAGCTCGCCCAGCTCGACGTAGCCTTCAAGCACAATCTCGGCCTGGGCGGGCACTTCCAGCTCCGACGTTTCGCACCGCACCATCTCCACCGGCTTGCCGCGCAGGAACCCGGCGAACAGCATCTCGTCCACGTCGGGCGGCAGCGGCAGCACGGCCGCGAAGATGGTGGACGGGTCCCCGCCCAGCGCCACCGCCACGTCCATGCGCGTCTGCCCCGCGGCCCGCAGGCGCCGGTAGTGCTCGGCGCCGTGCTTGTGCGTCTGCCAATGCATCGCCGTGGTGCGCTCGTCGAAGACCTGCATGCGGTACATGCCGCAGTTGCGCTTCCCCGTCTCGGGGTGCTTCGAGAACACCAGCGGCAGCGTCACAAAGCGCCCGCCGTCCTGCGGCCAGCAGTGCAGGATCGGGTATTCGGCCAGCGAGAAGCCGTCGTGCCGGATGACCTCCTTCGACGGGCCGCCGGAAACCCGCTTGGGAAAGAACGCCCCGATCTCGGCCAGCTTCGGCAGCATCTTGAGCTTGCCCAGCAGCCCCTCGGGCGCCTGAAGCTGGAGCAACTCCGAGATGCGGCCGGCGATCTCCTCCACCGAGGAGACCTCCAGCGCCAGCTCCATCCGCCGCATGCTGGCGAAGGCGTTGATGAGCACCGGGATCCCGGAGCCCTTGGGCTTCTCGAACAGCAGCGCCGGGCCGCCCTGCTTCGCCGAGCGGTCGGCGAACTCGGTGATCTCCAGCACCGGATCGACCTCGAAAGGAACCCGCTTCAGCTCGCCGTGCTTTTCCAGCGCCCGGATGAAGTCGCGAAGATCGGTGTAAGCCATACCCCTTTTACTATGATGGATAGCTTATGACAAATCGAACGGCATTGGTCACCGGGGCCAGCCGCGGCATCGGGCGGGCGATCGCGCTGACGCTCGCTCAGGCCGGAGCGCGCATCGTGGTGGCCTCCATCGAGCCGGAGAAGAACGAGGAAGTGGCCGCCGAGATCCGCGGCCGCGGCGGCGAGGCCTGCACGCTGGATCTCGACGTAGCCTCGCCGGATTCCATCAAGAACGGCTTCGCCAGGATCGCCCAGGAGTTCGGCCGCACCGATATCCTGGTCAACAACGCCGGCATCACCCGCGACGCCCTTGCGGTACGCATGAAGAAAGAGGACTGGGACCTGGTGCTGGCGGTAAACCTGAGCGGCGCCTTCCTGGCCGTCCAGCAGGTGCTGCCGGACATGATGCGCCAGCGCTGGGGACGCATCATCAACATCGCCTCGGTGGTCGGCTTGTCGGGCAACCCGGGCCAGGCGAACTACGTGGCCTCGAAGGCGGGCATCATCGGGCTGACCAAGTCGCTGGCGCAGGAAGTGGCCAGCCGCAACATCACCGTCAACGCGGTAGCGCCCGGCTTCATCGAGACCGACATGACGGCGAGGCTGCCCGAGGAGGTCAAGCAGCGCATGCTGGGGGCGATCGCGCTGAAGCGCTTCGGCCAGCCCGAGGACGTGGCCGCCTCCGTGCGCTTCCTGGCCAGCGAAGAGGCCGGCTACATCACCGGCCACGTGCTCAGCGTCAACGGAGGGATGTACATGTGACCGGGCCATCCGTGCTGCTGCTGCTGCCGACCGTGGCCATGCTCGTCCTCCACGCCGTGGAATGGCTGGCCGTCCGGCGCGGGCGGATGACGGCGCGCGGCTTGAGCGCCGCGCTGGCGTTCGAATCGGCTTACTACTCGCTGCTGGTCGCCTTCCCGAGCGGGTTGAATCAGTGGCTGGTCGGCTCGCTGGCCGCGGCGCATTGGATCGCGCTGGGGCAGACCAGCCACGGCTTGCCCGGCCGGAGGGTCCTGCTCGGGGTGGCCGTTTTCGACGCGGCCGAGTCCGTCGTCCTGCTCTATATCCTTTGGCGCCTGGCGGCGGTATCCTTCTGGTAGGGAGGCGTCCATGGACGACTCAACCCGGAGGGAATTCGCCGGGAACCTCCTGGCGGCAGGGCTTGTTTCCGGGCCCAAGAAGCCGGTCCCGACCATGCTGCGCAAGGACTTTAAGCCCGCCTACCTGGAACTGGAACGAACCGGGGAACTGGCCAAGCGCGCCCGCGCCCTCTGGGAGATCCACCGCGCCTGCCGCCTGTGCCCGCGCCAGTGCGGCGTCAACCGCCTGAAGGGCGACAAAGGCGTCTGCCAGTCCACGTCACGGGTGAAGGTGTTCTCCGCCCACGCGCACTTCGGCGAGGAGCGGCCGCTGGTGGGGCGCTGGGGCTCCGGCGCCATCTTCTTCAGCCACTGCAACCTGCTCTGCTGCTTTTGCCAGAACTGGGAGATCAACCACCGCGGCGACGGCCACTACATGAGCGACGAGGCGCTGGGCCGGATGATGGTGGCTATGCAGGACCAGCGCTGCCACAACGTCAACCTGGTGACGCCCACCCACTGCGTGCCCAACATCGTGCAGGCGCTGCGCGCCGCCATCCGCCTCGGCCTGCGCGTGCCGCTGGTCTACAACTGCGGCGGCTACGATCCGCCCGAGATCGTCAAGCTGCTCGACGGAATCGTGGACATCTACCTGCCCGACTACAAGTACACCGACGGGGCCATGTCGGCGAAGTACTCCTCCGGCGCCGCCGACTACCCGGAGGTGGCCGCGGCCTCGATCGCCGAAATGCACCGCCAGGCCGGCGAGCTGGTGGTGGACGAGAACGGCATCGCGCTGCGCGGCCTCATGATTCGCCACCTGGTGCTGCCCAACGGGATCGCCGGCACCGAGAAGTTCGTCAAGTGGGTGGCCGAGAAGCTGACCAAATCCACTTACGTGAACATCATGGCCCAGTACCGGCCGGAGCACAAAGCTCACCAGTATCCGGAGCTCTCGCGCCGCCTCTCCTGGGGCGAGCACGGGCAGGCGGTCGCCTGGGCCCGCCAGGCGGGGCTGACAAGGCTCGACAGCGATTAGCGCACCCCTCCACAGTCTCTGTGCGGTTGATGGGTGAGCGCTACGCTCATCCCGCCTTCCGGCTCTCGCGATCGAGTCCTTCGTGCAACAACATCTTAATGTAGGTCTGATAGCCGAGGCCCTTCCTGGCCGCGAGCTCTCGGGCCCGTTCCAGATCGCCGGTGGGAATGCGCAGCGCCACTTTCTGGGATGGCGGTCGGACAATATCGCCCGTTCGTTTGGAGATGGTGATTCCCACGCTCCTGGCGCCGCGGCGCAGAGCGCCTTGTTTGAGACCCTTCTCAAACAGCTCCAGAAGCCGGTCCTGATTCTGTTGGAACCACCGTGCCTCGGCCTCTTCCGTGCGGCAGCCCGCCAGTGTCTTCCTAGCCATTGTCTCCTCCTTTCTTCAGGCGCCGGTACAAGCCGCGCCACTTCCGGTTCGCCGGGAAGGCAGTGACGACGCGCACCTTTTCGCCTCGCCAGGTCCAGGCAACCACCAGGAGCCGGCCTCGCGCGGTCTCGCCCAACTCCGTGTACCGCTCCTCTCCGCCGCGCTCACCGCTCTCTATCGGGATGACGCTCCCGGCGAGGACCTCCTCAGCTTCCGCGGGAGTGATACCGTGCCGGGCGATGTGGCCGGCGTTGGCCTCGTCCCAGTCGAACCGCGGTCCCTCCCCTTTGGTCACCAAGGACAGTGTATACCCATTGTCCACACAGACGCAAGAGACCCGCCGCACCGAGGCGTGAGCCCCCTACGGCGCCGCCAGCGCCTCCGCCGAGGCCAGGTAGATCGCGTTCAGCAGGAACTTGAAGGTACCGAAGGGCTGGCCGCGGAACTGCGGGCGGAAGCCGAACAGCACCACCCGCCCGCGGCCGTGCCGCGCCTCGACCATCGCCGCTTTCCCCAGGACCGGCTTCTCACCCGAGACCCAGCCGCTGGCCAGCAGGTTCGAGGCCGCATAGCGGGCCACCACGCGCACCTCCTGCTCGCCCTTGTTGAACTCCGGCAGCAGCGCGACGTCCCAGGCCGGGCCGCCGCTGGAGAAGGCGATCGCCTCCTTGGGCATGCCGAAGGCCAGCGGATGCGCGTTCTCCACCGTGATGCGCAGCAGCGAGCCGGGACAGTAGAACGCGCTCGAACCCGGGCGCAGCGCGCTGCGCAGCGGCAGCGGGAAGAACTGGATGGGCAGCTCGGCGGCGTTGTCGAAGGCGATCAGCGTGCCGCCGGCGCGGACGAACTCGTCGAGGTTCACCAGGCCGCGCAGCCCGATGCCGCCGGTGTACTCGGGCCGCTGGATCGAGCGGGGTTCGGGAGCGGCGCCCGAAGCGCCCTCGCGCACCGGGGCCGGCGACTCACCCAGCCGCGTCCCGTGCAGGATCGAGGCGCCGCTCTGCGAGGCCAGGATGACCGTGTCGAAGCGGTCGCGCAGCGCGCCCTTCTGGAACTCGTCGTTGTGCGCCAGCGTGTGCGGGATCTTGTAGTAGTCCAGCAGCCACTGGGTCCAGCCGGTGTCCATGTTGCCGCCCCAGGGCTCGTAGAGGGCGACCCGCGGGCGGCGCAGCTCCCAGGCGGCCTTGCTGAAGGCCTCGGCGGCCGCGCGATCCTCGGCCAGCAACGCGCCGTCGGCGGCCCGGCGCACCTTCGCGCCGTGCGCCAGCGTCTCCGCGACGGCCAGATACGCGGCGTTCTCGCGCTGATCGAGCGTGGGCGCCGCCAGCTCAATCTGGGAGACCGGCGCCAGCTCTGTCTGGAACGGCTCATCGATCCGATCCACCGCCACGCCCATCTGCATGCTGAGCGTCCAGCCGGCGATGTCGTAAGGACGCTTGGTCGGGCCGGACTCGCCAGTGCGCAGCTCCGGATACTTCTGCGGTTCGAGCAGGTCCATCAGGTAGGGACGGAAGGGCTGGCCGGCGAGCAGCACGTAGGTGTCCGCCGGGTAGGATTTCTTGCCGGCTTCGAACGCGGCGCGCGCGCGTCCCACCTGCACGCCACCCAGCGAGAGCCGCCGCAGCATCTCCAGCGCGCTCGAACGGTCCCACTGCTCGGGCGCAATCACGTAGGCGTAAGGCTTCCCCTTCTTGCCTTCTTCGATCGCCGCCCGCGCCATCTCCCACGCCTTGTGGAGGAAGTAGGAGGACCGTGCGGACGCCAGCTCGAGGATGGCCAAGTCGGCCGTCAGCATGTACTCAATGGCGTCGCGCAGCGTCCAGGTTCCGCCCATCCACGGCCGCGGGTAGAAGATGGTCGGCTCGCGGGTGGGCATCCCGTTAGCGAAGCGCTCCGGGAACTCGCTGGCCTTGTAAGTGCGCGGGTGGGCGTAGGCGAAGCCGGCCGTCTCGGTGAGGATGCCGTGCATGTTGTGGAACACCGGCACGGTGCGCAGCCCGCCGTTCCACCACGCGTCGAAGCCCACGTGGGAGATTGCGCCCGGCTTGTTCTCCCGCAGGAAGCGGTCCTTCATGGCCGCCCCGATCAGGTTGATGCCTTCGTTCACCGCCGGCTGGACGTTCGGGTTCAGCGGGTCGGCGTGCGGCGGCATGAAGATGCGCGAGGGGAACGGCGACGTCTGGTGCTGGTTGTAGAGGATCTGCGGGAACCACTCCTGGAACAGCATGCGCGTGACGTGGCGCGTCTCCTCCAGGTTCAGCATGAACCAGTCACGGTTGTTGTCGTGGCCGGCGTACTTGTGATAGAGCCACGGCAGGCGGGCCAGCTCGTAGGGCGTGCCGGCGTTCTTGCGGTACCAGTGCGCGACCCAGTCCAGGCCGTCGGGGTTGATGACCGGCACCTGGAGCAGGATGACCTGGCGGCGGATGCGCTGGGCCTCCTCGCCCTCGTCGGTGAGCATGCGGTAGGCCAGGTGCGGCGCGTGCTGCACCGGTGCGACCTCGCTGGCGTGCAGCCCCGAGTCGATCCACACGATCGCTTTGCCCTCGGCGGCCAGCCGGCGCGCCTCATCCGGGGCCGCCTCGCCCAGCGCCAGCCGCCGGCTGATGCCGCGGTAGCGGTCCAGCTCCTTCAGGTTTTCCGGCGCCGAGATGAAGGCGACGTACATCGGCTTGCCGTGCGCGCTCTTGCCGAACTCGACCAGCCGGATGCGGTCGCTGGCGCCCGCGAGCTTCTTGAAATAGCCGGTGACCTCGGCGTAGTCGGCCAGCTTGTAGTCGTCGCCGGGCGTGAAGCCGAAGTGTTCCTTGGGAGTGGGGACGGCGCCCCAGCTCCAGAGAGCCGCCGAAAGCGCGAGAGCGAGAAATCTTCGTGTCATGGGGGAAAGAACATAT
>JBBTDS010000245.1:0-5320 GCA_038060875.1 Acidobacteriota bacterium | reverse complement strand
CGGGTTGGTCTGGTCCATGAACTGCGAAAGCTGGCTGGAGCCGAAGAACTCGCGGATGGCGGCCATCACCGGCTTGGCGTTCACCAGGTCGTGCGGCATGGCCGTGGACATCTCCTGGTAGACCGACATCTTCTCCTTCATGGCCCGCTCCATCCGCACCAGCCCGATGCGGAACTGGTTCTCCAGCAGCTCGCCGACCGCCCGCACCCGCCGGTTGCCCAGGTGGTCGATGTCGTCCACCGTCAGCGCCGTCTGCCGGCGCAGCCGCAGCAGGTAGCGGATGACGCCGTAGAAATCCTCGGCGTCCAGCGTGCGCCGGTCCAGCGGGGTGGCGTCGGCCTTGTCGAACAGCTTGATGTTAAACTTCATCCGCCCTACGCGGGAGAAATCATACTTGCGCGGATCGAAGAACATGCCCTGGAAAAGCTGGTTGGCCGTGTCCAGCGTCGGTGGATCGCCGGGACGCAGCTTGCGGTAGATCTCCAGCAGCGCTTCGTTCTGGGCCTTGACCGGGTCCTTCTTCAGCGTCTGGGCGACGACCACGCCGGCCTCGGCGCGCTCGGGGAATAAGAGATCGAAGCTCTCGATGCCGGCCTCGAGCAGCCGCCCGATGGCGGTGCTGGTCAGATCCTGGTTGGCTTCGATCAGCACCTCGCCGGTGGACATGTCCACCACGTCGGCGGCCACCACCGCGCCTTCCAGGTCGTTGACGGCGATCTCCACCTGTTCGATGCGGGCCTTCTGGATCTCCTTCAACAACGGCGAAGTGACCTTCTTGCCCTGCGGGATCAGCACCTCGCCGCCCTTGGTGGTGACGGCATGCGACAGCTTCATGCCCAGCAGGTTGGTCGGCGCCGCCTCCTTCTCCTTGTCTTTGTCCTTGGGCGCCAGCGGCACGTTCCAGTACAGCCGGTTGTCGCGGATCGAGACCCGGTCGATGCGGTAGAACTGGCGGAGGATCTGCTCGTCGGTCTTCAGCCCGAGCGCGCGCAGGAAGACCGTCCCGTAGAACTTGCGCTTGCGGTCGATGCGCACGTAGAGCAGGTTCTTGGCGTCGTACTCGAACTCCACCCAGCTCCCGCGGTAGGGGATGATCTTGCCCAGGTAGTAGCCCTGGGCCGGGATCTTCTCGAAGAACACCCCCGGGGAGCGGTGCAACTGCGAGACGATCACCCGCTCGGTGCCGTTGATGATGAAGGTGCCGTTCTCGGTCATCAGCGGGATCTCGCCGAAGAAGACCTCCTGCTCCTTTATGTCGCGCACGGTGCGGGCGCCGGTCTCGCTGTCCTTGTCGTACACCGTCAGCCGGATGGTCACCTTCAGCGGCGCGGCGTAGGTCATGCCCCGCTCCTCGCACTCCGGCACGTCGTACTTGAGCTGGAGGTTGACCGGATCGCCGCAGCGGTTGCAAAAGGTGACGATGTTCCGGCTGAAGGTGCCGCAGCGGTGGCAGAGCACGTCGCCGGCGTGATAAGGGTCGGTCTGGATGGTGGCCCCGCAGCTAGGATTGCGGCAGGTCGAGCGCAGGTGGTGCAGCCCCTTCAGGTTGCCGCACTTGCACTCCCAGTTGCCGATCGAGTAATCGACGAACTCAAGCTGGCTCAAGCCCCGGAAGTCGGTGATCGGGAACACCGAGCTGAACACGCTCTGCAAGCCGGTGTCGTCGCGCTCGCGCGGCAGCAGGTCCATTTGCAGGAACCGCTCGTAGGATTTCTTCTGAACCTCGATCAGGTTCGGGATGGGGATCGAGGTCTTGATCCGGGAAAAGTCCACTCGCTCATGCGAGGCGCCGTTGCCCGAAGTTTGCATTCTTTAGACTCCTGAGAGCTGAAAGGCCAAACGCACGTTGTCGAGACGCTCAAATCGTCAATCAGGGCCGTACGGCTCGCGCCAGCCCGCCGGCCGGGCAGTTGTGTGCCCCATCGATTTTCCCTGCCGACAGACGTTCAGCGCTGCGGCCAACAAGAGTGAGGGTGCAATCCGGGCGGGCAGGGGACCGCCGAGACACGCCAACCGCAGGCAGAGGGAGGTTGAAGACAAAAACAGATTGTAGGTGCACGAGCACTCGTTCCGGCTTAAGATCCGGTCTAAGCAAACGCCCGCATTACAGAATACCAGAGTCTGCCCCCAGGCGTCAAACACCAGTTCAGACCCCCCGCCGCTACCCGTAACTTATTGAAATCCCAGCCCTCTGGCTGGCGTTCAACGGTCAGCCGTCGGCTTTCAGCCCCGGAGGCTGATCGCTCACCAAGGACGGCTACGGCACTATGCTAACATACTGGCGGCCAATTATGCCTGGCGACCGAGCGCACGCGAGCCGCTGGCAGCGCTGGCTCTTCGCGACGATGCTGGCGACGGTTGTACCCGCCTTCCTCCTCGTGCTGGCCGAACTGGCGCTGCGGCTGGCGGACTACGGGTACCCGACGGCGTACTTCGTCGAGATCCCCGGCCGCCGGGCGTGGACGAGCAATCAGAAGTTCGGCTGGCGGTTCTTCCCGCCGGCGATCGCGCGGACGCCTATACCCTGCCGCCTGGCGGCTGAAAAACCCCCACGGACCTACCGCATCTTCATCCTCGGCGAGTCGGCGGCCATGGGGGAGCCCAACCCGGCCTTCAGCTTCGGTCGCATCCTCGAAGCGGTGCTGCGGGACCGCTACCCCGAGATCCGCTTCGAGGTCATCAACACGGCGATGACCGCCATCAACTCGCACGTCATTCTTCGCATCGCGCGGGAATGCGCGCGGCACGAGCCCGACCTGTTCATCCTCTACATAGGCCACAACGAGGTCGTCGGGCCGTACGGCTCGGGGACCGTTTTCAACCCGTACTCACCCTGCCTTCCCCTGATCCGGGCCGACATACGGGCGCAGTCCACCCGGCTCATGCAGCTCGCGGAGAACGCGGGCGGGTTGGCTCGAAAACCCGGCGAGCAGCCGCGCGACTGGGGCGGGATGGCCATGTTCCTGCGGCACGCGGTCGCCTCTGACGACCCGCGCATGGAGAACGTCTACGCCCACTTCCGCGGGAACCTGGGCGACATCTGCCGCACCGCGCTCTCGAGCGGCGCTCAGGTGATCCTCTCGACGGTGGCCGCCAACCTGAGGGACTCTCCGCCCTTCGCCTCTCTGCATCGCGGCGATCTTGCGGCGGCCGGCAAGGCGCGCTGGGAGCGGGCCTGCGGCGCCGGTACGCAGTTGGCGGCGGCGGGGGACTGCGGGAAAGCGGTCGAGAATTTTCGCGAGGCGGCCGCGCTGGATGACCGCTACGCCGAGATCCACTACCGGCTCGCGCGGTGCCTGCTGGCGCTGAACCGGCCCGAAGAGGCACGGCGGCACTTCGTTCGCGCCCGCGACCTCGACGCGCTGCGTTTTCGCGCCGACTCGAGAATCAACGACATCATCCGCGAGACGGGGCGCAGCTTCGGCGGCCCGCGGCTTCACCTGGTGGACGCCGAGCGCGCCTTCGAGCGGAGCGAGAAGACAGCGCACGGCATCCCGGGCGAAGGGCTGCTGTACGAGCACGTCCACCTGAACTTCTCGGGCAGCTACCTGCTGGCACGGGTTGTGCTGGAGCGGTTGGCCGGGATACTGCCGGCCCGCGACGGGCCGCTGCCCGCCGAGGACAAGGCTGCCGAGCTGGCCGGCCTGACCGGCTGGGACCGCTACCGGATCGCCGCCAACATCCACGCCATAATGGAGCAGCCGCCGTTCACCGACCAGCTCGACCACGCTCGCGAGCGCGCCCTGAGGGAGGCGCGGCTGAGGGAACTGGAAAACCATTACGCTTCCCCGGAAGCGCTGCGCGAGGCGGCCCGCGTCTACCGGGCGTCGCTGGAGCGGGCGCCCGAGGACCTGCTGGCGCGCCTCAACTACGCCGAGCTGTTGGGCTGGAGCGGCGATCATGCGGGCGCGGCCGGCGAGTGGCGCGCGCTCATCGCGCGGGGGCCGGAAGTGGCGGCCTGGCGCGCCGGGCTGGCCGGCGCGCTCCGGGACGCGGGCAAGCTGGGCGAGGCCGTCGCCCAATACGAAGAGGTCCTGCGCAGCGACCCGGAGTTCACCGGGGCGCAGTTCGGCCTCGGCGCCGCCCTCGAGAAGGGCGGGGACTTACAGGGAGCGGCCGCGCGCTACCGCGAGGCGCTGCGGCTGAGGCCGGCCCACCCCGAGGCGCACAACAACCTCGGCATCGTGCTCACCGGCCAGGGCAAGGTCGAGGAAGCGATCGCGCATTTCTCCGAGGCGCTGCGGCTGAAGCCGGGCTATGCCGAGGCGCACCACAACCTGGGGCTGGCCTGGACGAAATGCGGCGCGATGGAAAAAGCGATCGAGCACTATGACCAGGCGGTCCTCATCAAACCTGACTTCGCCGCCGCCCGCTACGCACTGGCCGGGGCGCTGGCGGGCGCGGGGCGGCTGCCGGAAGCGACCGTCCACTACGCGGAAGCGCTGCGAGCCCGGCCCGATTACGCCGAGGCGCACCACGGCCTGGGCGCGGCGCTGGCCGCCGCCGGGCGTCCCGAGGAAGCCATGTACCACTTCGCCGAGGCGGTGCGCATCAAGCCGCGCTTTGTCGAGGCCCACTTCAACATGGGGCTGCTCCAGGCCAGGGCGGGCAAGCTCAAAGAGGCCATCGACCACTATTCGGAGGCGCTGCTCATCCGGCCCGATTACGCCGAAGCCCACAACAACATGGGCACCGCGCTGGCCCGAAGCGGCCAGACCCAGCGGGCGCTGGCGCATCTTGCGCGGGCGCTCGGCCTGAAGCCGGACTACGCCGAGGCGCATTTCAACTTCGGCCTGGCGCTGGCCGGCCTCGGCCGCACCGACGAGGCCATCCGGCACTATGGCGAAGCCCTGCGCATCCAACCCGGCTTCCTGCCCGCCCGCGCCCGGCTGGCCGAGGCGCTGAGCGGCAAGGGTCCAGCCCCGCGGCGCTGACGGCGGGGGCAACAAGCGGGGACCAAACCGCACAAGTTAAGAGAATCGGGTGTATAATTCCGTCCAGTCGCGGATTGGGATGCCAGCCGTAACGAGCTGGAGTAGAGGAGGATGACATGCAAGCCTGGGGTGTTCGATTCGCACCCGTGAAATTCACGAGGATATGTCTTGCCGGAGCCTGTACTGTCGCTGCCCTGAGCGTGACGTCCGCGCGCCCGCAGTCATCGGCTGGCGCGCCGAAACCCATAGTCCTGACCCTTCCGAACCTGCCTTGGGCAATAGAGATTCGCGCGCGAGAGCTAGTCGTCGTTCGTGAGGAGACCAGCCCGGATGGCCGGCAGCGGCGGGTTGCCGGAATCGGCCGAGATGATCCGCTTTCCCTTTTG
>JBBTDS010000244.1:0-2975 GCA_038060875.1 Acidobacteriota bacterium | reverse complement strand
CCAGTTCCCAATGCTGTTGCGCCAGACACGCCGGCGCCAGCCACGCGCCGAAGGCGAGCACACAACCAGCCATCCGTCCCATAGCTTCTCCTGCCGCGCGCGCCCGCATCCGAGCCCCGCGCTACTTCACCACTCTCACGTTCAGCGTTGTCGAGTAGCTTCCTTGCTTGATGGTCAGCGGGAGCTCCATGCCAAGGGGCACCCAGTAGGGCACCTCGGCGTTGATCTGGTATACGCCCACCTGACCCGGAGCCAGGCCGGCGTAAACGATCGGCAGCGGCTCCCCGCCCAGCGTCACTTCCGGTTCCACCAGCACCTCGGCCAGCGGATCGGCGGGACCAGGGTAGCCGTCCCGCACCGCCGGCGCGGTGACGCCCATGCCGGTGGCGTAAATCACGATCGAGTCCTCGGGATGGATCGGGTTCGACAGCGTCACAAGCTGGCCGTTCAGCGCCCGCACAACCGTCGGGATGCCGCGGTCCTCGCCGGCGACGCCGCTGCGGAAGACGGTGGGCGCGGTCCCCTGGATCCCGAACCGGAAACTGTTGCTGACGCCGCCGGGCGTGCGCAGGATCATGGTGGCCGAGCCCGACACGGCGAAGGGCAACTGGCCGTTGATCTGCGTCGGCGATACCAGCACCATCGGCACCAGCACGCCGTTGACGGTCAGGCAACTGTCGGCCAGCGCGGTCGGCAGCGGGATCTCGCGGGTGGCGGCGTTGACCACGCTCAGGTCCCTGCCGGTAATGGTGATCAGCCCGCCCGGCGCGACCGCGTCGGAGGCATCGGCGAAGCTGGCGACGCGCTCGATGCGCGGGTCGGCCACGGCCGCATCATACTGGTATGGCAACACGGTGAAGCCGGAGGTCGTCAGCGAGACGAGCACTTGGCTGGCAGGCAGCGCACCCAGCGTCCGTCGAAACACGGCGCCGGGAAGCGCTTCGCTCAACAGCGGCGCCTCGGTCATCCGCGTGGGCCGCACGCCGGTGCCCTGGGCCAGATCCACCCGCTGCACAACGCCGGGCCGGTCAGACGTCGGCGCGGTGGTCCGCACTCCTTGTCCGTTCACCAAGGCGAAGCCGGAGGAAGACCCGCTGGCAGTCTCCAGCCTCTGGATCGGCGCCAGCGCGCCGTTCAGCAGGTTGTTGTCCACCACGAAGCGCTCGTCGGAGAGGGCGGCATACGCCCCGGACAGCTTGGTGAAATCCTTGCGCGAGACGGCGAAGGTGTCGGCGTTGGCGTCGTAGAGCATCACGTTGCCGTCGCCCTGAACGGCGAAGATCCCGGCCCCCGATGGGGTGCCCGCCAGCATGGTGTCGATATTGATATTGTTCTCATAGACGCCCAGCGTGGGCAGCGCGGTCGCGATGCGCATGTACATGTCCGCGCGCGAGATGAGGTGTTTGGGGCCGGCCACCCGCGAGGCCACCAGGATGGCTCGGCCCGCGGCGGCGAGCGAGCGCGGATAATGCCCGCTGGGCATCACAATGGGCCGCTCCATCTCCATCGTGTCGAGATTGTAGACGTGGACGATCTGCGAGTCGTCGGCGCCCACCAGCAGCAACTGCCGGTCCAAGGTCATGGCCATCTGAGTGGGCGTGTTGCCGGTGCGCAGGGTGCGGAGCAGCCTGTAGTTGGCCCCGTCATAGACCAGCACCTGGTTCTTGTCCTGCCGCAGAACGTAGAACCGGTTCCGGCCGGGATCGGCCAGGATGTCCACCAGCTTGCCGGGCGCGTTGAAGAAGCTGCCGCGCTGGTCCGGCTCGCGGCTGTTGATCAGAACGCGTACCGGGAACGGGATATTCACTCCAGCCTGGGAGAGGATTTGGATCGTCCCGGCGGTCGTGCCCTTCTCGTTCTGGAACGCGTTCGGATCAATGGATACGCGGACCCGGGCGGGAGTGACGCCGGAGGCTGGGGAAACTGTAACACCCGGTAGGGAGATCTCCAGAGAGAAGTCGGTCCTGCCCCCGCCCGGATCCACGATGTCGATTTCCTGGGTCATCACGCGGCGGTCGCAGAAGCTGCCGCGGAAGACCACGTCCTCCTGGGAAGCGGCCACCCGCGGGAGGCGGGCCAGCGTGCCGACCGGGAGGATAGCCAGGCCGCTGGAAGAAACGGCGTACATGACTTCGCCGTTGGAGCTGAGCACCGCTTTGCCGGCCAGGTTTTCCGGCAGCCGCAAACGCTCCCGGACGGTCAGGTTGTCCGCATCGGCCACCACCAGCACCGGGGGCTCGACCTCGGGGGTCCCGGGCGCCGGGGTGCTCCCTTGCTGCCCTGGGGCAGGCGTGGGAGTGGCCGCCTGCGTTTTCCTTGTCACCTGTCCATAGATCAGGCCCTTTGCTGAATCCAGCGCCACGCTGCCGGTGGCCAGCACGCCTGCGGCGTCGCGGAACTGGGCCAGCAGGATGCCTCCGCGGGTGAACACGCCCCAGCCGGTGGCGAGCGTGGAGCCGTCCCGGGCGACGCTCATGGCGCGCGGGCCCAGCGGCGGGCTGGCAATCCAGCCCTGCGCAATGACCTGCTTGGTGTTCACGTTGTAGGTGACCACGAGCGCCCCGTTGTCCGTGGTGATGGGCGGCGGGACGACGCAAATGGTGACACCGGCAAGTGTGCTGCATTGGGGCTCGGGCTGGGCCTGCGTCGCCAGCTCGGCGATGCCGATCACCCACATGCCGTCAGCCGAGGGTGCCACGGAGGCCCGGATGATTTCGGTCGGCCAGGTGGCCCCCGGCACGGGCAGCTCCTTGGAGGTGGCGCCGGCAATCGTCTGTAGCACCTGGGTGGCGCCGGTCACCGGGTCCAGCAACAGGAACTCGTCGCGGGTCACAATGAAGGCGCGGTTGTCGATGCCGAAAGCCACCCCGAGGGGCGGGGACCCCAGCGTGAAGGTCTGCCGCTGGTTGCTGTCCAGCGCCAGCACGGTCAGCAGGTTGGACGGGACGTAGGGCTCCTTGAAGTTCCCGTAGTGC
>JBBTDS010000243.1:0-1626 GCA_038060875.1 Acidobacteriota bacterium | reverse complement strand
TTGCTGGTCGTCAATAATGATCTCGGGGTCGTCTTTCAGTACTGTTCCGTCGTCCTTAGTCACTAATACGTTGTACTTGTAGCGGCGCTTGGTCACTTTTGGCTGCACGCTGCCCGCGGCTTCCTGGTCTTTCTTTCCCTCGAACTTGGCTGAATTGAGCGGCGTGCCCTTGGGGAATGTAATCACGTACCTGCCCACGCCGGACTTCCACCTGATCTCATCGCCAGAAGTGGCGCGGACAGACCTGGCGTCGTTACCCGCGTCGTCTCTGTAAGCGAGCGTGCCGGCCGGCTGCTCGATGATGGTGATCTTCTTCTGCGCCATGGCCGCCAGGGCGACGCCGGAGGCCGCCAGGCTCAGGCAAGAAAGGACAACAACAGCGGTGATCGCTCTCATAGTGCCTCCTATAACCGGGGTCGCCACTAAAGATACACCCCAGCGCCCGGCGGGTCAAGGCCCCGGTGAGAGATTGGTCAAGGCTTTGCTGGGCGGTATTGGCGCTACTTCCGCTGTTTCAGCTCCGCCTGGAGCACCTCGACGGCTTTCTCAAGCTGGGCGTCGCGGCCCTTGAGGAAATCCTCGGGCGTGTCGTCCACGTGGATGTCGGGCGGCACGCCGTAGTTTTCGAGGTTGTAGCCCTTGACGTTCCACACGCCGGTGGCGGGCGTGCGGATGGACGAGCCGTCCATGAGGCGGTGGGAGCCGGTGCCGATCACCGCACCGTAGGTGGTGACGCCGACGACCTTGCCGAGACCCAGGCTGCGGAAGCCGTCGAGGAACATCTCGGCATCGGAAGTGGAGCGCTCGTTCTGCATCACCACCATCGGCCCGTAAAAGGCGCGCTGCGGGCGGGCGATGTTGACCGAGTCGCGCGGGCGGGTCAACTGGTACTGGCGCTGCCCCAGGATTTGCAGCAGCTCCTGGTCGATGCCTCCGCCGGGGTTGAAGCGCTGGTCGATGACGAGCGCCTTCTTGAAGTGGTTCTCGACCAGCTCGCGCTCGAACTTGCGCAGCGACTCGGTGTCCGTGGCCCGGATGTGCAGGTAGCCGATCTCTCCTCCGGGGAGCTTGTCCACCAGGGCGCGCTGGTCAGCCATGTCACCCAGCTAGCTGAAGGCGACCTTGCCTTTGTGATAGCTGGGGTGACGCAGCAGGCGCGCTTCGGCCGGGAGCATCGCCGGCGCGAGCAGCATGAAGGCGGCAGCGGCAAGGATTCGCGATTTGGTCACGGTGTTCTCTCCTGGTGAAATGTCGGGTCCGTGGGGCATTATACGCCGGGCGGGGAGCGCGCGCGGTCGAGTTCCCGCTCGTCCGCTCCAAGGAGCCAGGCACTCTTTCACTCACGAACGCCGAGATCGATGCGTGCTTCTGCCGTCTGAGCCAGCTTGGGTTGTTGCGCCTGCTCACAAACGCGCGGGTGATGGGGAAGGACGTGTTGAGCGCAGAGCCAGCAGCTTGGGGTCGGCCGCTGTGTGGCTCTGGGCGCCCCCAGCGGGTGTGGCTTCGCTTAAAGCGGCTGGTGCGAGGCGGTCCGTTGACCCGCCACCTTGGGCCAGGTGCGCGGGAACTTCTTAGTGTGGGGCGGACGAAGAACAAATTAGTGAAAGCGTAGCCTGTCACCGAATT
>JBBTDS010000242.1:0-3012 GCA_038060875.1 Acidobacteriota bacterium | reverse complement strand
TCCTTGGGAGGAGGCACAGGAGATCGTGGGCTTCAACGATGGAAGAGGCGCTAGCTGCCCCGCATTGAGCCCCGATGAACACCGGCTGTTTTTTGCCAGCGGCCGGCCCGGCGGGTGTGGAGGAGCCGACCTCTGGGTCTCCCGCCGGCACGACCGCAGGGACGACTTCGGCTGGGGACCGCCCGTCAACCTCGGCTGTATCGTGAACAGCCCGTCGTCGGAAACTGCGCCAACGGTATTTGAGGACGAGACCGGCACCGAGGTGTTGTACTTCAGCAGCACCCGGCCCGGCGGCCCTGGAGGTGTTGATATTTACCAGAGCCGGATGGGAAATGACGACACGTTCGGTCCGGCCACCTTGGTCGCAGAGCTGAGCAGTTCCTCCACGGATGTGGCCGCTGTCCGGCGCGACGGACTGGAGGTGATCGTCATTTCGTATCGTCCGGGCGGGCCTGGAAACGGCGATCTATGGACGGCGACCCGGGAGAGCACCGCGCAGCCGTGGCCGGCGCCCGTCCTCGTCCCCGTCCTCAACACTTCGTTCGACGAGGGCGGCCGCTCGAGCTTCTCGTTCGACGGCCGCGCGTTCTACTTCCGATCCAACCGTCCGGGAGGCTACGGAGGGTACGATCTGTACGTCACCACGCGGGAGAAGCTGCGGTAGAGGCAGCTCACTCCGCCAGCCCGATGCGGTGTAGCAGGCTTCGGTAGCGCGGGGCGGAGCGCTGTCGCGATCTTCTGTTTCGACAAGGAGGACACTATGAATAGTCTTTGGAGAACCATCGCGGTGGCCGCGTCTGTGGCGGCATACTGCACTTCAGGCTTCGGCCAAACCGTGGAGCAACCGGTGGTCTTGATCATCGAAACGGAGAACGGAGTCTTTTATCGGGGGGATGTAACCGACTCCACTAAGATGGCGCGGGATCCCGCAGTGACCACACCCGGGCCTGCCAGAGCGTTTCAGTACAGTCACGGCATTAGCGACATTGTTGCCGTGAATGGGAAGCCGGCCAAGGGCTTCAATTATTACAGGGGCGCAGTCCTAATGGCTCGCGCGAATCCCCAGCCAGGGCAAACGATTGCAGACCACGACGGCAACGGCCCCTACTTGTGCTTCTGGCAGATCCAGGGACCCGATGGGACTTGGATCGGCAGTCTGTGGGACGGTGGGGGCCTTCCTGCGCCGAGCCATGCCATCCTCGCGGGGAATGGGGCGTTTTTCGGCGTGAGCGGCCAACATCGAGAGATGGAGGCGACCGTAATGGGCCGGGTTGCCTCGGTCACCGAGGATCCGGCCAATCGTCGCATCCTTCCCGGCGGTGGCAAGATGCGAACCACGTTCCACTTGTACCCGAAGTACCGCCCGGGGGTGGATATGACGGCGGACGGGCCTGCCGTTTTCCGCGCGGCTGACTTTTCACCAGTAACCGCCGCCAAGCCGGCTCGCGCAGGTGAGGTCTTGATGGTCAGGGCCAGAAATCTCGGCCCCACTCGGCCCGAGCTTCTGCCGCCGGGGAGCAGGCCGTTTAAAGCCGATCCCGTCGAGATGGTCAACTCACCGGTAGGGGTGACGGTAAACGGAAAGGAAGTGGAGGTAATCAATCAAGTCGGCTGGCCCGGCACGTACGATCTGTACCGCGTGGACTTCCGCGTCCCCTCGGGACTTCCGCCGGGGATGGCCACGATCCAGCTCACCGCCGCCTGGATTCCCAGCCCGGAGTTCAAGATCCCGGTGCAGTAGCGCCGAGTGTGCGGCCGATCATAGCCTCACTGCGTTTTGACTGGCCCTAAATAGCGGTCCAGCCAGTCGAGGATCTCCTTGATCACAGGCTGAGACGGGTAAACCACGTGCCCCGTGTCGATGAGCACGATTCGTTTGTCTTTTGCGGGGGCGCCGAGAAGGCGGAACATGGGCATCTGGCAACTTTCGACGGGCCGCATGAAATCATGGCGGCCCACAACCATCAAGGCTGGCTCCTTGGCGCGCGGCGCGAAATGCAGCGGATCGATTTCCGGCGGCAGTTTCCCATCCTCGAAGCCGCCCCCGAGCTGCACGCTTGCCTTGATGCGTCCATCGATCGCCGTCAGGACTGGCCCGTAGATACCGCCAAGGCTGAAGCCGTAATACGCCAGCCTCTGCCGGTCGATATCCGGGCGGGTTTCCAGGTAGTCTATGGACCGGCCGAAGTCCTTGGACCAGCAGACAACGCGGTCTCTGGGAATGCCAGTTTCCCGGCGGGACGGAGCCAGGTGCCGCTCATACATTCCCTCGTAGACTGGGTAAAACACAGCCCGGCCGCTGCGGAGCAGAAAGTCCATCACCATCATTTCCAGTTCGTCGCTGGACCTGGCGTACAGGGCACCGGCGCCGGGGAAGTAAATGACGGTCTGGTACGGTGGGCTGCCATCCCTGGGAAGGAAGAGATGCGCGATCACGCGTTCGTTGCCGTACGCCGCGTTAAAGGTGACGGTTTCCCTTCGCCAGTGTCGCGGGGTGTCATCCACCGATTGGACGGACGCCTCCAAATCGGCGCGGTCGTAAGAGTAGAAGCTGCGGTAAACCCGGAAAATGTCGTCGCTCACCGGCTTCTCTTTCGAGTAATCGCGTGACGGGGTTTCGACCGCGGCAAACAGGGAATCGGCCAGGGGGGCCGTATACCGCGCGCAGCGAAAGCCGTTGATCGGGGAGCGGTCGAAAGGGAAGGCGGCATCATTGTGGTTAGTGAACACATAGGAAGGTTCCTTCCAGGAGCCGCCCAGGATGTACCGCCGCGCCTCGGGCGTGCCGCCGGCTTGATTCCAGCACCACTCGCGCGCGTTGCCGGCCATGTCATAGCTGCCGTATGGGCTGAGTCCTTGATGGCTGCCCACTTGAGCCGGGCCTTGCCCGCTGAAGTTGCTGAGCCGTAAGATGTCGGAATACGAGGAGTACCCAGCGGCAGCATGCCAGTGATAAAAGGTAATTGATTTACGGCTTGCCCGGCGTCAGGGGGATGGCTGGTCTGGGTAGGG
>JBBTDS010000241.1:0-18245 GCA_038060875.1 Acidobacteriota bacterium | reverse complement strand
GGCACTCGCAAGAATTCGCGGAAGAAGTATACGCCGCCGAAGTGCGTCAAACCCGTATGATCACAGGAGATTCTAATATTCCGAGGCGAGTAGCGCATTTGCGGGAATTCCTAACCAAAGGTCAGCTTTCCCGCAGTCGCGGAACTGCATTCACCCGCCCGTCAACACGGGCTCTGGATGGCCTCCACGGACCCACAATGCGCCGGATCCAGGTATTACAACCTGAAGAGGCGAGCGGCGGCGGGAGTGGATGGAGTGACGTGGGAAGAATATGGAGAAAGCCTGGAGGAGCGGCTTGCCGACCTGCATGGCCGAATCCATCGTGGGGCCTAGGGTGAACTGGGTGCTCGATTTGGACATCAAGTCGTTCTTCGACCAAATCGGACACGATTGGATGGTCAAGTTCGTCGAGCACCGGATCGGGGACGAACGGATCGTCCGCCTGATCCAGAAACGGTTGAAGGCGGGCGTGATGGAGAACGGCCGGTGGTTCGAGCGGATCGGTTCCTGGAGCAGTTGCGGGAACGGCTGCGGAAGTTCGGGCGGCAATTACATCCAGACAAAACGCGCCTGATCGAGTTCGGGCGCTATGCCGCCGGGCGCCGGAAGAAGCGTAGGGAAGGGCAGCCGGAGACCTTCAATTTTCTGGGTTTCACTCGCATCGGTGGGCGCAGCCGCGAGAAAGGGTACTTCACGGTGTACCGCAAGACGATCGGCAAACGTATGGCAGCCAAGCTGAAGGATATTCGGCAGAAGCTGCGCCAGCTTCGGCGGCGGAGTCAACGCAGCCGTTGGACGTGGACCCGTTTTCAGCAGCGACTTGGCGCCTTGCTCCCCCTCGTCGAGATCCTACACCCGTGGCCCAATGAGCGGTTTGCCGCCAAGCATCCGAGGTAGCAACCGTGTGCGTGAGTAGCGCCAGCACGGGTCTGCGCGGGGGGTGCCGGGTAACCGGTATCCCTACCGCGACCGCAATCTCGACATCAAGTTCCCGAGCGTGGTGGACAACATGCATAATTAAGGAGGAGGCGGCCTACGCCGCCTGGCCGGACCGGCTTTACGTGGTAGGCAAGGATGGCCGCATCGCCTGGAAGGGCGCTCCCGGCCCCAAGGGCGTCCGGGACGGTGAACTGGAGGAGGCGATCCGGAAGGAACTGGGGCGGTAGGGGCCGGGGAACACACGAAGGAGGGACCGATGGAAATGCTTCCGCTTAGCCGCTGCTGGCTGCTAGCTGCGTTGTTGGTTGCGTCAGGGCTGGCGCCCGCGCAATTGACGGTATCAACCATTCGGGGTTCGGTTTCGGACCCCACCGGCGCCGCGGTGGTCGGCGCGAAGATTGCCGTGGTCAACGCGCAGACCAGCGTCGAAAGGTCGGTCGCGAGCAACGAAAACGGCGAGTACGAAATCGCGGACCTGCAACGTGGCACGTACAAGCTCACGGCCACCCAGCCGGGATTCAAGACGTTCGTCGCCGACAACGTCATCCTGGAGACGAGCCAGATCCGGCGGGTGAACGTCACCTTCGAGCTGGGTAGCGTGGGCAGCGAGGTGACGGTGCGCGCCGATGCCGCGGTCATCGCCACCGATACTTCGAAACTGCAAGGGGGGCTTGGGGCCCAGCGGATCGAGGACATTCCGATCATCGGCGACGCCCGGAACCCGCAGATGATGCTGACCACGATGCCGCTGGTCCAGAGCACCGGCGGCATCTACGGCATTCAGATCGCCGGCCAGCCGGCGGCCCAGGTGCAGACGGCGCTCGACGGTTTCGCCACCGACGGGACCAGCACGCAGATGTCGAACGTCCACGTGCTGGAGGAACTGGTGGTCGTGCAGGGGAACAACTCGGCCGAGTTCGCCCGCGTCGGCTACTACAACCTGGCGAGCAAGGGCGGCGGCAACCGCCTGCACGGGCGCGCCGCTTACTGGCATCAGAATACGGCGATGACGGCGCGCAGCTTCTTCGATGTCCAGAAGCCGAAGAACCTTTTCCACACGTACATCTTCGAAGCCTCCGGTCCCATCATCAAAGACAAGACGTTCTTCTACGCCAACTGGAACGGGCAGCGATTTCCGATGTCCACCTACTTCCTGCGCGACGTTCCCACCGAGCGCATGCGGGGCGGGGACTTCTCGCAATTGCTGGGCCTCGCCAGGCCGGTGGCGGTCAGAGATCCGCTGGCCAACGCGCCGTTTCCAGGCAACCGGATGCCGGCATCGAGGCTGAACGCCACGTCGCTGAAGACGCAGGACAGGTTCCTGCCGGCCCCCAACCTCGGCGGCCCCGACGAACTGGCGCGGAACTTCGGATATCTTCACCCCTACCCGAGCGACTCCTGGCACTACGAGTACATCTCCGGCCGCGTGGACCACCGGGTCTCGACGAACAACACCGTCTACGCGCGGTGGTCGTACAGCCCGAACATCTACGTGCTCGACGGCGGCTACCCGGCGCTGAAATGGACGCGAAGACGCGACAAGCAGGTGGTGGTGATCGAGGACACGCACGTGTTCTCGCCGAGCCTGGTCAATTCGATCCGCTTCGCGCACTATCCCTCGAAGGTGAACGACGGAACCCAGATCGGCGGCGTCAAGCCTCTCACCGGCGACCAGGTCATCAAGGAACTCGGCATCCAGGGCGTGAACCGGAAGAATGTGACCGGTGTGATGGGCTCCCCCAGGATCAATATCACCGGCTACGACCCGATTTACATTCGCACCGGCGGGATCATCGGCAACGAGAAGTATTGGGGGTACGCCGACTCGGCCACCTGGGCTTTTGGAAGACACGTGCTGAAGTTCGGCGGCGAGTACAAGCCGATCAGCAACTTCGATGGGTCGGTTCCGCAAGAGAACTACGGAGTGTTCGCGTTCAACGGATCGCTGACAGGCTACGGTCATGCCGATTTCCTGCTTGGGCTGCCTTACTCCAGCGCGCGGATCGACCCGCTGGTCAACCGCACGCAGCTCTCCAACGAGTTCGGCGTGTATGTGCAGGACACGTTCAAGGTGAACAGCCGGCTGAACCTGGACCTGGGGCTGCGGTGGGACCGCTTCGGCGCGGCCACCTATGACGACGACCTGATCTTCAACTGGGATCCGAAAACCGGAGACGTGATCGTGCCCGAAGCGGCGCGGAACTCAATCAGCCCGCTCTATCCGGTGGACAGGATCAAGGTGTTAACGGGCGAGGTGAGACAGAAGCCGTCGCTCAGAAACTTCGCCCCAAGATTCGGTTTCGCCTGGCGGCCCTGGGGCGCCACTTTCATCGTCCGCGGCGGCTACGGGCTCTACGCTGAGACGATCGGACGCTACGCCCGGGCACAGGGCGTCGGCCCGTACCAGCTCAGCGAGACGTTCTTCAACTCGATTCAAGGCGGGCAGCCGCTGTTCGCTTTCCCGAACCCGTTCCCGGCCGGCGCCGGAAGCATCCCCTCGCAGAGCGTCAGCGGATACCCGCTGGCGACCAGGAACGGGCAGATCCACCAGTTCAACTTCACGTTGGAAAAGCAGGTGGCCGACGTCGGGTTGAGGCTGTCTTACGTTGGCTCGCGATCCCGGAATCTGAACTACGGCATCGGCATCAACAAGCCGGAGCCGAGCCTGATTGCGTTCACCCAGAGCCGGAGGCCGTACGCGCAGTTTGTCGGCGCCAGCTACGTGCGGACCGACGGGGCCGCGAACTTCAACGCGCTGACCTTTGAAGCGCAGCGGAAAGTAGGGCAGTTGACCTTCGACGCGCACTGGACCTGGGCCTCCAATTACAGCAACACGCAGAACCTGGAGAACCCGTACGCTCTGCTGGCCTGGAGCCGGGATGCGTTCACGTCGCGGCACCGGGCGGTCGTCAACGCCATCTGGACGCTGCCGCTGGGAAAGGGCAAGCAGTACCTCTCCGGCGCGCCGGCGTTGGTGGATCACATGCTAGGCGGCTGGCGGCTCTACTGGATCGCCTACATGGAGACGGGCCAGTTCTTCACCCCCGGCTTTTCCGGCTCGGACCCCTCGAACACCAACACCTCGGGCGGGCTGCCCGACCGCCTTGCCAACGGCAATCTGCCGGCCGGAGAGCGGACCAGCAGCCGCTGGTTCGACGCCTCGGCGTTCGTCGTGCCGCCGCGGGGGCGGTTCGGCAACTCCGGCGTGAATATTCTGGAGGGCCCCGGGCTGCACGAGCACAACATCACGATCGCCAAGGACTTCCGCATCACCGAACGCACGCGGTTCACCTTCATGGCGGCGATGCAGAACGCTTTCAACCACCCCAACTTCAACAACCCGAGCGCCAACATCTCGGCCCCGGCCACGCTGGGCCTGATCCGATCGACCAGAACGTTCGCCCCGGGCCGGCAGGTCATGCTTCGCGGACAACTTGCGTTCTGAGCGCTAACCCGAAGTTCCAGGCCGTCAAGCAGGTCAACTCCAATCCCATCTATCGCTTGGCTCTCATTTGGCCTGACAAATGTAGCCACTCAATATGTAATTTGTATTTTGCATTGGTCGCAATTGTCGCTTATAATTGGCTGTGTCATCCAGGACTGGACGAGTTCATGTGGCCACTACAATTCGCCACTGCAAAAACAAAGTCTACCAGTCCCACTTCCCCGCCGACCTGATCGACATCATCCGTCGCTCCCTGGCGGGCGAGAAGTTCCGCCCCGCCACGGACGCCGAAGGCCGTCCGGTGGCGGTGGATGTTTATCCCGGCAACACCGGCGATCCCACCACGGTCCCCGATCAGGTCGAGAAACTGCGGCAGCGCTGCGGGCTCTCCCGCGTGGTCCTGGTGGGCGACCGCGGCATGCTCACCGAACCCCAGATCGGCAAACTCAAACAACATCCCGGACGCGCCGCGATCCGGTTGCACCTGCCGAAGCCTCGGACTCAGCCAAGACCAAGAAAGCAGATCGTGTCACCACCGACGGTTTCCCGGTCCACAGCTTCGACACTCTCTTGCGGGAACTGGCCACCCGTTGCCGCAACACCTGCCGGATTCCGTCCGATTCCAGCGGCCCTACCTTCCGGCAACTGACCGCGGCCACCCCGCTGCAGGCACGCGCCTTCCAACTCCTCGGTTTGTAGCCAGAAAAGAAAACCCGCCCACAACCCCTTCCCTCATTCAATCAGCGAGATAGTCTTTACGGCAAAACGGAACTTCGGACTAGTTGCTCATGCCGCAGGTGGGCGGCCAGCGCCAGGGCCTCCGGCCCCAGTTGCACCTGGGCCGCCCCCAAGGCGTCGTAGGTCTGCAATGGGTGCCGGCCCTGCACTCGACGACCGCAATTGCGGCAGCGTCCCACCTCCACATCGAACCGCCGCACCAGGGTGCGGCGCACGATGTCTTCCCGATACTGGCTGGCGATCTGCTCAAGCTCCACCGGCCCCCGGCAGTGGCGCCGAGCATACTCTTCGCCCGCCTTGCGCCCGGGAGGTTTCGGTTTCGGTTGCCCGCGGGAAAACGGCGCCGCCTGCCGTCGGGCGGCGCGCAGGGCTTCTTCCAGTTGCCGATCGAGGGTCCGTCGCTCCGAGAGCCCCATCGACTCTACGGTAGCCGAAAACGCCGAATTTGTTCAGCAGTTAACCGGTCCAATCCTCAGCGCAGCAGCGCCGCCATTAAGGCGCCGGTTCGCTCCAGCAGGTGCAGCCGGGCCAGTTCCAGCGCCGAGGCCACCTCGTAGAAGACGATCCACTTCTCGGCTTCGGCGAACCGCGCTTCTTCAACCTGCTTGAGGCCGGCGCGGCCCTCCCCCATGCGGGCCAGCAGCAGCGAGACCTGGTCGCGAGCCACCTCCAGGTCGAGGCGGGCGACCTCGCCGGCACTCTCGGCCTCCGCCGCCACCTGGCAGAGTTCCCGCGTCTCGCTGGCGATGCGGCCGCGGGCGGAGCGGATCTCGACCCGCAATTGGGCCGCTTCCTCCTCGGCCAGCCGGACCTGGTCGCCGGGATCGAGGCCGAGCACCGCGCCGCGCCGCGCCTCCGCCTGGCGGCGCCAGCCTTCGAGCAACAGGATGTGGTGGCGCGCCTGCGCCAGGCTCAGCCCGGCGCGCCGGGATTCGATCGCCAGCTCGCGCCCCTCGCCGGTGCGGGCTTCGGCCCTCCCGGCGACGCTTTCGAAGATCTCGGCCCGAGCGGCTGATCCGACCGGCACCGGCCGTTGCTTCGATGCCGTCTTCGTCGTTGGCCTGCTCGAAGAGATGCCATCAGGGAGGCAGCGCTGCTGGCCAATACCATGGGTGCGCTGGGGATCGCGGCCATGGGCCGGATGGAACGCGCCTGCTTTCGTCGCGGTGTCTTCACATTCATCGAGCTCAGCGCAGGTACAGGCCACCGTTGACGTCGAGAACCGCGCCGGTCACGTAGCGGGCTTCATCGCTGGCAAGGAACAGAGCGGCTGCGGCCACGTCCTCGACCGTGCCCAGCCCCAGCGGCACCAGTTTTTCTAGCTTTTTGGCGCCGTCTTCACCGTGGGTCTGAAAAAGCATGTCCGTGGCGATAAGGCCTGGGGCGACCGCGTTCACGGTGATGCCCAACGGCGCCGCCGTTCGCGCCAGCGTCCTGGTGAATCCCAACTGGCCGCTCTTGGCGGCGGCGTAATGCACAAAGCCCTGGAGCGCGCCCTGGTGCGCGACCACGGAGCTGATCTGGATGATCCGGCCGTATCTCTGGCTTTGCATCCGTTGCATGGCCTGCTGGGAGCACAGGAACGTGCCGGTCAGGTGCGTATCCAGCACACGATACCAGCTTTCGAGCGTGGTGTCGAAAATGTGTTCGAAGTGGCAGACACCCGCATTGTTTACCAGGATATCGAGTCTTCCGAAGGCCCCATCAATGGCCGCGAACATCTCGCGCACTTGATCTTCCTGCCTGACGTCGGCCGATATGGGGAGCGGGGTTCTGCCTAGTCGGCAGATCTCCCGGCAGACGGTTTGAGCCTCCTGTAGCTCGTCGAAGTGATTTACCGCCACATGCGCGCCCGCGGCAGCAAACGTCTTCGCGATGCAGGCGCCGATCCCGCGCGAGGCCCCGGTAACGAGCGCTACTTTGCCGTCGAGACGGAACATTCCGATCCTCCAACCCTCTTCAGAAAATCGTCTTGAAAGAACACGGACACGGCCGTGAACATTGATCCGGCTGCTGCCAGATAGACCAGGGAGAGACCGGAGAGGCCGAGCGACAGCCCGACGGCCTGCTTGACCGCTCCCAGCGCCACAGGGGCAAACGAACCAACGACGAACGCGAACGCGGTCATGACGCCGGACGCTGAGGCATGGAATCGCGGCTCAATCACCTCGAAGAGCGAAGCGTAGATGTTCGAATCATAGAAACCGCGAAAGAAGCCGAAGGCCCCAAGGGCGAAATATGTCGGCGCCAGTTCGCTAGTACTACCGATCAGGTACAGGAACGGCGTGGCCAGCAGCAGGCCCGCGCCCTGTAGTTCCAAACGGAATCGCGGCCGTGTTCGCGCGAAGTGGTCCGAAAGCCGGCCGCCCAGCATCACGCCAAAGAATGCGAACAGGTGGTGGTAGAACATGCTGGAGAAACCGGCATTCGCCAGCGAGAGGTGAAACCGTTCGTGAAGGTAGGTTGGCATCCATGTGAGGTAGCCGATGTTCACGAAGACCATGCCGCCCAGAGCGAGGGCCAGCAGAAGGGCCGTGGGCCTGCTGAGGATCGTGCGTAGGACCAGCCGCGCCGGGGGCCGCTCCGCACCGGGTGATGAGCCTGGCGAAGATCCCCGGAGCCGCCGGCTCATAACGCTGGCCACCACGATGCCCACGAAGCCAAAGGTCCAGAAGGCGCTCCGCCAGCCGAACCGGTCCCCAAAGTAACCTGCCAGCAGCCCGCTGAGAACTACGCCGACGTACAGCGACGTCTGATGGACCGCCATTGCCTGCGCCCGCGTCTCAATATGATGTTCCGCGATCAACGAGAAAGCCGAGGGCGCATAGAACGCTTCCCCCACGCCCGTGGCCACGCTTCGCACGACGATGAGATACAGCAGCCCGGGGCTAAAACCCGTCAACAGCGTGGAAAGGCTCCAGCCAAGCAGGCTGCATACGATGATCCGCTTGCGGCAGTAAATATCACCTGCATAACCGGCGACGGGTATCATGACGGCCAGCGATGCTGTGAAGACCGAAGCCACGAGCCCGGCTTGCACATCGCTCAAGCGCAGGTCGGATTTCACCAGCGGCAGCACGATATTGAAGATCTGCCGGTCCGCCTGGTTCAGAAGGAACGCCAGCCAAAGCCACCCGACCAGCTCCCAGCGGTATGGAAGCGGCTTCATGCTCACATCCGGTCCGCGGCCTGGATCATCGCTCGAATGTATCCGAGCGAGAAAGCGCGGCCGGTATGTCCCCAGGGTGTGTCGCCCTCCACACGGGGAGTGTGGTCGGAGACAATCGGGCCGGTGTAGCCCACTTCTTTGTAAGTCCGCACGGCTTGCAACATGTCCAGGTCGCCTTCGTCGATGAAAACCTCGGTGTACCGAGGTACTGTGCCGCGGACGGCGCGGAGGTGAACCAGGTGGATCTTCCCCAGTCGCCCGAAGTAGCGGATCTCCTCCAGCACATCGACGCCCATCTCGGTGATCGTGCCCTGGCAGAAAGTGATTCCGCTGGCCGGACTGGGGATCTCCTTCAGGAACCGTCGCAAGCCGTCGGTGTGGTGGAAAATGCGCGCTACCCCACGCATGACTGGCACAGGCGGATCGTTCGGATGCATGGACAGGCGTACCCCTGCTTTTTCGGCCGTCTCGATGAGCGGCCTAGCGAAGTAAAGGAAGCGCGTCCACATCTCGCTCTCGCTCACCCGGCCGATCTCCTCAAAGGGCGGCGCGTCCCTGATGCGATCGTAGTCGAAACCGCGCAAACCCGCGCCGCCCCGGCCGGAGACGTTGTAGTAGCCGACCCGCTCGTCGAAAAAGAAGTCGGGCCAGAACCGCCATTCCATCATCGGAACGCCCGCGTCAGCCACTGCCCGGAGGGTCCGACAGACGTTCTCGATCTCGCGGTCGCGCCCCGGCCCGCCGAGCAGGGCCTGGCGGTAGAAGTCGATGGGCAGCATCATCGACTCGAGCGAGAGTCCCGCCTCATCGCAGGCGCGCTTGACCCGGAGAACATCTTCGGCATTCCAGTACGGCTTGCCGCCGCCGATGCGGTCCTGCTTTTCCAGGCGGGCAGAGGGCTGGAAAACGGCGTGCTGGCAGCCAAGCTGCCTCAGCCAGCGGAGCGCCGACGGTGTCGCCTCGTGCAGGTTTTCGGCCAGCTTGGGCTGCCAAGCCGAGCTTGCGTGCGCCAGTGCCACGGTAGAGCAGGCCAGCACGGAGCGACGCGTCACTTCCATAGGGCCACTACGGTGCCCTTGGGCTCGATCGCGATCTCCGAGCCCCCAGCGCCGATGCTCGCGGCGCCTCCCCACAGAATGCGCGGCGTAAGCCCGGCGGGCCGCTCCAGGCGTATCCGCCGCGTTTCCTCGCCGGCATTGACGAGCACCGTCAAGTAGGTGCTGCCGTTGCGCATTACCCGCATCAGGCACCCGGGTTCGTGGGCGGCGAAGCGGAAAGGCGACTCTCGCACGAACGGCGCCGCGATTTCTTTGAGCAACGCAGCCAACGGTTTGCGGTCGCCCAGCCATGCCCCGAGCCCCACCGGCGAGGGAATCCAGATGGTCTCGCCGGCGCCGGCCTTGTGCCGCACCGCGGTCGTCCACTCACCCTGGCGGCCAATGACCTCGGCGCCGCGCACTTCGATGTCCGCCACCCAGAGGTGCGAAGGCAGGGTAAGTCGCGGACGCATGAGCTGCACATCGCATTGCTCGCCCACCACGCGCAGGTCCTTGGGCCGCGCGCCCAGCACGCCCTCCAGCGGGAACACCTTCTGCATGGGCCAGAACGGGCCTTCCAGGTCATAGAATCCGGTCAGGCCGCTGGCCAGCACGGTGTTGCCGTTGCGGACGAAGGCTTCGATGTCGGCCGCCTGGGCGGACGAGAGGGCGGTCACGTGCGGCAGAATCACCAGCCGCGGCCGCCCGCCGCGGGCGCGCCAGTCGAAATCGTGCATGTGCTTCACACGCACGAGAATGCCCAGCTCGTTTAGCGCCTCGTAGAACCCCAGCGCGCATTGGACGTGTGCCTCGCGGTCGCGCCCGGGGTACTGGGTGGACTTCCACTGGTCCTGCAACGCCATCGCGTCCAGGCTGAGGATGATCGTCACCGGCGATTCCACCGGGCGGGCGGAATCGAAGAAGGCGCCGTTCTCGTTGATGGCGCGGGCCACCGCCGAGGCGGCGCGCAGTCTCTCACTGGGACGGCCCAGAAAATCCAGCAGTCCGAACTCGCCCGTCTCCCGCGCCTTCCAACGCGCATTGAGGATCCAGAAGATGATACGCTCCGCGCCGCCGCCGACGTTCACCCATAGCCATTGCTCCAAATCCCGCGGGGTCGGGTAGACGGAGCGCGTTTGCGCGTAGGTGATGTTGCCGCCGGGCATCTCGGTCAGCCAGGCCGGCTTAGGCTCGATCGAGCCGCGCACCACGTCGAGCAGGTATGCGTAGGCCAAAGTGAAGCGGTCCGGGCGGAACAAAAAGAAGGTGGCGCTGGGATAACCCGAAGCGCCCAGCGAGTCTAGGAACGGCCGCCAGGAGGGCAGGTCCAGCGAACGGGCGGCCAGGTTTGCGGTGACCGGGATGGGGTTGACGTGCAATGGATGGTTGGGATCGAGCGCGCGCACGCGGTCCGCGATCCACCGCAGATACCATGTGAGGTGCTCGCGCCAGAAGCGGTTCCAGTCCAGCGGGGGCACGGGCCACATGTGCGTGCGGAACCAGCGCGGGTCGACGGTGACTTCGTCGAACGATCGGTACGGCTCGCGGTCGGGCACCATGACCGGGTCGATCCAGGCGCGGTTGAGCCTCTCAATGCTGCCGTACTTGCGCTGGAGCCAGGCGCGGAAGCGTTGCACTGCCAGCGGATCGTCCACCGGCTGTTGTCCCGGTTCGTTGATCAGCAGCCAGGTGTCCAGGGCGCGACTCTTGCGGTAGCGGACGACGACCTGCTCGAGATAGCGCTCGCCGGCCTTGAGCTGCGCTTCGGTATGGGGCATGCCGGTCAGAAAGGGCGCTTTGGCCTGCGGCCATAGCGTGGCCACGATCCTGACGCCGTGCTTCTCCGCCGCAGCGAAGATGCGGTCGTACATGCTGAAGTCCCATTGGCCGGGCGCGCGTTCCATGTAATTCCAGACAACACTCACGCGAGCTACCGGCATCTGGTGTTCCGCCAGCGTGCGGAAGATGCGGTCGATATCCTCGGGCTGGTCCACCTCGCCGGGGGCGAACCATACCTGGGATCCGATCAGTGGGCGCGCCGCCTGGACCGGTGCAACGGCGGCCAGGAGGACGGCAATGATCAGAAGGCGGAGCATAGGTCAGAAGTAGATTTTTATCCCCAGTTGAATCTGTCGCGGCGTGCTGGCCTCGCTGCTGATCACGCCGTACGTTGCCGAATTCACGCTGGTGCCGGGAGTTCCGAACGTAGTCGTGTTCGTGAAACTGAAGAACTCCGCCCGGAACTCGAGGCGCATCGGCTCGCGCAGGGGGAAGCTCTTCAGCGCCGAGAAGTCCCAGTTGAACAGCCCGTCGGTACGTGTCCGCGGCAGGTTGCGCGGCCCGTTCCCCATGGTGTATGGGGCAATGGTCTGGAACGCCGCGGTGTTGAACCAGCGGTCGATGGTGCGCTTCGAAATGTCGTTCGGATCGCCCACCACGTTCGGGTAGGAGCCGCCCATCGCCGGCGCGGGCGCCCGGACGGCGATTGGATTGCCGCTTTGCAGAGTGACGATCGAGTTGAGCTGCCAGCCGGTGGCCAGCTTCCGCACGACCGGGTTGCCCGGCCTGCCGACGGGCGGCTGCCAGCTTCCGGTCAGCACCAGCCGCTGCGGCAAATCGCTCGTCGAAATCGCCCGTTCGGCGCGCAGGTTCGCCCAGTCTTGTACGGAATTGGCGCCCCCACCGTTGAATTCGCTCACTCCCAAACCTGTCGGGTCGTCGATCAGCTTGGAAAACGTGTAGGCGGTCAGGATCGAGAACCCGCGGGAGAACCGCTTCTCAAGCCGGACGGTGAGCCCGTGATAAATGGAATTGGCCCAAGAATCCAGACCCGAGACGCCAGTGAATTGCGGGAATGCCCGCAACAGATACTGGCGCTGTATCTGCGGCTGGCTCAGGATTCCGACATTGATCAGACCCACGAACGGGTTAGGGACGAGTTCGAGCGACTTCGCGCCCATGGCCCGGATCTCCGGGGTGGTGTACGCGAAAGTGCGCGAGGCCGGCAGGCTGACGCCGTGGTTGCCGAGGTAGGCAACCTCGATCAGCGAGTTGCCCGGCAACTCGCGCTGAACGTTGAAGTTCCATTGAATGCTGTAGCCTCGCCGGCGCGAACGGATGTCCCCCGACAGACTGGTGCCCACGCCGGTCAGCGGCCCCAGCCCGCTGCCTGGCGGATTCTGGATTCCACTAGGGAAGGGGTTCGTGAGGGTGTCGAAAGGAATTCCGGTCTGGACGGATGTTATCATGTTGGTGGTCAGGTCGAAACCCGTGCTGCGCGGAGCGGTGAAGTACCCCGTCCCCGGCAGATAGTAGAAGCCCCAACCGCCACGGAGGGACGTTCTCGGCAGCACTTGGTAGGCGAACCCGATGCGCGGCCCGAAGTCCTTGTACGTGGTGTTGCGCATGCCGCGAGGAATCCCGCCCACGCCCGAGAACACAGCGCCGCCGCGCAGGCTGAGATTCCCGAGCTGGCTCTGCACGTTGGGATCGAAGTTGGTCATCTGGTTGTACCGCTCGGTAACGGCTCCTTCGACTTCCCAACGCAGCCCCAGGTTCAGCGTCAGCTTGGGGTGAATTTTCCAGTCGTCCTGGACGAAGGTCCCGAAATAAGCCGCCTGCATGGCGAAGGAGGGGTATCGCTGGGCGACGCCGCCGCCTGGCGTTCCAAGCAGGAAGGTGGCATATCCATATCCCGCGGTCGAGCTGACCGTGAGCGGGTCCGGACCCTGTGTGAAACCGCGCCCGAAAGAAAAACTCAGGTCGGATCTACCCTGTAAGGTATTGAGCCGGTACAACCGCTCTTCCACGCCGAACTTGACCACGTGCTGGCCTCGGAATTTCGTGAACGCGGCCGCCGCCGTCCAGGATTCGTTCGCCTGCGAAAGATGATCGTCGCCAACAGGCCCAAGCCCGGACACATCACCGGGCGAGAAGCTGGGAAAACGCCGGATCTGCATTTGCGAATTCAGGCTCGCGGGTAAACCGATGCTGGCCACGTCGAACCCGTAGCTGCGCGTGGGCCGAAAATAGCTATAGCGGTTTAGTCCCGCGCGTGCTTCCAGCAGAAAGTCTGGTCGGATCGCATCGGTATAGTTGAGGGCAACACTTCGGCGCGGCATGGTTCCATCGGAGTAATTGTTCTCGGCGATATTGCCGAAGAGATTGCCCCAGACCCATAACGTCTTGTCCTGCGTGAAGCGGCCGGACAGCCGCTTCTCGGAAGTGAAGTTGTGATCGAGCTTGATGCCGAAAATGCTCTTGTCCAACGGGGCCGAAGCCTCGCCGACAAAGTTGTTCGCGGCGGTGTTCGGCAGCCCGGGCAGGTTCGGCGCAGGGTAATACTTCGCGACTGCCCGCGCGACCGGATGGATGCGGCTCGGCGGGATGACATTGCCGGGAAAGGCCTCGCGAGTCAACCCCTTCTGCGGATCCCCGGTCGTCGTGTTGGGATCGTAAATTTGTATGAGTCTGCCGCCGGCATCTCGCGTCTGGCTGAAATCCCCCTGCCGTTGCAGCTCGGTCGGAACCGTGCGGAATGCCCGCGCCTGCGTACGCTGCTTTACTTGCTCCCAATTGAAGAAGAAGAACGTCCTGTTCTTCACGACTGGTCCGCCCAGCGTTGCCCCATACTGGTTGAAAGTAAACGGCGACCTGGTCCGGCCGGACCGGTTGGCGAAGAACCCGTTCGCGTTCAAGACCTTGTTGCGAAGGAACTCGAATGCGGAACCGTGGAACTCGTTGGTGCCGGACTTGCTGATCAGGTTGATGACGCCGCCACCCGTGCGGCCGTATTCGGCGGCTGCGTTGTGGGTGACGATCCTGAACTCCTCGGTGGCATCCACAGAGAGGAAGGTGTTCATGCCGCCGGAGATGAACGCCTCATTGGCGATGCCGTCGATCATGTACTGGTTACTGATTGGTGTGCCACCGCCGATGGACGCCGGCGCGCTCGACCAGGTGGATACCGGAAGCCCGCCGAAACCACCGCCGTAGCCGCCGATCCCGCGCACCCCCGGGACCAACTGCGCCAGCACCGCCGGGTTTCGCCCGATCAGCGGCAGGTCCAGAATCTTCTGGTTCGGCACCACCGTACTCACCGAGGTCGTGGCCGTGTCCAGCAGCCCCGCCGTCCCCTTGACCTCGACGCTTTCCGTGACTTGCCCCACTTCCATGACAAAATCGATCCGAGCGACCTGATCGACCTCGAGCGAGATTCCGTCGCGAAGAATGGACCGGAACCCTTGCGCTTGGACGGACATCTTGTACTTGCCCGGGGGCAGGAGGGGAACTGCATAGTAGCCCTGCTCGTTGGAAGAGCTCTTGCGGTCGATGCCGGTCGCCAGGTTGCTGACAGCGAGGTTGACCCCCGGCATAATGGCGCCGCTCGAGTCGGTGATTCTGCCCGTAATTTGGGCGGTTTGCCCCAATGCCACTAGGGCCGAGGCGATGAGCACGGCGAAGATTCTCATGAGATTCATCCGAAACCTCCCTACCATGGGTCGTTTGTATATTACCGGGCCAACCAGCACCCGCCGGATCGCTACGTCGTCGATGCCGTCATGCGGGCCTGCGATCTCACACAATCGGTCAATACGGCTCCAGCGTGAACCGCAATTTCTCACCAAACCACGCACGGTCTTCCGCGGTCATCTGTAACTCGACTTTGGTTTCCGCGGCGACGCCTTCGGTTAGGAGGAACGATTCTCCGAAATCCGCGTCCTCCAAAAGGGCGGTGTTTTTCGCGATGGGGCGCTTGAGTTTGAGTACCGAGTCGCGGGTTGTCGCCAGGTAAACCGCGCCCGGCTTGCCTTTGCAGCTCGATGGTGTCAGCCACGTGGCTTCCTGCAAGTTGCCCACAGACGCCGCGGCGAGAATCGGTTTGTTCCGCGGCACGCGAATCCGCTCCCCATCGCTGAGTTCGATCCAATCGCCCCCGCCGCCGATCTTGATCTTGAACCAGTTAAACTCGGCGTCGAGGTATCTGGGCGGATTGCGGCCGTTGTATTTCGTGTTTCCCACGGCCAGCAGCGGCGTGTCCGCCGAAGTCGTCCCCGTGCCCGGCGTGCGAATGCCCAGCTTGCGGCCTTGGGCGGTGGCCTCTTTGAACGCCCTGGCACCTTCGTTGAATGCGATGTGCCAGTGGCCGCCGCTGTGCGCGTCGCGATCCATCGTGAACCAGGTGTCAGCTTCTGGATACGTGCGCGGTGTCTTGAACAGCGCGGCATATTGTTGCAAGAGTTGGCCGCTCGGGCGGAGCGTGCCGTCCGGATTCAGGATCCCGAAGTCGCTATTCTCGCTGACGCGATAGCCGCCGGCCAGCCACCAGGGCGACGCGCCGTTGGCCCCAGCCTCCAGCCCCACGCGGTAGATCAGCTCGTGGCATGTGCCTTGATAGGCGATCTCGTTCTCGCCTGCCCGCATAGCAGCGCGATCCCAGACGCTGGCGCCGAACTCCGCCCAGATATACGGCTTTCCCTTCGTGGTGAAATGAATGTAGCGGTTGATGAAGCCCGCCGCGTTGGTTCCCGTCGCGTCCGGCTTGAAGCCGTAGCCTTCCATGGCGAAGAAATCCACGTGCTTCGGCGTCGCAGTGAGCGTGAAGTCAATCGGCGGCAGGTTGCCCTGGCGGAAACTGACGAGGTGATTCGGATCGAGCCGCCGCAGCGTGCGCGTGGCGTCGTTCCACTTCCGGCTCATCAAGTTGTCCATGAACCTGCGGTAGGCGGCCACCATGACGCGCCACGGGCCGTCCTCGCGGAACTGCACGGTGGCCGGCGAGGTGACCTGATCGCCGAGTCGCCGCGCCGGCATTCCCCAGTCGGCTTCGGCGTTGGCGAGGCTGCCGTAGCGGTCAACAATCCACTTCGCCCAGTCCGCGTCCCAGCGCTTCCGGTAGTTCCGCTCGTTCTTCCATCCGAAAGACTGCACGCTGTCGCTGAACACCCACCCGGCCGGTTCCCAGATGAGGTCCCAGCCCAGCAGCGTGGGATTGTCGGCCAGCCGCGTCGCGCGGATGAACTCCGCCACCGTCTCTTCCTGGAAATGGTACGGCATCATGAGGCCCTGGAAATAATGCGGGTCATCGGTGATGACGTGTGACTGCACAAAGACGAACACGCGGATGCCGTGGTTGCGGCAGCGGCGGAGGAAATCGAGCAGCGTCCGGCGGTTGTCCTGATGATTGACGCGGATGGCTACGAAGTTGGCGCCAAGCGACTGCAACTGCTTCAGATCCCGCTCTACCTCTTCGGGATTGTAGAAGCCCGGCGTCAGCCAGTGGAAAACGTAGTCCTCTTGCTCCAACGCGATGGCATAACGCGGCCAGTAGTTGACGCCGACCGGATACCACTTCTTGCCTTCAAGCCAGAAGTCACCGCCCTTGACCGTCACGAACGCGTCGCGCGGAGCCTTTTCTGTGGAGAGCACGCCCATCTCATGCGAGATGACGTCAATCGGTTTTCCACCGCGCAACAGCTCCGTCGTCACGACGTAGCTCTGGCTGCCGAACTCCTGCGGCGTCCACTCGAACGCCGCCGTCGCGGACTGGCCGGGTTTGATCATCAACCTCGACTCTCTCTGAAACACCGTGTCCTTGCCGCCATCCGCACGGACGCGGACGCGAACGACGACGGTTGCCTGCTGCGCGCCATGATTGACCGCCATCGCGCCGAGTCGGACTTTTTCGCTCGGCCAGTAGGAGAACTGCTCTGAGCCGCCGTGCGAGAGAAACAGCCCGTCACTAATCCGCCGCGCCATGTCGCCGAAGATGCTCGTGCGCGCGACCTCCCGCAACGCGGCCGGATCGGCGATGGCACAAACGGCATACACAGACCCTTCCGCTCCGAGCGGCTGGCTCGCCGTGTTGATATCAATCAAACGACGCACGGCATCCGCGAATGCCGGGCCTTCAGCCAGCGGCGCTTGTTGCAACAGCATCCATGCGGCCGTGCCACGCTCGACGCTGTCCTTGTCGACGGCTCTGACTAGCGGAATCCAGCGCCACTTGTAACCGCGCTCGAAACCTTTCCCCTCCGGCCGCGCATAGCAGGACGAAACCGCGGCAGGTACCGGCAGCTTCAGGTGCGCGTTGGACAGAATGCCCTGCGCGGGCACAACCTTCAGCGAGGCGATGTCTTTCAGCGGATACATCTTGTAAGCCGGCGACAAGGTCTCGATCAGCGGTTGACTGATCAGGGGTTGGCTCGCGAAAGGCGCCGCTCCGAGGACCATTAAGCTGCCTTTGCCTTGGAGGTAGTGAGCCAGCGCGTCCGCCCCCGACGCGGGATACGATGTTGCGTTCGGAATGACGTAAAGGAAATACTTCTTCGGCGAGAGAACGGCCGGATCGCACACCGCCTCCGCCGAAAGAAACGCGATCTCGAACTTCTCCCGCCGCAACGCGTCGGCGATCGCATCGGCAGTTGCCAGGTCGGTTCCGGCGAGCGAGTCCTTGAGGATGGCCACCTGACGCCGGGCCTCTGCCGCCTCAGGCGCAATGCTTCCCGTGATTTGCCCCACTTCCATGACGGAATCGATCCGAGCGACCTGATCGACCTCAAGCGAGATTCCATCGCGGAGAATGGGCCGGAACCCTTGCGCTTGGACGGACATCTTGTAGTTGCCCGGCGGCAGAAGCGGCACTGCATAGTAGCCCTGCTCGTTGGAAGAGCTCTTCCGGTCGATTCCAGTCGCCAGGTTGCTGACGGTGATACTCACTGCGGGCATAATGGCGCCGCTCGAGTCGGTGATCCTGCCCATGACCTGGGCGGTTTGCCCCAATGCCACTAGCGCCGATGCGATGAGCACGGTGAAGATTCTCGGGACGTTCATTGGAGAGCTCCCTACCCTGGCCAGTTGTATATTATGTGCCTGCCGTGAAGCGCCGCAAGGGAAATTAGCGGACCCTCTTCATTTC
>JBBTDS010000240.1:0-1038 GCA_038060875.1 Acidobacteriota bacterium | reverse complement strand
CCGGCGGCTACGTGAGGCTGGAGCTTTCGCGCGACGGCGGCTCGACCTGGAGCACGATCACGTCCGCGACCGCCAACGACGGCTCGCACAACTGGACGGTAACCGGGCCGGCGTCGGCGACCTGCCGGATCCGGGTCACGAGTACCACCGTGCCCGCAGCCACCGACACCAGCAACGCCAGCTTCACCATCCTGTAGGCCGGCAACGGAGTGGACGTTGGGCGGACGTGCTGCGCCTTACTCGCCGAGCAGGCGTTCCAGCAGGTCCTGGACGCCGAGCTGCGGCGCCCAGTTTCGGAGGTAGGCCAGCGTCTTGCCGGTGCCGGTGCCGGCCTCGACGATCAGGTGGCGGCGGTCGGCCAGCGCTGCGGCGACCGCCTCGGCCATCTCCAGTTGCCCCGGCCGGAATTCGTAGTTGGGGTGCCACTGCGACAGCGTGCCCTGGCGCGAGAAGATCAGCAAGCCGCCTGGCGGAAGACCTTGGAGGTGTTTGACGAAGCGGAGCGGCGCTACAGCTCGTTGAGCTTGTTTCCGGAGGATCGCGAGCTTCCCCCCGATGCCGTAGACAGTGTGCCGGTGAAGCTGAAGGAAATGCAGTTGCGGCGCCCGCGTGCCTTCGGCCACTGTTGGCTGGGGTGCGAGCTGTGGCGGCAACTGGGGCGGGACCGGTTCTGGCAGGCCAGATTGCCCAGGGGCCGCGAGTCGGTTCCCTGGCCGCAGGTATTGGAGTTGCTGGTGGTGAACCGGTTGATTGATCCAGGCAGCGAGTTCCGCTTGCACCGGCAATGGTTCGAGCGCAGCGCCATAACCGGGACGGGAGAGGTTCTATCAACTCACCCAGATTGAAGCGGCCTTCAAGTGCCTGAAGAGCGAGTTGGGGATTCGTCCGATTCGGCATCAGTTGGAGCACCGCGTGCAAGCACACATCTTGGTGGCCTTGCTGGGGTACTGCCTGATGGCGACGCTGAAGAACCGTTTGCAGGCGCATGCTCCTGGGCTGACGCCCAGGGCGGTGCTGGACAAACCGGCCACTATCGAG
>JBBTDS010000239.1:0-1003 GCA_038060875.1 Acidobacteriota bacterium | reverse complement strand
ACGAATGGGACGGTTTCGTGCCGGTGCGCGACCTGCCGCAGGTGTACAACCCGGCTCGGGGATACGTGGCCACCGCAAATCACAACATCCTTCCACAGGGCTACCCGCACCGGTTGAGCTTTGAATTCTCGGCGCCGTTCCGGTTCCTCCGCATCGACGAGGTTCTGCGCGCCGGAAAGAAGTTCACTATCGAGGACTTCCAGCGCCTTCAGCACGACGAGACTTCCCTGCCCGCTCGTACGCTCGTGAAGATGCTCGCCGGCGACGGCGCGGCGGCGCGCCTTCTCAAATCCTGGAACTTCGTGCTCTCGAAGGACTCCCCCGCCGCGGCGCTGTTCGAGCTCTGGGTGCGCGAGCTGCCCTCCAGATACGCCACTGCCGAAGTGAAGCCCGAGGGGCGCGACCTGGTGGCGCGCCATCTCGCTCTGCCAACGCTCATCCGTATGCTCGAGGCCGCGCCGGCCGCGACGCGGGCGCGGATACTGAGCGAATCGCTGGAAGCCGCCGTCGCCCGGGGCCGCAAGCTGCTCGGCGACGACATGCGGACCTGGCGCTGGGGCCGGTTGCACACCATCACCTTCCGCCACCCGCTGTCGGACACCGCGGAGCGCGTCCGCCTGTTCGATCTCGGGCCGGTCGAGCGCGGCGGCGACGGCAACACGCCCAACGCCACGGGCGGCACTGACTTCCGGCAGCAGACCGGCGCCTCCTACCGGCATGTCCTCGACCTGGCCGATTGGGACCGCTCGGTGTTCACCAGCGTCCCCGGCCAATCGGGCCAGCCGGGCAGCCCGCATTACGCCGACCTGCTGCCGCTGTGGGCCGAAGGCCGCTACGCGCCGCTGCCGTTCACCCGCGCCGCGGTGGAGAAGCACACCCGCCACCGGCTGTTGCTGGCGCCGGAGTAGGATAAGACTCCCGTCTTGTCACCCCCGACGGATCTTCCCTCGGCGCATGTGCGGATCTGCGCCTGTAACTATCTGACAGGTAGGCGCTTATGGGC
>JBBTDS010000238.1:0-7199 GCA_038060875.1 Acidobacteriota bacterium | reverse complement strand
TGCCGTTCTCCGATGATCCGCTCGTGCGCTTGCCGGACGGCGTACGGCAGCCGTTTGCCGTCCTTCTTCCGCCGGGAGTGCGTCATCTGCCGCCCCTCTGCGCCGCCTGGACAGGCCGCCAGCGTAGCCTGTCACCGAATACCGAATTTGCATGGGCCCCAAGGTGCTGGTGTCCACCAAGTCGGGCGCCAACACGCTGCACGGCTCGCTCTACGAGTTCCTGCGCAACGAGAAACTCGATGGGACCAACTTCTTCGCCAACCTCTCCGGCGCACAAAAGCCGACGCTGCGCCAGAACCAGTTCGGCGGCGCCATCGGCGAGGGCGCCGACGCCCGCCGCGCGCAGTTCGGGGAGGTTGTCTTTCAGGCGCGCCACGACGGGCAGCTCCAACTTGTCAGCCTCGTGCAAGCAGGTGGCTGACCGTTCGCCTCAATAACCGCTTGCCGGCTGAGTACTCGCTGTCGCCGGGGCGTTCGAGGTAGGACTTCAGGCCCAGGCAATGGCAGGCGTAGTTTTGCATCCCCTGCGCGCTGGGCCCCTTCATCGAGCTTTCGGTTTGCGCTGCGCTTGCTGCTTGCGCCAGAGCACCAACAGTTCGGCGTTGGCGCAGGCGCGAGACCTCCGGACCCTTGGGTTCGACTTTCATCTGCATGGTATCATACATTCAGAACAACGGAAACACAAGGATTTCTTCGGGCTGCGAAAACAGGACGCCGTTCGGCCGACTCGGCAGCCCAAGCCCTGCTACAGGAGCTTCAAAAGCTTACGGGTCGAGGGATCAGGTGGGGTTCCGAAACTGCTGGCTGTCAGACTCTCGAATAGGAGGACCGGTACGCGCCGGAGCCACGAGTCCCACCCCAGGACGCCGCCGCAAGCTCCCGGCTTACCACTCCTCCCCCGGCCCGCCGGCGCCCCGCGCGTGGGCCGGGCCGCGGAAGACCGCGTTCAGGAACAGCACGTTCATCCCGTCCAGGTAGGCGCGGAAGTTGGGGTCGGCGGTGAAGCCCACCACGAAGCCGCGGCCCTCGCGCTGGATCACCAGCAGCGGCTTGTACGCCAACTGCTTGCGGTTCTCCTCCCACAGATAGCCGCTGGCCAGGAGCTGATCCGGCCCGAGGAACACGGCCGCGTTCACGCCCTTGTCCAGCTTGATCGGCGAGTAGATGGCTCGCCCGCTGACCAGCGTGTTCACCGTCTCGCCGGCCCCGGCCGTGAGCCAGTGATCCGCGTCCAACTTGGCCTTCGCGATCACGCCGAGCGTGGAATCGGGCGCCTCCTTGTCGGCCTGAATCGCCTTCAGGTACTCCGCTTCGCTGGCCAGCAGCTTGCCCGGAGTGCGGCCCTCGGCGGCCTCGGGTTTGGCCGCCTCCGGCTTGGGGGCATCGGGTTTCTTGGGCGTCTCGCCGGGGCGGGCCAGGTCCTCGGCGGTCACCGCCAGCAGGCCCACCCTTGAGTCGGCCAGGAACGACAGCGCGCCGCCCAGGCCCACCAGCGTGCCCCCGGCGGCCACCCACTCCTTGATCCGCCTGATCCCGTTCGGGCCGAACGCCTGAGCGTAACCCTCGCCGAATCCCTGGTCCGGCAGGATCAGCACCTGGAAGCGGCTCAGGTCGGCCATGCCCAGCCCGGAGCACCGAACCACCGACACCGGGTACTCATACTGGCGCTCGAGCACGAAGCGGGTCCAGCCGGCCGCGGTCGAAGAGGCCGGCCGGTCCCAGGCCAGCGCGACGGCTGGCTTGCGCATCCGCACCACGTAGCGGCTGCCGAAGTTCACCCCGTCGTCCACCCAGCTTGTGTCGGTGCCCTGGATCTCGGCCCCGGTCGAGCGCGCCAGCCGCGCCAGCGTCTCGGCCAGGTTCGCCCGGTTGTCCTTCACCTTGAAGATCAGCGTGCCCGAGGGATACTTGCGGTTGTTCTGGGTGAACGGCTTGTCACTGCTGAGTATGACCAGGTCCTCGCGCAGCGCCGCCGCCAGCAGCCGCCCCGCGGCCTGCGTACCCCATGGGGCCAGGTACGCCACCGTCGCGCGGGGGCCGTTCACCGCGCCGGGCGGGATCCGCTCCGGCCGCGCCGGCTCGAATTTCCCCTGCGACTCCTGCGCGGCCGCCACCGCTTCCACGTTGTAGGAAAGCGGCAGCGACCAGGCGGTCACGTCGTACACCTCATCCGGCAGCTTCTTCTGCCTGCGCCGCTCCTGCTCCTGGACGAACTTGTCGTCCATCGGCACGTTGGGGTCCAGCGCCACGCGGATCAGGCGCTTGGCCGGCTGGGCCAGCGGAACCACGTAGCTGCCCGCCGGGTATTCCTTGCCGCCGGCGGTGAACGCCGCCACCGCGCGCTTGAGCTCCACGCCGTGCTCGGCCAGGATGGCCGCCAGCTTCCGCTCACGCCCGGGCTACAGGATGCTCCCCAGAACTGACGATAGAGTCAATGCGTTGACAGGAGGCGAAGACCCGGCGAATAGGCGACAAACGGTCCCGCCATCGCCGAGACCTGATCGCTCAGTGTAGACGCGTGAAAATTAGGCGTTTTCAAATGGTTGCGGACGGTGTACAATATGATGTTCCGGTGAAGCGATACCTGAAGACCAGGCACGGCGCGATCCAGCTGGGAGACTCGCTAGAGTACATGGCCGGTCTGCCCGACGCCTCGGTTGACCTCATCATGACCAGCCCGCCGTTCGGCCTGGTCCGCAAGAAAGACTATGGGAATGTCGATTCCCATGAATACGTGGGCCGGTTGAAACGATGAAACGCACGGTGCGAGACGGCTTCATGCGTAGCCCAAGCAAGCGCCGATCCCGCCCCCGCCGCCGGAGATCCCACTCTCCTCCTAGGTGGTCCGCCCGTGCCTGCGTCTGCCTGGATCCCGGTGTCTTCAACTGCGGCTTGCGAGGAATCCTAGCTGGGCTCCCTTTGGACAATGGCGCACGGTACATAGAGCGATGTGATGCGTGTGAGACGTTTGATTCCGACGAGGCCGCTGGTATGGCGTACGCTCTGGTTCACGGAGGGTGGTGCGGTTACGACTCGGATCTGAAAGTCATTAAGTCATTTGGATCCCCCTGTGACGCTCTTTCTTCCTCCAACTGGTTTCATCAGAAGTCCGTGGACAGAGTCGTTCCGCCAGGTTGTTTCGATTGCTGAGTGCGACCTCTTGCTGGTTTCCCCGTTTATCAAGATCCAGGCGACGGACCAGGTTCTATCGAACTTGCAGCAGCGTGGCGTCGGCAAGGAGATCCGGGTCCTAGTGCTTACAAACCTTCGCCCGGAGAGCGTTCTGAATAGTTCCACAGACTTGGAGGCACTCTCGGCGCTAAGCAAGTTCCTTCCGAGATTTGAATTGATCCACCTACCGAGTCTCCACGCGAAGGTCTATGTCGCCGACGACAGGGTGGCTGTCATAACTTCAGCAAACCTGACGCAGTCGGGCCTCACCGGAAACTTAGAGTACGGGGTGGCGTTCACAGACGCGACCGCGGTGCGGGAGATTCGCCACGACTTCGACAATTACGCGTCGCTGGGGGCGAGGGTTGGGTCTACCGAGATCGAGCTTATCCTTCATGAGACGACAGAGCTAAAGGAGGCCTTTACAAAAGCGGAACGGTCCATTCGGGCGGAAGCAAGACGCACGTACGATGAAAAGCTTCACGCGGCCCATATCCGACTATTAAGGCAGCGTGCCAAGGGCAGGACGACCCATGGGATCTTTGCCGATACCATCGTTTTCCTGCTCGCAAGGGGTCCCCTGCGCACCACGGAGCTGCATCCACTTATCCAGCAGTTGCACCCGGATATCTGCGACGACTCGATCGACCGAGTGATCGATGGAGTCCATTTCGGCAAGCGATGGAAACATCACGTGCGGAACGCACAAGTGTACTTGAGGCGAGGCGGCAGAATCCACCACGACCGGGGGCGTTGGCATTTGGTGTCTCAAGGCTGAAAGCGCAAGTGTGGAGCGTGTGCACAATCCCGCCGGCCGCACTGCTGGGAGATAGCGAACCCTTTCCGGCAGGTCTCCCCGTAGGATGATACCTCCGCGGCCCCTGCCTACCACCCCTCCCCCGCCACGCCGCCCCGCGCGTCCGCCCCTACTCCTCCCCCGGCCCGCCGGCGCCCCGCGCGTGGGCCGGGCCGCGGAAGACCGCGTTCAGGAACAGCACGTTCATCCCGTCCAGGTAGGCGCGGAAGTTGGGGTCGGCGGTGAAGCCCACCACGAAGCCGCGGCCCTCGCGCTGGATCACCAGCAGCGGCTTGTACGCCAACTGCTTGCGGTTCTCCTCCCACAGATAGCCGCTGGCCAGGAGCTGATCCGGCCCGAGGAACACGGCCGCGTTCACGCCCTTGTCCAGCTTGATCGGCGAGTAGATGGCTCGCCCGCTGACCAGCGTGTTCACCGTCTCGCCGGCCCCGGCCGTGAGCCAGTGATCCGCGTCCAACTTGGCCTTCGCGATCACGCCGAGCGTGGAATCGGGCGCCTCCTTGTCGGCCTGAATCGCCTTCAGGTACTCCGCTTCGCTGGCCAGCAGCTTGCCCGGAGTGCGGCCCTCGGCGGCCTCGGGTTTGGCCGCCTCCGGCTTGGGGGCATCGGGTTTCTTGGGCGTCTCGCCGGGGCGGGCCAGGTCCTCGGCGGTCACCGCCAGCAGGCCCACCCTTGAGTCGGCCAGGAACGACAGCGCGCCGCCCAGGCCCACCAGCGTGCCCCCGGCGGCCACCCACTCCTTGATCCGCCTGATCCCGTTCGGGCCGAACGCCTGAGCGTAACCCTCGCCGAATCCCTGGTCCGGCAGGATCAGCACCTGGAAGCGGCTCAGGTCGGCCATGCCCAGCCCGGAGCACCGAACCACCGACACCGGGTACTCATACTGGCGCTCGAGCACGAAGCGGGTCCAGCCGGCCGCGGTCGAAGAGGCCGGCCGGTCCCAGGCCAGCGCGACGGCTGGCTTGCGCATCCGCACCACGTAGCGGCTGCCGAAGTTCACCCCGTCGTCCACCCAGCTTGTGTCGGTGCCCTGGATCTCGGCCCCGGTCGAGCGCGCCAGCCGCGCCAGCGTCTCGGCCAGGTTCGCCCGGTTGTCCTTCACCTTGAAGATCAGCGTGCCCGAGGGATACTTGCGGTTGTTCTGGGTGAACGGCTTGTCACTGCTGAGTATGACCAGGTCCTCGCGCAGCGCCGCCGCCAGCAGCCGCCCCGCGGCCTGCGTACCCCATGGGGCCAGGTACGCCACCGTCGCGCGGGGGCCGTTCACCGCGCCGGGCGGGATCCGCTCCGGCCGCGCCGGCTCGAATTTCCCCTGCGACTCCTGCGCGGCCGCCACCGCTTCCACGTTGTAGGAAAGCGGCAGCGACCAGGCGGTCACGTCGTACACCTCATCCGGCAGCTTCTTCTGCCTGCGCCGCTCCTGCTCCTGGACGAACTTGTCGTCCATCGGCACGTTGGGGTCCAGCGCCACGCGGATCAGGCGCTTGGCCGGCTGGGCCAGCGGAACCACGTAGCTGCCCGCCGGGTATTCCTTGCCGCCGGCGGTGAACGCCGCCACCGCGCGCTTGAGCTCCACGCCGTGCTCGGCCAGGATGGCCGCCAGCTTGTCCACCGCGGTCACGTCGCCGCGCCGCGGCAGGATGTACTCGCGCACCGGCTCGCGGCCGCCCTCTTCGATGGCCGTCTTGCGGTAGCGGTAGAACTGGTCGAGCAGCTTCTCCCGGTTGCGGGCCGCCGTCTCCAGCGTCGAGATCGAGGCGACGAAATGCTGCCGCACCGTGTCGCGGAAGTGGAAGACGGTTTCGTTCGTGCGGCGCATGATGAGGCCCCGCGACGAGGCCTGCTCGTAAGTCATCGCGATGGCGCCGTAGTAAGACGGCCAGCTTGCGCCGTAACCCGGGTAGAACGCGTCGAACACCTCGCGGGTGAAGTAATCGAAGCCGAACTGGTCGAACCAGCGCGCATTGTTGCGGCCGAACCAGAACAGCGCGTCCTTCTGCTCCTTGATGAGATGAGGATTGAACGGGTCGGCCTCGGGCGCGAAGTAGTAACTGGAGTCCGCGCCCATCTCGTGCAGATCGACGTACACCAGCGGCAGCCACTCCTTGAGCGCCTTCGCCTGCCCGCGGATCTCGGGCTGGGTGAGCGGGAGCCAGTCGCGGTTGAGATCGAACAGGTAGTGATTGCCGCGCCCGCCGGGCCACGGCTCCACGTGCTCGGCCGCGAACGGGTTGGCGTCGGGTTCCAGCCCGAGCGTCTCCTCGAACTTCGAGATGAAGCGGTCGCGGCCGTCGGGGTTCTGCGTCGGGAGGATGAACACCAGCACGTTGGCCAGCACGTCCTCGACCAGCTTGTCCTTGCGGGCGGCCAACAGATGGTAGGCCGCCAGCAGCGCGGCGTCGGGCGATGAGATCTCGTTGCCGTGCACGCCGTAGCCCAGCCAGACGGTGGCCGGCAGCGAGGCCATCAGCTTGCGCGCTTCGGCCTCCGGCGTGCGGCGCGGGTCGGCTAGCCGCTGGATCGCGGCCCTGATTTCGTCCAGCCGCTTGAGGTTGGCTTCCGAGCCGGCCACGGCATAGACCAGCTTGCGGCCCTCCCAGCTCCTGGCGTACTCAACCACCTTCACCTGGCGCGTGGCCGAGGCCAGCGCGTCGAGGTAACGCATCAGGCCGGCGTGGGTGGTGATGCGCTCGCCGGGATCGTAGCCCAGCACCTGCTTGTGGGTGGGGATGCGCGGATCGTAGCTCGCGCCCGGCCAGTACTCGAACTTCGACTGCGCGGCCAGCGACGCGGCGCACACCAGGAGGGCGAGACAGAGTTTACGCATAGAGTAGATAGCATACGTCAGCCGGGGGCGCGGACGGCGGTCCGCCGCAACTAATGAACCTGCTCCAGGCGCGTGCGCCGGGTCTCCGGCAGCGTGAAGATCAGCATGGCGCCGAGCAGGAAAAAGTCCGAGTTCAAGGCCAGCGCTGCGCACGCCGCCCATTCAACGGCGGCCCGGCCGGCGCGGTCCTCTCGAATTCCTCAGCGCCGAGCCGGCTGCGCCCTGCGCCGCCAAAGTTCCGAAACTGCTGTTGTAGACTCTAGAAATGGTCCAAATCGTCCTTGAGATGTGGTAGAATTCCGGGCTTGGTTCCTAACTCATCAGACGACGCAGATGTACTCAGATCTTGGGGAATCACTGCCGATGAGCTTTCCGAAATCGTCA
>JBBTDS010000237.1:0-6168 GCA_038060875.1 Acidobacteriota bacterium | reverse complement strand
CCGCGTACTGAGACCAGACCCGCCCAGAGGTCCGTGGAAATCGAGGCTAGCCAAATATATTTGAAATTTTCCGCCGCAGCCTCAAGGGAACGAAACCTGCGGTTTCTTTCCCTTGGAACCCTTTCTTCCCTTTACCTACCCGCCCCGAGCAGGTCGTCCATTTCTTCCCGTTCCAAGCCACGTACTGGCTCAACGGCCACTCCGTCATCGAGCAGGAGTTGAACCGGCGCAACATCGGCTTGCGCAAGAACGACAATGCCTTCCTCGCCGTGGACGATGTGGCGCCGCTGCAAGGGGCGGCTGACCGGCTCAGTACGGACATCACCGCCAACGCCTCGACTACTGGACACTGATCCTGGGGCCGAAGTTTTCCAAGCGCGAGCGCGCCGCCATGAATCTGCGCCGGTTTTACGCCATCGCCCGGATCGAGCACGGCCGCCACGTTTTTCGCGCCTACTGGAAGAACGCTTTGCTCAAGCAGTACGAAAAGTTCTCCACCTTCCTGCGGAACGAACTCTGCTCCAACAACCTCCGCGACTTCGGCCTGCGGAAAGGGCTGGATCACCTGGACGCCGTGCGCCAGAAGTTCCTCTGGAGGTGCTGCTGCACACCGGGAGCAACCTCGGCGGCTGGACCGCCCGGCAGATTCACCAGGCCATTCTCACCGCGTTTCAGCTTTCCGCCAGCACGTACGGACTGAACCAACTCCGCTACGATTTGCGTAAACTGAAAGGCCACCGCCTGCTGGAACGGGACGGGTCCCGCTACGCCTGCCGCCTCACTCCCAAAGGTGTCCAGGTTGCCTTGTTGTTCCCGTTCTTCCACAAGCGCCTGTGCGGCCCGCTGGCCAACAGCCGCTTCCACCACCAGCCAAATCCCAGCCCTCGGCCTGACAGCGAACTCGAAGCTGCTTATCACCAGGCGGACAAGGCCATCCAGCAAATCGTTGACCTGCTTGCCGCCGCGTGATGTTACCCCTCCAAGTGTTCGAGCACTCTTGTTTACGATCTTCGATCTGAGAATCTATCTGCATTACGTGCTCGATGTCTGGACCGAGGCATGGCGGAAGAAGGTGGCGCAGGGAGACGTGATCATCGTGCGCTACGCCGACGACGCGGTGCTGGGGTTTCAGTGCCGGGAGGACGCGGATCGATTCCTGGAGCAGTTGCGGGAACGGCTGCGGAAGTTCGGGCTGCAATTACATCCAGACAAAACGCGCCTGATCGAGTTCGGGCGCTATGCCGCCGGGCGCCGGAAGAAGCGTAGGGAAGGGCAGCCGGAGACCTTCAATTTTCTGGGTTTCACTCGCATCGGTGGGCGCAGCCGCGAGAAAGGGTACTTCACGGTGTACCGCAAGACGATCGGCAAACGTATGGCAGCCAAGCTGAAGGATATTCGGCAGAAGCTGCGCCAGCACGGGTCTGTGCGGGGAGTGCCGGGTAACCGGCATCCCTACCGCGCCCCGCGGCGAGCTGAAGCTCGCCGTTTTTGGCTGCGGCGATGCCGCGTGTGACTAAAGTCATGGCGCACCCGCGCCGCCCCTGTTAGCCTGGAACTTATGAGCGAACTGATCGACAACCGGGCGCACCGCGTCCGCACCCTGAAGGGAATCATCAAGGACCTGCACGCCGGGCACTCTCCGGAGGAGGTCAAGGGCCGTTTGAAGGAACTGGTCGTCGCCACCGACTACTCCGAGATCGTGGCCATGGAGCAGGAACTGATGGCCGACGGGATGCCGGTCGAAGAGGTCAAGTGCATGTGCGACCTGCACTCCCAGGTCACGCGCGAGGTTCTGGTGCAGCTTCCCCCGCGGGCTGTCCCCCCGGGGCACCCCGTGGACACCTTCCGCCGCGAGAACAACGCCCTGCGCGGGGTGATCCTCAAGATGAGGGCGGCCATCGCCGAGATCCGGGCGCTTCCCGGCGAGGCGGCCGTCGAAGACCCCTGGCTGCGCTGCCGCCTGGCGTTCAACGAGCTGATGGACATCGACAAGCACTATCAGCGCAAGGAGCACCTTTTCTTTACGTGTCTGGAGCGCCACGGCATCGCCGGTCCCTCGAAGGTCATGTGGGCCAAGGATGACGAGATCAGGGGCCGGCTGAAGGGGCTGGGCGCGGCGCTCGAACAGCGCGTAGCGGCGGCCCCCACCCTGGCCGAGGCGGCCCTCGGCGCCGTCGAAGAGATGTTCTACAAAGAGGAGAACATCCTGCTGCCCATGTGCCTGGAGGCCTTCACCGACGACGAGTGGGCCGAGATCTGGCTCGCTTCTCCCCGCTATGGATGGTGTCTGGTGGAACCGCTCCAGGGCTACCAGCCTCCCGACTCGGTCATTCGGGAAGCGCTGAAGCTGGCCTCGGCCGAGGCCATCCAACTGCCCAGCGGGAATCTCAGCCTGGAGCAACTGGCGGGCATCTTCGCCACCCTCCCGGTGGACCTGACCTTTGTGGACGCCGACGACCGCGTCGCCTTCTTTTCCGAGGGGCCCGACCGGATCTTCGCCCGCAGCCAGGCCATCGTCGGCCGCAAGGTGCAGTACTGCCACCCGCCGAAGAGTGTGGAAGTCGTCGAGCGCATCCTCGCCGACTTCCGCGAGGGTCGCCACAACGTGGCCGAGTTCTGGATCAACCTGCAAGGCCGGTTCGTGCACATCCGTTACTTCGCCGTGCGCGACTCTGACCAGCGCTACCTCGGCACGCTGGAGGTTACCCAGGAGGTGAGCAACATCCGGGCGCTGGAGGGCGAGCGGCGCCTGCTCCAGTACGGCGATCGCCCAGTAGAAGGCGTGGACACGGATCTTGGAGTCGGTCCAGTGAAACATCGGGCTCCAATGTAGGAAGTGCGGATTCTTCATCTGCTTGAACGCATCCTCGATGTGGTGGCGGCCAGCGTGTCGAAGGCCGCCTCGCTGTTGTTCCCCTTGTCGAACACCAGCGTGATGTGCTCGCAGGTCTGGGCCAGTTCCTCGGTAATGGAGCGGAACTCGACGCTGTCGGCGGGGCAGTGGGGGTGGAACAGAACTGCTTATATTTCAATCATTTGCGGCCAGATCGACGTGATGACACCAGCGCGGTAGCCGGCAGCCGGAGCCAATATGCTGTAAACTCCCGCTAGGAGCCACTTGTAGCGAAGACGGCGACATTATCGCAGCGTTGGGCCCGAGGGGTGGGCTCTGGAAGATCCCCTCCGCGGGAGGGACCCGGCAACGGGTCACGGAACCGGACGAGGCGAATGCCGAGGACAGCCACCGCTGGCCGCAAATCCTTCCCGGCGGGGAAGCCGCCCTGTTCACTGCTGGAGTTGCGTCCAACATCGAGGAAACCGGCGCCGTCGTGGTGCAGTCTTTGAAGGACAAGCGCCGGAAGGTTCTCTGGCGCGGCGGCTATTACGGCCGGTATCTTCCCAGTGGCCATTTGGTGTACGTCCAGCGGGGCACGCTGTTCACCGTGCGCTTCGACCCCGCAACCTGGGAACTGATGGGACCGCCGGCGCCGGTGGTGGAGGAAGTCGCCAGCGCGCCCGGCTTCGGGAGCGCACAGTTCGATTTTTCCCGCACGGGATCGTTGATTTACGCCAGCGGAAAAGCCGCCGGCGCGACCAAGTCCCTCATGTGGCTGGACAGCGCCGGTAAGCTGGATCCCCTGCCGGCGAAGCCGGGAAACTACCTCGCTCCCCGCCTTTCCCCCGACGGCAAGAGGCTCGCGTTTGCCGAGTTCACCGAGGAGACGCGCTGGGACATCTGGACGCTGCCGCTCGCGGGCGACAACCCCGACGATCCAAGGCCGGGCAAGCCTGAACCGTTCCTGCGGACGCGGTTCACGGAGTGGGCGCCGGCCTTCTCGCCGGACGGGCGTTGGCTGGCTTACACCTCCACCGAATCGGGAAGCTTTGAGGTGTACGTCCAGCCGTTTCCGGAGGGCGGAGCGAAGCGGCTGGTGTACAGCGGAGGTGGAGGAGCGACGGCCTGGTCTCGAACCAGACCGGAGTTGTTCTACCTGAGGCCGGACAACCGCATCATGGCGGTGACCTACTCGGTGAAAGGCGACGCCTTCATTCCGGAAACGTGGCGCGTCTGGTCCGAGAAGCGGCTCGCGCCGGTTCCGGCCTGGTGGGATTTCGACCTCGCGCCCGACGGCAACCGCGTCCTCGCGTTGATGCTGCCACCCGGAACGGAGGAGGAGAAGCCCCAAACCCGCCTGACGTTCCTGCTGAATTTCTTCGACGAGCTGCGGCGGCGGGTCCCGGCGGGAGGGAAATGAGTATGCGCCTGGGCTCGTGCGAAGTCCTCTCGCTGATCGGGGTTCGAAGCAGATGGCCGGAGACGAAACTCTGGCTAACGGGGCGTTGCCGCGAACCGGCAAACAGCGCCCGCCGGAGACCTGGCTGGCGACGCCGTTGCCCCGCCCGAACATCCGGGGCCGCTGCGCTTGACACGGCCGCGCGGGGCCGCTATCGTCGGAGTTGAACTGTTGAACTGATGAACGCCCGGAGAGTCGGATGTCGCTGGTGAGGGTGAAGAACAAATACCAGATAGTGATTCCCGCCCACGTGCGCGCCCAGGTCCGCATCGGGGTGGGGGATCTGCTCGAAGCCAGGGTCGAGAGAGGCAAGATCACGTTCACACCCAAGTCGGTCGTGGACCGCGAGATCGCCGAGAGCCTGGAAGACTATAAGAAAGGCCGGTCTTACGGGCCGTTCCCCACGGCCGGCCAGACGATCGCCTCACTGAAAGGCCATCTTAAGGGGCAGGCGAGGAGACAGCGCGCTCGCCAATGAAGCTGGCCTATTCGGAACGCTTCCTGAGAGCACTGGAGAAGGCCCCGCTCGCGGTTCAGAAGGCCTTCTTCAAACAGGCCCGATTCCTTGTTCAGAACCGCCGGCATCCCTCGCTACGCGCTATACGCGGCGTCACAAGTGCTTGCGCATCACGCAGACCGCTTGCTTACGCGCGCGGCTCGGCAGCGTAACTGAACCGCGACCGGGCGCCCCCTCGGCGGGGAGCGGTTGCGCAATCAATCCGTGCGCGGCGCCTGACAGGAGGCAGCCGGGCCGCGGTGACCGCGAGCCCGGCCGTTGCCCGGAGCACGGGGCGCCTCCTGTTACCTGGCGCACGCTCCCGCGGGGGTTGAGCTCTCGCACGCGTTGGAGGCGATCGAGTTCTCGCCCTTGCCGTCCCAGCTCAGGTCCCCACCGCTGTTGCTGCGCAGCCGGTTGTCGAACACCGTCGCCTTGTTCACGTTCACCAGGTAGATGCCCACACCCGGCTCCTTCCCGCCGGGCGTCGTGCCCCAGAATCCCCGGTTGTAGCTGACGCGGTTGCCTTCGATCCAGATCTCGTTGGTGTTCTCGACGTCGATGCCGAACCGGCCGTTGCTGACCACGGTGTTGTCCATGACATAGTTGCCGGGGCCCGCCCCTCGAATCATGATCCCGGCGAAGTTGTTGCCATAGGTCATATTCTGCCGGAACACGTTCTGGGCCGACTTGGCCCCCGCGACATGGATGCCGCAGTTGGCCAGGTTCGCATTATCCACGAAGGCCACGTTCTGCTGGACGGTATTGTTGCCGGAGTCCATCAGCATGATCCCCATCATGTCGCCGTTGACCAGCGTGTTGTGCTCGATGGTGTTGTAGTGGGCGTTCATCAGGTAGATCTGGTTGCCGGCGCCCCACTCGCTGGGGGTAGTCGGCTTGTTGCCGAAGTCGCGGACGGTGAAGCCGCGGATCAGGACGTTGGAGACGTTCTCGAGGTGGAAGCCGTCCCGCTCGGTGTAGTCGCCTTGCAGGACCACTTCGTTTTCGCGGCCCTGGGCGATGAGCTTCAGGCCGTTCTTTTCGGGGCCGGCGATGGTGACGCTCTTGAAGTAGATGCCGGGGCAAACCTGGATGGTCGCGCCGGCCGGCGCCTGAGCCACCGCCTCCTGGATGGTGCGGAGGCCGCCCGGGCAGTCGGCGCCGTCGTCGTCCACCGTCAGGAGCTGACTCCGCCAGGCTGGGGCTACCCGGGTGAGGAATCCATGAGTCACGCCGCCGCTGTCCACGAACATCCCCACCACTTGTCCCGAACGATTCATACCCGTGGCGCGCGTGCGCTGGGATCCCGGCACATCAAAAGTAGGCCTCCTCAGCAGAATTTGTGGGTTGATTCCGGTTCTGGGAGTCGTCCCAAGT
>JBBTDS010000236.1:0-1474 GCA_038060875.1 Acidobacteriota bacterium | reverse complement strand
ACTTGGGACGACTCCCAGAACCGGAATCAACCCACAAATTCTGCTGAGGAGGCGTTTTTTTCAACTTCTCCCCGTGCAGTTTGTTAGCGGCAGTCGTCTGCCCGCAACTCCGCAACCGTCAAGCACTTGGCGGCTTCCAGTTCTCTCTGTTTCGGGCGCTGTCTTGCTTGGCCTGCCAGCGGCGCGCATCTTCCACTTCACCGGAGGCCGTTGCTCACGGTCTCTGGCCGGATTCTCTGCTGTTGGTTAACGGCGGCGCATGGTCGGAGACCCCAAGCCGGACATCTTCGAAACCGCGTCTACAGTTAACGCCATCTCACCCCTCGGCGCGCTCTTTCTCGAGGGCCTGGTGCAGGAGCATCTTCATGTAGGTCTGGTACGGCAGACCCTTGCGGTCCGCGAGGCGTTGGGCGGCCTCCAGGTCCCTCATGGGTATCCGGATGGTGACGCTCTTGGACTTCGGAATGCCCCGCAACAAGCGCCCCTCCTTGGCCGCCTTCTCGAATTGTTCCACGATGAAGTCGGGGTGGGCGTCCCACCAGGCCGCCTCTTCGGCTTCGCTCTTGAACTTCGGAATCGTCGTCGCTTTGGCTGTCTTCTTCCTCGCCATAGGTTATTGCTTCCTGAAGTAGAACTCCTCCTGCCGGCGGGTCATTGGGTACGCCGTGACCACCCTTATCGCCTGGCCTCGTTCGACATACACCAGCGCCAGCAGCCTGCCCCTGTCCGTTTGCCCCAGGCATAGCACCCGTTCCTCGACGGCATGATCCTGGAACTGAACCACCAGGGGATCGTTCCGGAGCACCTGCTCGGCTTCTTCCGGGGTGACCCGGCGCCGCGCGACATGCTTCCGGTTCTGGGAATCCCAATCGAATTCCACGCCTACACTGTACATACAACGTGGGGCGAAGTCAAGCCCGCCCTGGCGGCTGCGCAATAAATGGATGGCGATCGGGTGCGACCGTTGACGGCCCCGCGCTCCAGCGGCTGTTACGGAAGATTCCTTCGGGCGACGTGGATGCGTTCGCCGTCCACCGGCTCGATCGCCTCTCGCGGCGGGTCGCGGATTGTGCCGGGCTGCTGGAGGAGTTCCGCGCGCGGCGGGTCCGGTTCTTCGTTGCCGCCAGGCCGGAGATCGGGGTCGGCGCCTTTGAAATGTTCCTGCTCAATCTGCTCTCGACCTTCGCTCAGTTCCAGCGTGAGATCATCGCCAGCCGGATTCGCGATGCTCGCGCCGCTCTCATCAAACGAGGTCGCCGGATCACCGGTGTGGTGGCCTTCGGCTACGAAGCCGACGCCGTCACCCAGGCCAACGCCTCGGGTGGGGTTGGCAGTGCCAGACTCGAGCAGTGAGTGAACATGACCGCTCGCGGGATGCTGGGAGCCGCGATCCTGCGGCTGGTAAAGAAACAGGGCATCGGGCTAGCCTCGATTTCCACGGTACTTCGGTGACCTAACATTTGGGTCTTCGGTG
>JBBTDS010000235.1:0-1411 GCA_038060875.1 Acidobacteriota bacterium | reverse complement strand
GAGCGGGACGCCGCGTTCCAGTTGCCGGAATTCGACCACCACCGTCTTCTTCGAGGGCAGATCGAGCTCGACCGGCGAGTAGCGCTTGAGGCGCAAGGTCCGCGAGGAGAGCACGGCGCCGTTCTCTTCGCGGGCGGTCACTTCGTAGCGGCCGTTGTCGAGCCGCCAGACGCGCACACGCACGCGGCGTGCGTGGTCCGCAGCGTTGAAGACGATGAGGCGGAGATAGTCGCTTCGCGCCGCCGGAACCAGCGCGGCCACCTCGCCGCCGGTCTCCTCCCAGCTCACGGCGTGGCCCGGGTAGATGTAGTTGCGGTAGTGGGCCACGCCGCCCAGCCGCTCGCGCTGCAACGAGAGCGTAGGAATCCAGATGCGGTCGGTGAACTGTTCGGCCTCAGTGTAGAGGTACATGTTCTGGGCCATGTGCTTGACGAGAGCGGCGTGAGCGTCCTCGATCAGCTTGAGATCGCCGGAGGCCTGCCAGGCGAGCACGCGGGCCACCAGGCCAGCCTGGTCGGTCTGGAGGTTGTGATCGTGGATGTTGCGGCGCCGCACTTCGGCGGCCAGCGTGGCGGCGATGTCGGGGAAGTCAATCAGCCAGGGACCGTTCACGGCGCCGGCACGGGAAATGTCACCGGTGCGGACGGCCTCGCGCAGCAGCCAGAGGTACTTCGCGTCGCGGTCGAGGTCGTACAGACCCCAGACGAGGTTGTAAGTCTCGGTGTTGGGCGTGCTGCGGCCGGCGACGCGATCATCGGCGAAGAAAATCGCCTTGGCGAGGTTCGGATAGCTCTCCGTCTGCCAGTGCGCCAGCAGCGAATCGGCGAACTCCTTGAGCAGGTCCTTGACCGCCGGCGCGCCGTTGTACCAGGCCGCGTAGAGACCCGGGTGCAGAATGAGGTGGCTGTAAATGTCCTCGCGCGCGTGGTATCCCTCTTCGACCAGGTCGGTGGCGCTGTACTGGTCGGAGCGGAAGTGGCGGTGGCCGGCGGCGTTGATCCCGGTGAGACGCGGGTAGTGCGAGGCCGTCTCCATCATGCGCTCGAACAGGACGGGGTTGCCGTAGTCGAGCAGGAAGGCTGGCCCGTAGGCGTTCATGCCTTCCTCGTAGGCGTGTAGCGCGTCGGTGCGGTTGCGGTTCATGCCATTGACGATGAGCCGCTGGGCGTAGCAGGCCTCCAGCACCCGGCGCACCGAGTCGCGGATCTTTTCCGAGGGGCCGTCGAGCAGGGCGATGGCCGGCCAGTTCTGCACCATGTCGGTGTCGTCGCCGAGGCCGCCGCCCATCTCGCCGGTTTCGATCTGGCGGTTGTCGATCCACCAGTCCACGACCTGACGGAATTGTCTCAGCAGCAGGAGCTGGCGGTGGGCCCAGAGCGGCGCCGACGGATCGGCCGGCGGCTCCTCGAAC
>JBBTDS010000234.1:0-26088 GCA_038060875.1 Acidobacteriota bacterium | reverse complement strand
CGGGCCGAATCGATGAAGACGCTCACGAGCGTCCTGCCTCGAGCTCGGAGAGCATCTCCTGAATGTCGGCGGTAGGCGCCCCCAGCGAGGCCATCCTGGTCAGTGGGTCTTGGAGCGGCGGCGGCTCGTGGCCGGAGGGACGCCGCAGAGCCGCCTCGATGGCCCTGCGTACCCACTCTCCTTTGGACACCCGGGTCCGCTGGGCAGCTTTCCGGATGAGGGCTTCAAGCTCCTCGGGGATGAGGACCTGGAGATGGTGACTCATATTGGGCCCAAATGCACCGGCTGGGTGAAAGCCCCGTTGCCGGCCGAGTCCCAGGCGGCGAAGCGGACCCACTTCTTGCCGGCGGCGTCGAAGGGGATGGCGAAGCGCTCGCTGGCGAACGGCGGCCGGTCGGTGGCTGAGATGACCTGGCGATCGGTCTTCTGGCCGTCTCCCCAGACGACCTCGACGAACTCGAGCGGGAAGGTCCACTCGAGCTCCGCCGTCACCGTGCGTTGGCTGCCGGCGCCCTCAACCGCGAAGCGCTTGATGAGCACCTCGCCGCTGGTGACGAAGAAGTCGCCGGCCCGCAGGGCGCGGATGATGGGCGTCCAGTCCTCGTCGAAGCGGGGCAGGCGGTCGAGCTTGATGTAGCTGACGGTGAGGTGCGGGTAGGCTTCGTCCTCGGGGTACTTGTGGTAGGTATCGCCCTCGGCCAGCAGGTACTTAGGCCCGCCCCAGTTGTTCATGTCGTCCAGCGTGCCGAAGCAGCGCGACTCGCACAGCCGGCTCTCGGAGAGATCCACCGGCAGCGACTGGTAGGAGCCGCCCAGGAAGCGGTCGCTGCGGAACGCTTCCGAATCGCGGATCGCGTCGGGGTAGCCGCTGGATCCCTTGGTGCGCGGGTGCGCCTGCCAGACCAGGCCGTTCTCCTGGCGCAGCATCTCCAGCTCGTCGGCCGGCGAGCCGATGTGCCAGACCTTGCCGTACTGGGGATGGTTCTCGGTGAGCGGCTGCCCCGGCTGGCGGACGTGGGTCCAGTAGACCGGCCTGGCGAAGAGCATCGAGTAGTGGCCGCCGAAGCTGGTGTTCGGCTCCTCGCCGGGCATGATGAGGAAGTCGCGGTCGGAGTGGCGCCTGCCGCCTTCGAAATAGGCGTGCTGCTCGCGGAAGCGCAGCGGCCCCGGGTCCTTGGTGTGCCCGTCGCCGTGGAAGTCGGACATCACGGCGATGTTGACGCCCAAGCCGCGGAAGACCGGGATCCACGGCGCCTGGACATCAAAGCTGCCGGCGTCGAGCAGCATCTCGTGGAAGGCGGTGTGGAAGTGGCTCACCGAGACCTGGTAGCCGGGCAGGGGCTTGTAGCGATCATCGTGCGTGTAAGCCAGCACGGCGTTAGCGGCAGCGGGCCCCGGCTCGGGACTCAGGTAGTAGTAGACGGCCATGCGCTGCCACGTGCCCGGCGGCGCGTTGTACAGCGCGAAGTTGCCCAGCGCGAAGCTGCGGGCCTGGCGGACGCGCTTCTCCCAGAGCTCCTGCGACACCCCATAGGGACGGAACATCTCCTCGTGGTCCGGCTGGCGTACGCCGGCGGAAAACGAGCCGGCGTCGTCCTTGCGGTACCAGACGTAGCCGAGGTTCAGTTCGATCTCGCGCCCGAAGAAGAACTTGTGCGGCGGCGGGAACACGACCAGCGAGCCGGCCGCCGTTTCGATGACGGCTAGGCGGTTGCGTGCCCGCAGCGCGACCGGATCGCTGTTCGGCGCGCCGCCGAACTCGTACTTCTGCCAGGCGCGGGCGACGTCGCGCCACACGACCCGCGGCGCCGTGTCGGTGCGGAAACCCTTCAGGCCAGCGCTGTACTTGTAGGCGACCGAAGGCTCTTCGGTCTTCGCAATCGCCTCCTGCCGAAGGAGGTTCGTCCCCTTGTACACGGTGAACTGGAGCCGGCCCGAAAAGATCCCCAGCGACAGGCCCGGGAAAGACACCTCCAGCCTGGCCCCGTCGGTCTTCACCTGGCAGGCGCTGGTCTGGAAAGAGGAGGCGCCGCGGCGGATCTCCTCCAGCCGCCGCGGCAGGTCCGGATTGGTCCCGGACGAGCCGGGAATCGTAAGCGGCGCGTCCCAGAACACCTTCCACTTCTCGCGCTCGATCAGTTCCGGCGTCAGCTCCAGCTTCAGCCCGCGCAGCGGCGCGAGCTGCTGGTTGGAGATGCGGCGCACGCCAGCGGTCACCTGAAACTCCGGCGCGAGGTTCTGGCCGAGCACGGTCCAGGCGCCGCCCTGCTTGCGAACGGCCAGCTCGCGCACCACCGGCCGCGCGGCCTCGATGGCGAACGTCGCGCGGAGCTGCTGCCCGCGCTCGCCCTGCCAGCTTACGCGCAGCGCGTCGCCGGCCACTTCGGCCTTCAGCCCGGGGATTTCCCTGTACTGGCTGAGGTCACAATTCAGCGCCGCGGCCCGGGCGAGGGCGCAGCCCGCCAGCAGGCAGAGACACAAGCGTGGGATGAATGAGAAGATCACTTTGTTCCTCGTGTAGGAGTCGTCAGTGGACCAGCATACAGCGGCCGGCTGATACGGTGGGCGGCGGCCAGCGCCAGCCAGTGGTAGCATCAGGAGGAAACATGGCGAATAAAGCAACAAGACGGCCTTCGAACGGTCGGCTCGAAGAGGCGCTGGCTGCGCTGATAAACAACCAAGCCTTGTTCGTCGGCCAGCTTGCGCGGATGGACGAACGCTTCGCCAGAATTGAGAGTGAGCTGGGACACATCAAGAACATCCTGCTGCATCACGAGCAAATGCTGGAAGCCCTGCCGCAGGCGATCCGTCAGCAGATCGCGTTCGTGAAGCCGCGATAGTCCAGCGCCCTGCATGGCAGCCATCATGTGACCAGCCGTGCCCCGGTGAGTCCAAGGTGGCGATCAGTGGACCAGCATACAGCGATCCGGCGCTCCTTGATCACCACCAGGCCGTGGGCGTCCGCCAGCGTGAGCGGCTGGTCGGAGTATTTCTTGACCACCTGGGCCGACCTGGCGAGCTGCTCCTGACCGAAAGCCAGCACCGTCAGCACCGGCACTTCCACGATGAAGTTCAGGAACTGGATTGCCCGGCGCTGGTCGTAGCGACGAAGAAACCAGCCGTGCCCTTCGGCAACGACCAGGGCGGAGGTGACCAGCGACGGCGGATTCGAGAAAAGCCACCGGAATAGCGGGTGGAAGCTGTCAGAGCGGTCGAGGAAGGCGATCATCGCCGAGGTATCGACGTAGCACTCAGTCTTTCGAGCCATAGACGATTTCGTCGATCGACTGGCTGGACCGGGCGTTGCCGGACTCGACCAGGCCGGCGTAACGCATCCACGGCCTCTCCCCCCGGGGCGGGAGTATCTGGCGCACCCCCCGGCGCACGAATTCAGCGACCGAGATTCCCAGCGACTTGGCCTCCTTCTTCAGCAGCGCGTACTCTTGCTCGTCCAGGCTGATCTGGGTGCGGATCATGTTATCATCTTCCGGATGTCGAAGACCGCTCTGTTCGCGCTTGCACTTGCCATGACCGCCTTATCCGCCGTTCGCATCGAGAAGACCGCTTACCAGGGCTGGGCCAACTGTTACCGCGTCTCCAACGGGGAGATCGAGCTGGTGGTGACCGGCGACGTCGGGCCGCGGATTATCCGCTGCGGCTTCGTTGGCGGCCAGAACCTCTTCAAGGAATTCGCCGAGCAGCTCGGCAAGAGCGGGGAGAAGGAATTCCAGCTCCGCGGCGGCCACCGCCTCTGGGTGGCGCCGGAGCGGTTGGCCACCACCTGGGCGCCGGACAACTTCCCGGTGAAGATCCAGGCCAAGGGCGGCACCCTGGTGGCCACCGCGCCGGTCGAGCCCTCGACCGGCCTGGAGAAGCAGCTCATCATCACCATGTCCGCCACCGGCGGGCGGGTCGAGGTGCGGCACCGCGTCCGCAACACTACGGCGTGGGCGATCGAGCTGGCGCCCTGGGCGCTGACCGTGCTGGCGCAGGGCGGCACGGCCATCGCCGGCGTCCCGCCGCGCGGCAAGCACCCGGACGTGCTGCTGCCCACTCACCCGCTGGTGATCTGGGCCTACACCGATCTCTCCGACGAGCGCTGGCGGATCTTCTTCAAGTACCTCACCCTGCGCCAGGACCCCAAGGTGGCCGCGCCGCAGAAGCTCGGCCTGTTCAACCCGCGCACCTGGGCCGCCTACCTGCTGGGCACGGATCTGTTCATGAAGGAGACCACGGCCGATCCCAGCCGCACCTACCCCGACTTCGGTTGCTCGTTCGAGACCTTCACCAACGCCGACTTCCTGGAACTGGAGAGCCTCGGCCCGATGACCAGGCTCGATTCCGGCGCCACGGTGGAGCACACGGAGCGCTGGAGCCTGCACAAGAACATCCGGATTCCCGCCTGGACCGAGGCGGAACTGGATCGGGTGATCGCGCCGCTGGTGGGGCGCTAGGACCTCGCCCAACAGGCCCGAAAGCACGCTACTCTGAAAAGAGGGAGCTGGAAGCCCATGCGAAGAGTCTTTCTCTGCCTGTCGCTGGCGGCCGCGGTTGCCTCCAGCCAGTACAAGTACGAAGCCGCCGGCGCTCCGCCGGAAGAGCTTGCGCCCGCCATCCGTGAGGCGCTCCAGAAGACGGGCGCCAAGGTCGTCGCCTCCAGCGGCGCGGTGTTCGCCGAGGTCTGGTTCCGCAGCCAGGCGCCCTCCGGAGGCGCCGCCGAAGAGGGCGCGTCGCTCAGCGGCATTCCCCACGGGGCGCTGGTGGGCGTTATCCGTTTCCCGGCCAAGGGCGCCGACCGGCGCGGGCAGGGCCTCAAGCCCGGCGTCTACACTCTGCGCCTCAGCTTCTATCCGGTGGACGGCGCCCATCAGGGCGTCTCGCCGCAGCGGGACTTCCTGCTGCTGGTCCCGGCGGCCGAGGACAAGGATCTCAACGCCGCGCCGGACTACGAGGCGCTGGTCAAGATGAGCGTTAAGGCTTCCGGCACCGCGCACCCGGCCATCCTCAGCGTCTGGAAGCTGGAGAAGGCCGAGCCGGCCGGCGTGAAACAGGAAGGCGAGGGCGGCTGGGTGCTCCACGGCGCCATCGGCAGCGTGCCCGTCGGCGTGATTGTCGTGGGCACGCACACAGGCTAGCGGCCGACGATGCACGAGCTCAGATACGAAACGCCCGGCGGGATTACCGTCACCCGCCGCACCTCCCGCGTCCCTTTCCGCAAGGGACTCAAGAACCTTCTGCGCGAGCTGGACAGCTTCCACGGCTTTTACCTCTCCTCCGGCTACGAGTACCCGGGCCGCTACTCGCGCTGGGACATCGCTTCGGCGCGCCCGCCGCTGGAGATCGTCGCCCGCGGCCGCGAGATGTGGTTCCGCCCGCTCAACCTGCGCGGCCAGATGCTCGTCCAGATGCTGTTCCCGGTGCTGGAGGCCCATCCGCACTGGGAGACGCTCGGCATTTCCGGCGGCGGGCTGTGCGGCCGCCTGAAGCCGCTGCCGGAGCTGTTTCCCGAGGAAGAGCGCAGCAAGCAGCCCTCGGCCTTCTCCATCCTGCGGGCGCTGGTCCGGGAGTTCAGTAACACGAAGGACACGCGGCTGGCTCTGGTCGGCGCCTTCGGCTACGACCTGCTGTTCCAGTTCGATCCCATCCGCCTCAAGCTGCCGCGCGACGGCCAGAAGGACCTCCACCTGTTTCTCTGCGACGACATCTATTACATGGACCGCAAGCGCGAGCTGATCGAGCGCTGCCAGTACGAGTTCGACGCCGGCGGCCTGTCCACGTTGGCGCTGGAGCGCTCCGGCGAGCCGGCGCCTCCGGCGTCTCAAACGGAACGCGGTGAAATTGTTTCGGATCACACGCCCGAGGAGTACATGGCCAAGGTCGAGGCCGTGCGCCAGGGTATGCGCCGCGGCGACTATTACGAGGTGGTGCTGCGCCGCACCTTCCGCACACCTTACTCCGGCAAGCCCTCCGAGCTGTTCGAGCGCATGCAGGTGGCCAGCCCCAGCCCCTACGAGTTCCTGCTCCAGTTCGGCGACGAGCAGCTCATCGGCGCTTCGCCGGAAATGTTCGTCCGCGTCGAGGGCGGCCGCATCGAGACCTGCCCCATCTCCGGCACCGCGCGCCGCACCGGCGATCCCTTGCGCGACGCCGAGAACATCCGCGCGCTGCTCAACTCCGTCAAGGAGGAATCCGAGCTGACGATGTGCACCGACGTGGACCGCAACGACAAGTCGCGCGTCTCGGTCCCCGGTTCGGTGCGCATCATCGGGCGGCGGCTGATCGAGTCTTACGCCGGCGTCTTCCACACCGTCGATCACGTCGAGAGCACGCTGAAGCCGGGCTTCGATTCGCTGGACGCCTTCCTCAGCCACATGTGGGCGGTCACCGTGATCGGCGCGCCGAAGAAGGCCGCCGCCCAGGCCGTCGAAGATCTCGAAAAGGACGCCCGCGGCTGGTACGGCGGGGCCATCGGCATGCTCCTGCTCAACGGCGACATCAACACCGGCATCCTCATCCGCACCACGCACCTCAAGGACGGCATCGCATCCTACCCCGCCGGGGCCACGCTGCTCTACGATTCGGTTCCCGCGATGGAGGAGGAGGAGACGCGGCTCAAGGCGACCGGTTTCTTCCGCGCCCTGGAGCCGGCGGCCCGCGAGGCTGCGGCGCCGCCGCGCGAGCGCCGCGGCCAGGGCCTCAAGCTGCTGCTGGTGGATAACGACGACTGCTTCATCCACACGCTGGCCAACTACGCGCGGCAGACCGGGGCTGAGGTGGTCACCTACCGCGCCGGCTTCCCGCTCGAGCTGATAGGGCAGGTCGCGCCCGACCTCATCCTGATCTCGCCCGGCCCGGGCCGCCCCGCCGATTTCGGCGTGCCCGACCTGGTGCGCTACGCGGCCGCACGGCGCATAGCTGTGTTCGGCGTCTGCCTCGGGCTGCAAGGCATCGTCGAAGCCTTCGGCGGCGAGTTGGGGGTGCTGGATTATCCCATGCACGGCAAGCCCTCCATCGTGGGCCACCACGGCCAGGGCGTCTTCGCCGGGCTGCCCGAGAAGTTCAAGGTGGGCCGCTACCACTCGCTGTTCGCGAAGAGAGACAGGCTGCCCGAGTGCCTGGAGATCACGGCCGAATCCGACGACGGCGTGATCATGGGCGTGCGGCACCGCGAGTTGCCGATCGAGGCCGTCCAGTTCCATCCCGAGTCGATGCTGACCCTGGATGACGACTGCGGCCTGCGCCTGATGGAGAACGTGGTCGGACAGGTGGCCCGCTAGCCGCATGCGGCAGGTGATCATCGCCGGCGGCGGCCTGGCCGGCCTGGCTGCTGCCGCGGCGCTGGCCGAGGCGGGGTTCGGAGTCGATCTGTACGAGTCCCGCCCGGCCCTGGGCGGGCGCGCGTCGTCCTTTGCACTGGGACGCGCCGGCGAACTGATCGACAACAGCCAGCACGTGCTGCTCCGCTGTTGCACCAGCCTGCTCGACTTCTACCGCCGCCTGGGCGTTGCCGGCCGCATCCGCTTCCACCGCGAGTTCCGCTTCGTCGAGCCGGGCGGGCGCGTCTCGGTCTTTCGCCCCGGCCAGGGTACGCTCAGGTCACTGCTGGCTTTGATGCGCCTGCGATTCCTGAGCACGGCGGACAAGCTCTCCTTGGTCCGCGGCCTGGCCGCACTCAGGCGCGAATCGCGCAGCCCCGCCGAGCTGGACCGCATCACCATGCTCGACTGGCTCCGCGGGCGCCGGCAGACGCGCGGCGCCATCGCGCGCTTCTGGCGCCCGGTCCTGGTCAGCGCCATCAACGAGGAGCTCGACCGCATGGCGGCCTCGCACGGCCTCCAGGTCTTCCGGATCGGACTGCTGGCCGGCGCCGGCGCCCACGAGATGGGCGTTCCCGAGGTTCCGCTCTCCGAGCTTTGCGAAGCCGCGCGCCGGCTGCCGAACGTCGCCATTCACCTGCGTACCCCTGTGGAGCGCCTCGTGATCGCGGAGGACCGGGTGCGCGGCGCCAGCGTGAACGGCGAGCTGCGCCAGGCTGATTCCTACATCGCCGCCGTTCCCTTCGAGCGGATCGGCGCGCTAGCGCCCGAGCTGGACCTGGACCTCACCGCATTCGAGCATTCGCCGATCGCCGGCATCCACCTGTGGTTCGACCGCCCGGTGATGGATCTCCCCCAGGCCGCGCTGCTGGATCGCACCATCCAGTGGACCTTCAACAAGTCCGGCGGGCGCTACGTGCTGGTGGTGGTGAGCGCCGCCCGCGGCCTCATGGCGATGGACCGCGCCGAGGTGATCGCGCTGGCCCTGCGCGAGCTGGCCGAGTTCTTCCCGCGGGTGCGCGAGGCGCGCCTGGAGCGCAGCCACCTGTTCAAGGAGCTGCGTGCGACCTTCTCGGCGCGACCGGGCCTGGAGGCCCATCGCCCGCCTGCCCGCACCCGTATTGCGAACCTCTTCCTGGCCGGCGACTGGACCCGCACCGGCTGGCCGGCCACCATGGAAGGCGCCGTCCGCAGCGGCTACCTGGCCGCCGAAGCGGTGGCCGCCGGCGTACGCCTTGACTGCCCGCGTGGCCCGGCATAGAATTGCCAGCAGTGCCGGAGGTGACACATGTCCGCGAACCAACCTAACGCTCCCCTGCCCGCCAGCGGGAAACCCATGCCCCTCTATCTCCAGTTCATTATCGGCGGCTATGTCGTCGTGGTCGCGCTGGTGATCCTGTATCTGCTGGTCAAGCTGTGGCCGATCGCCGGGACGCCACTCGAACCAGCCGACTTTTTCTGGGGGCAATACCTCCTCCCATCGGAGACCCGCTACCTGCTGATCGCTGCGTTGGCCGGCGCGCTCGGCGCTTACATCCACCTGGCCACCTCGTTCGCCGATTACGCCGGCAATGAGCAGTTGACGGTGAGCTGGGCCTGGTGGTATCTGCTGCGGCCCTTCATCGGGATGGCGCTGGCGGTAGTGGTGTATCTGGCTATGCGCGGGGGCGTCGTTGGCGCCAGCGGGTCCCAGGCGGTGAGCCCGTACGGGGTGGCCGCGCTGTGCGCCCTGTCGGGGCTGTTCTCCAAACAGGCGACCGACAAACTCCGCGAGATCTTCGAGAACATCTTCCGCACCGAACAGCCGGTCGAGCGAAAAGACGCGCTGGCGCCCCAGACGGGAGCCGCCCGCGGCGGAAAGAGCTGATCGGCGTTCGCCTGGCCCGGGTGGGGCGGCTCCCCGAGCCGCGCCGGGGGCAACGGTAGACAAGTCGGGAGACTTATCCTACCGCGCCAGAGAGATCACCAGCCGCAGCGGGGCGCCGGTCTTGGGCAGGCGAATGCGGCCGGCGGCGTCGGTCGCCTTCCACGGCTTGCCGTCAATCTCGACGCAGGCGACGCGCTTGCCCTCGGGCAGCCGCACGCTGAGCCAGGCGCGGTCGCGGGTGTGCAAGTAATGCTCGCCCAGCGTCCAAAGCACGGCGCCGTGGTTGAGGTTGTAGCGCGACGCGGTGTAATCGTACTCGTCATCGACGCGCGCCCGCTCGCGGTCGTAGTCGAGCCGCGCCAGTTGCGCGCGCTCCTGCGCCGTCAGCGCGGGGATGAACGGGATCAGCACGTACGCCGCCGGGCCGGCGGCCCCCGTCACATGCAGTGCGGCCCCTTCCACCCCAGCTGTTGCTCCCACCGGCAGCCGGACATGGGCCCGCACCGAGCGCCCATCGCTATCCACAGGTGCACCGGCGCCGCCGAGCGGCCGCGCGCGCTGATCTTCAGCATCAGCACCGCCGGGGTCTGCTCGCTGCGCCCCGGATCTTCGGGGGAAAGCGGCCCGCCTTGCCGCGCGATGGGATCGGGCGGCGGGATCTTACGGGCGGCCCGCGCGAAGGTCCGCTCCGGCGCGGCGGCGCGTTTGTTTTCCGAGGTCTCAAGGAGCTGGAAGGTGAGTACGCACTCGCGGGAGACTTCGGTCTTGGCCGTGATCCACTCCCCCTGCCAGGGATCGTCCACCGGGTCTTCGGTATCGGGCGCTTGAGGCGGCGGATAGGGCCAGTTGCGGAACCAGTATTGAAGCGCGACCGCCCGCGCGCAACAGGGGCGGGCGAACGGCGCCAGATCGAGCCGCTCGGCGCGCAGCGTCAGCGCCAGCAGCGCCAACACCAGAAGGCGCATCATGACGACCCGACCATATTCCCGCGGCCGGCGCGCGTCAAGGGAATTTCGGTGACAGGCTACGCTTTCACCAATTAGGTGCTGGCCGCGGGAGATGAAATTAGTGAAAGCGTAGCCTGTCACCGAAATTCCGGGCGGCTGCGATATACTGGCTCGTTACCTGACCATTTCACTCCGCGAGGCAACCATGACTATCCGCACGTTACTCTTGCTTGCTGCTTTCGTGTCCGCCGCCGTGGCCCTGCCGGCCCAGGATCCCCCTTCGCAGGAGGGCCCTGCCGCCGCCGCCGGCCAGGAGCGGCCCGGCGCCCGCCCGCCGGCGGAACCGGAGATCAGACCCTACGAAAAAGTCATCACCAAAGAGGCCAGGACCGAGCGCGGTGTCTTCACCGTGCACCGGATCAAGAGCAAGGTCTACTATGAAATCCCCAAGGCGGAACTGGGCAAGGACTTTCTGTGGGTGACCAAGGTCGCCCGCACGCCGGGGGTCGGTTACGGCGGCATGAGCGTGGGCAACCGAGTAGTGCGCTGGCAGCGCATCGACAGCCGTGTGCTGCTGCGCAACGTGTCCTACGAGGTGGTAGCCGATAAGAACAACCCGATCTCACGGGCGGTCGAGAACTCAAACAACGACACGATCATCATGTCCTTTTTCATCGAGGCGCTGGGCAAGGACGAGGCGCCGGTGATCGATGCGACACGGCTGTTCACCACCGAGGTGACCGAGTTCAGCCCGCGGGCCACGCTGCGCGCCCGCGGCTTCGACGCCGCCCGCAGCTTCCTGGAGCGGATCAAGGCCTTCCCGATCAACATCGAGGCCGAGGCGTCGCACACCTACACCTCGCCGATCGAGCCACCCAGCCCGGGGGCGCCCACGCCGCCGCGCGAGCCCTCGCCGTTCGCCATGGGCATGCGCCCTGGCTCGGCCACCGTGCTGATGCACTTCAGCATGATCAAGCTGCCGGAGAACCGGATGATGCCGCGCCTTAATGACGAGCGGGTCGGCTACTTCAACGTGCGCCAGTACGACTACTCGATCGATGAGCACCGCGCGCCCCGGCGCACTTACATCGCCCGCTGGCGGCTGGAAAAGAAGGACCCCGGCGCGGCCGTCTCCGAGCCGGTGAAGCCGATCGTCTACTACGTCGATCCGGCCACGCCGCCGAAGTGGGTCCGCTGGGTGAAGAGCGGCATCGAGCTGTGGCAACCCGCTTTCGAGCAGGCGGGCTTCAAGAAGGCGATCATCGCCAAGGACCCGCCGTCGCCGGCCGAAGATCCCGACTGGAGCCCGGAAGACGCGCGCTACAGCGTGATCCGCTGGCAGGCCTCGACGATCGAGAACGCCATGGGCCCGCACGTCCACGATCCGCGCACCGGCGAGATCCTCGAATCCGACATCATCATGTGGCACAACATCCTCAACCTGGTCAACCACTGGTACTTCGCCCAGGTGGCCCCGCTGGACACGCGCGCGCAGCGCCTGCCGCTGCCCGACGAGCTGATGGGCAAGCTGGTGGAGTACGTGGTGGCGCACGAGGTGGGCCACACGCTGGGCCTGCCGCACAACATGAAGGCCAGCTCGCTGTATCCGTTCGAGAAGATCCGCGACCGCGCCTGGGTGAAGAAGATGGGCCACACTCCGACGCTGATGGACTACTCGCGCTTCAACTACGTGGCCCAGCCGGAGGACAACATCGATCCGGCCGACCTGATCCCGAAGATCGGGCCCTATGACGTCTTCTCGATCGTCTGGGGCTACAAGCCGGCGCCGGGGGCCACGACCCCGGACGCGGAGAAGAAGGCCCTCGACGAGTGGATTCTGGCCGCCCAGGAGAAGACGCCGTGGCTGCGCTTCTCAACCGCCAAATCGCTGGGCTCCGATCCCGGCGAGAACACCGAAGCCGTCGGCGACTCCGACGCCGTCCAGGCCAGCGAGCTCGGCCAGCGCAACATCAAGCGGGTGATGGACCTGTTGCTCGCCGCGGTGCCGCGCAAGGGCGAGCCGTATGACGATCTCGAAGAAGTGCATGGCCGCGTGCTGGGCCAGTGGACGCGCGAGATGAACCACGTGGCCGTGCTGGTGGGCGGGTTCCACTCGCAGCAGAAGCACGCCGGGCAGGACGGCGTGCTGTTCACCCCGGTGCCGCGCGAGCGGCAGGCGGCCGCGGTGAAGTTCCTCAACGAGAACGTGTTCCGCACGCCGGCGTTTTTCGTGCGGCCGGACATCCTGCGGCGCATCGAGCCGCAGGGCGCGCTGGACCGCATCCGCAACGCGCAGCGCATGGTGCTCAACACCCTGCTCGACAGCCGCCGCTTCGACCGGCTCATCGAGCAGGAGGCGATCGACGGGCCGAAGGCCTACCGCGCGGCCGAGTTCCTCGGCGACCTCCGCGGCGGCATCTTCAGCGAGCTGGCGGCCACCGCGATCAACGTTGACGGCTATCGCCGCAACCTGCAACGGCTGTACATTGGCACGCTGTCGGACCGCCTCAACGGACGCACGCCGGCGACCGGCGACGAGCGGCCGTTCTTCCGCGGCGAGCTGCGCGCGATCAGCGCCGAGATTGCCAAGGCGCTGCCGCGCGCGACCGACCGGGTGTCCCGGATGCACCTGGAGGACGTCCGCGACCAGATCGCCAAGGCGCTGGACCCGAAGTTCCCGCCGCCGCAGCCGGCCACGCCGTCCGCGGGCTCCTCGCGACGGGGCGTCGAGGAGCCGGAGACCTGCTGGCCCGACCTGGTGATCCGGCCGTAGGGGTCGGGCATGCCCGACACCCACCCCCTCACACTTCCAGGATCACCGGCATGATGAGCGGGTGGCGGGAGGTCTGCTTGGTGAGGAAGCGGCGCAGGTCGGCGCGGACCTTCTCCTTGATGACGCCCCAGTCGCTGCGCTCCTCGGCGGTTGAGGATTCGAGCGTCCGCGCCACCACCTCGCGGGCCTGCTGAAGGACTCCCGAGGTGTCGTCGGCGGAGATGAAGCCGCGGGTCACGATCTCGGGCAGACCTTCCAGGTTGCCGGTGTGCTTGTCGATGGCGATGATCGGCAGCACGATCCCCTCTTCGGAGAGGTGGCGGCGGTCGCGAATCACGATGTCGGCGACCACGTCATCGACCGCGCCGGAGTCGATGCAGACGCGGCCGACGGTCACCCGCTCGCCCTTGCGGGCGCCGTGCCGGTCCAGCTCCAGCGTCTCGCCGGTTTCGAGAACGAAGGTCTCCCCCAGCCCGAGGTGGCGCAGATGCTGGGCCAGGGCCGCGTGCTTGGCAAGCTGCCGGTACTCGCCGTGGATGGGCATAAAGTAGCGCGGGCGCACCAGGTTCAGCACCAGCTTCAACTCCTCGGCGCTGGCGTGGCCGGAGACGTGCAGCGGCGGGTTCATCGAGCCGTAGATCAGGTTGGCCCCTAGCTTGGCGAGGTGGTTCATCATCCGGTAGATCGCTTTCTCGTTGCCGGGGATGATGCGCGAGCTCAGCGCTACCGTATCGCCGCGCTCGACGGTGAGATGCTTGTGGTTGTTGACGGCCACGCGCGCCAGCGCCGACATCGGCTCGCCCTGGCTGCCTGAGACGACCACCACCACCTTGCCGGGCAGCGCCTGCATGATGTCCTGCGGGCGCAGCAGGATGCCATCGGGGATGTCGAGCAGCCCGAGCGAATGGGCGATTTCAGTCACGCTGACCATGCTGCGGCCGAGGAATCCCACCTTGCGGCCGAATTCGGCGGCGAGATCCAGGATCTGCTGGAGACGGTGAACCGACGAGCTGAAGCAGGAGACGATGAGGCGGCGATCGGCGCGGTTGAACAGGTCCTCAAAGCGCGGCCGGATGGCCTGCTCGCTTTCGGTGTAGCCGGAGCGGTCGGAATTGGTGGAGTCCGACAGCAGCAGCAGCACGCCGCGCTTGCCGTAGTCGGCCAGCGTGTGCAGATCGAAGAGCGCGTTGTCGGTGGGCGTCGGGTCCACCTTGAAGTCGCTGGTGTGAATGACCACCCCGAGCGGCGTGGTGATGGCCAGCGAGACGGCCTGCACGATGGAGTGAGTGACGTTAATGAACTCAATGGTGAAGGGACCGAGGACGAGCTTCTGGCCCGGGGCGACGGCGTTCAGGCTCACCCGGCCGGCCATCTCGTGTTCCTCCAGGCGGCGCTCGGCCAGCGCCAGCGTGAGCGGTGTGCCGTAGACGGGGATGTTGAGCTGGGAGAGCAGGAAGGGCGTGGACCCGATGTGGTCCTCGTGGCCGTGGGTGAGGATGAGCGCCCGGACGCGCGCGCGGTTCTCCTCCAGGTAAGTGAAGTCGGGCGCGACCAGGTCGATGCCCAGCATCTCCTTCTCGGGGAACATCATGCCCGCGTCGAGGACGATGATGTCGTCGCCGTACCGCAGCGCCAGGCAGTTGGCGCCGAATTCGCCGAGCCCACCGAGCGGAATCACCTGGAGTTTCTGATCGGGCATACTACTAGAGGAAGTCAAGGGAGTCGAGAAAGTCAAGGAAGTCGAGGAAGGGGGCGCTGCTACCTGCCCTTGCGCCAGGCGAAGCCCGCCAGCACCAGATAGCCCCCGCCGAGGGCCAGAGTCTGGCGCATTCAACCCGGTCCCGAGCAGGGGATGGCGCCGGTGGTTACCCCGATCAGGACCGTGGCGCCGAGGGCCGCGGCGGCGGCCGCGCCGGTCCAGGCCGAGCCGCGCTTCGGAGCCAGCAGCAGCCAAACGCCCGCCGCCGCCAGCGCCGCACCGGCCAGGAGAAAGATGGCGTAAGCGGCTTGAGCGCCAGTCGCCAAAGCAGCCCACTGCGGAATTCGTCCGATCCCGCCCCAGACCGCCAGCAGGCCGAGCAGGATCATACACACCGCCAGTCCGATGGATCGCTTCCTGGTTGGTTGCATTGGGACCATTATATGCCCGCCGCGCTTCCGGTTCAGCGCCGCGCGGGCGGCGGGAGTCGCAGCGCCTCGGCGTACATTCCCACCACGTGGTAACCCACCATCCACGGGCTGCCCTTGTGGAGGCGGCGGCCGTCCCGCGGCGTGCCGGGGTCGTAGGAGCCAAACCAGCCGCCGTGCTCGGCGTCGATGAAGTTGCGTTTGACGAAGTCCAGCGACTTCTCGAACGCGGGCCAGAGATCGGCGCGGCCGCGGAGCGCCGCGTAGTGCGCGAGCGCGCGCAGAAACTCGGCCTGTTCCCACCAGCCTTTCGGTCCCCTGGTGGCGTTGCCCTGGTAATCGCCGCGGGAGTAGATGCCGCCGGCCTCAGCATCGTAGGCGTGCTTCATCCCGTAGTCGAGGAGTCGCCCGCCGGTTTTCAGGAAGCGGCGCGGCAGGCCCTTTTCGACGGCGCGGCTGAGCAGGAAGGCCCATTCGAACTGGTGGCCGAGCTCAATGCGGCCGCCGCGAGACGGCGCGAGCGGCTTCCACTCGACATCGAACAGTTCGGGCAGGCAGCCCTGATGGTGTTGGAACAGCCGACCGAAGATCGCATCGGCGAGCGCCTGCGTCTCTTCGAGGACCTGCCGGGAACCGGTGACATCGTGCAGGGCCAGCAGCGCCTCGAACAGGTGCATCATGGGGTTCTGCGAGTTGACGCCGCGAACCTCGCCGAAGTCGAGCGTGGTCCTCGGCTTGATGAAGCCGGCGCTGTCGCGAAGGCGCGCCTTCATTTCAGACCACGTCCCGAGGGCCGCCTCGCGAAAGCGCGCGACGCCGGTGACGCGCGCGGCGTGCGCGACGCCGAAGATCACGAAAGCGTGGCCGTAGCTGTCCTTGGCGGTGTCGAGAACCTCGCCCTCCGGCGAGACGCTCCAGAACCAGCCGCCGTGTTCGGTGTCGCGGAAGTGCGCGAGCAGGAACTCGGCGCCCTTCCGGACGGCTTCGAGGTAGGCGCGATCTCGCGTGTGGTCGTAGCCCGCCGCCATGACGAAGATGAGGCGGGATTGGGAGACCAGGGTGCCGGTCTGCTGGCCGACCGGCCGCCACTCGCGGTCGAGCGAGGGCTGGAAGAAGCCGTTCGGCGTCGAGGCGGCCGCGCGCCAGCGAGCGGTCTCATCGACCAGGGCGCGGCGGAACCATTCCCGGTCGAGGGGCTGGACAGCAGCTACGGCGAGCGCGGCGGCGATAACGGAGGCCCGCATGCCTTGAGTATAGGCACGCGCGGGCGCGCTCAGTTCAGCCGGATGGTGGTGAGCTGCTGCGGCGCCGGCGCGGCCAGCAGGTCCTTCAGCGTCGTGCCGGTCAGGATCTCATCGACGGCCGTTTGCACGCGGCGCCAGACGCCGCGGATCGAACAGTCGGGGGGCTGCACGCAGAAATGCTGGTCGCAGTAGTCGAGGTCGTAGAGCCGTCCGCCGAGCACGGCCAGCGCTTCCCCCAGGGTAATCCGGTCGAGCGAGCGCGCCAGCACGTAGCCGCCGGACTGGCCGCGGACGCTCTTGACCAGCCCGCCGCGCCGCAACACCCGCATCAGCTTGGCGACATAGGGGCCGGAGATGCCCTCGGCCTCGCTGATCTCGGGGATGGTGAGGCTGGCGCCTTCGCCGCGCCGCCCGATCTGGAGCAGGCAGCGGATGCCGTATTCTTCCTGGGCGCTGATCTTCATACGTTCTAAATCAATCCGAGCTGGACGAGGGCCGCCGGGGAGAGCTTGCTCTGGTCCCAGGGCGGATCCCAGACCAACTCGACCTTCGCCTCGGTGACGCCGGGGACGCCGCGCACCCGGTGCTCCACCTGCGCCGGCAGCGATCCCGCCACCGGGCAATTCGGGGCCGTCAGCGTCATCTTGATCGCCACTGCGCCGGATTCCTCCACGTCGAGCTCGTAGACCAGCCCGAGCTCGTAGATGTTGACGGGGATCTCCGGGTCGTAGCACGACCGCAGCGCTTCAATGACCTGAGCCTTGAGGACTTCCGTGTCAGCCATCATCGCTCCGTGGAAACCGTCTCCTGTTTTCCCTCGAGCGCCGCGTGCAGCGCGTGCCAGGCCAGGGTGGCGCACTTGACCCGCGTGGGGTAGTCGCAGACGCCCGAGAAGGCCGCCAGCTTACCAAGCGGGACCTCGGCCGCGGCCGGCTGGCCGGTCAGCAGGGCGTGGAAGCGCTGGAAGAGGGCCTCAGCCTCGGCGCGGGTCTTGCCTTTCACGCTCTCGGTCAACATCGAGGCCGAGGCGGTCGAGATCGCGCAGCCGGCGCCCTGGAAGCCGATCTCCTTGACCACGTCGTCTTCGAGCTTGACGTAGATCGTCATCTTGTCGCCGCAGAGAGGGTTGTAGCCCTCCACCTTCCAATCGGCGCCTGGGATGGCGCGGAAGTTGCGCGGGCGCCTGCCGTGGTCCACGATGAGCTCCTGGTAGAGGTCGCCCAGCTCGGCGCTCATTGGAGTATCTCTCTTGCCTTCTGGATTCCCCGCACCAGCGCGTCCACCTCTTCCGGCGTGTTGTAGAGGGCGAAGGAGGCGCGGGTGGTGGCCGGCACGCCGAAGCGGTCCATCAAAGGCTGGGCGCAGTGGTGGCCGGCGCGGACGGCGATGCCCTGGCGGTCGAGAATGGTGGCCAGATCGTGCGGATGCACGCCCTCGAGGACGAACGAGAGCACGGCCGCTTTCTCGCGCGCCGTGCCGAGGATGCGCAGGCCCGGGATGCGGGTGACGGCCGCGGTGGCGTACCTGAGCAACTCGTGCTCGTGGGCGGCAATGCGGTCCAGGCCGATGCGGTCCAGATACTCGATGGCCGCGCCCAGACCAATCGCCCCGGCGATGTTGGGCGTGCCCGCCTCGAACTTGTGCGGCAGCTTGTTGTAAGTGGTTTTCTCGAAGGTCACCGAGCGGATCATATCGCCGCCGCCCTGGTAGGGCGGCATGGCCTCCAGCAGCGCGGCCTTGCCGTAGAGAACGCCGATGCCGGTGGGCGCGTAGAGCTTGTGGCCGGAGAAAACATAGAAGTCGCAGTCCAGCTCGCGGACGTCCACCTTGAGGTGCGGCACGGCCTGGGCGCCATCCACCAGCACCGGCACGTTCCGGCGGCGGGCCAGAGCGATAATCTCGCGCACCGGGTTGACGGTGCCGAGGGCGTTGGAGACGTGGGCCACCGCCACCAGCCGGGTGCGCGGGCCGAGCAGCCGCTCCAGCTCCTCGAGGATGATCTCGCCGCGGTCGTTGATCGGCGCCACCCGCAGCATGGCGCCGGCCTGGTCAGCCAGCATCTGCCACGGCACGATGTTCGAGTGGTGCTCGAGCTCGGAGATCAGGATCTCGTCGCCGATGCGCACCCGCAGGCGGCCGCAGGTTTGGGCGACCAGATTGATGGCCTCGGTGGCCCCGCGCACGAAGACGATCTCACGGGGCTCGGCGGCGTTCAGCAACTTCTGCGCCGCGCCGCGGGCCGCCTCGTAAGCGGCGGTGGCGCGCTCGCTCAACAGGTGCACGCCGCGGTGGATGTTGGAACAGTCGGCCGAGTAGAAGCGGCACAGCGCGTCGATGACGGCTTGAGGCTTCTGGGCGGTGGCTGCGTTGTCCAGGTAGACGAGCGGCCGGTCGTGGACTTTCTGGTGCAGGGCGGGGAAGTCCCCGCGCAGCAGCCAAACATCGTAGCCCGGCGCCAGCGCGGTCATCCTCCGCCTCCTCGCTCCGCCTCAAGCCGGCCCGCCAACGTCTCCGCCAGCAAGCCGCGCAACGCCTCGACCTTGAGCCGGTCGATCATCTCGCCGGCAAAGGCGCAGGTGAGCAGGTGGCGGGCCTGCGCCTGGGCAATGCCGCGCGAGCGCAGGTAGAAGAGCGCGTCCGCGTCCACCTGGCCCACGGTGGCCCCGTGGGTGCAGCGCACGTCGTCGGCATAGATCTCAAGCTGCGGCTTGGTATTGACGACCGCGTCCTCGGACAGCAGCAGGTTCTTGTTGCGCTGGATGGCGTCGGTCTTCTGCGCCTCCCGGCGGACGATGATGCGGCCGTGGAACACCGCCTGGGCGTGACCGTCGAGAATGCCCTTGTAGAGCTCGTGGCTGGTGGAGTGCGGCCGGGCGTGATCGATGGTTGTGTAGTTGTCGATGTGCTGGCGGCCGCGGGCCGCGTAAAGGCCGTTCAACGCGCACTCGGCGCCCTCGCCGGCCAGCACCGCGCCCACTTCGTTGCGCACCAGGCCGCCGCCCAGCGTGACCGAGTGCGAAGTGAAGCTGCTGGAGCGGCCCTGGCGCACGTGCAGCGCGCCGAAGTGAAACGCGCGGTCGCTCTCCGTGACCAGCCTGGTGTAATCAAGCAGGGCGCCCTCGCCAAGGACGACCTCGGTCACCGCGTTGGTGAAGTACACGCTGCCGTCCGCCCCGCGGTAGCTCTCGATGACGGTAGCCTGGCTGCCGCGCCCGGCCACAACGAGCACCCGCGGATGCGAGACCGTGGGGCGGCCGTTAGCGGCGGCGGCAAACAGGAGCTGGAGCGGCTGTTCAACGACGACACCGTCGGGGATGTGCAGCAGGACGCCGTCCTCCAGGAAGGCCGTGTTCAGGGCGACGAACGCGTGCCTCTCGAAGCCGGCGTGGCGCGCCAGGTGTTCCTCGAGCAAGTCCGGTTCCGCCCGGAATGCCTCGGCCAGGCTGCACAGCCTCACGCCTTTTGGCAGCGAGCCGGGCGCCGAAAGCTCGACGGCGGCCGGAACCCTCAGCGCGGGATCAAGCGCCAGCCTGGTGATGGGCGCGACGTTGGTGTACTTCCACTCCTCGTCGTGGGTGGTGGGGAAGCCCAGCCCGGCGAAACGGTCCAGCGCGTCCGCGCGAATGCGGTCGAGCCAGGGCGGCCCGGCCGCCCGGATCCGCGGCTCCAGCGCGGCGGACTCAGGCCGCTTCCTGTCCAAGCCAACCATAGCCCTGCTCCTCGAGTTCCAGCGCCAGCTCCTTGCCGCCGGAACGCACGATGCGTCCGTCCGACATAACATGCACGTAGTCGGGGACGACGTAGTCAAGCAGCCGCTGGTAGTGGGTCACCACCACGATGGCCCGCTCCGGGCTGCGCAGCGCGTTGATGCCGGCGGCCACTGCTTTCATCGCATCGATGTCCAGCCCGGAGTCGGTCTCATCCAGGATCGCCAGCCGCGGCTCCAGGACGGCCATCTGGACGATCTCGTTGCGCTTTTTCTCGCCGCCCGAGAAGCCCTCATTGACGGGCCGGCTGAGCAGCGCCTCGCTCATGCCGAGCAGCTTCGTCTTGTCCTGGACCAGGGCCAGGAAGTCCACGGCGTCGAGATCCTCCTGACCGCGGTGCTTGCGGGCGGCGTTAAGCGCCGTCTTGAGGAAGTACAGGTTGCTGACGCCCGGAATTTCGACCGGATACTGGAAAGCCAGGAAGACGCCCTCGCAGGCGCGCTCCTCGGGCGACATGTCCAGCAGGTCTTTTCCGTCATAGAGGACCTGGCCCGCGGTGACCTCGTACGTATCGCGGCCCGCCAGCACCTGGGCCAGCGTGCTCTTGCCCGAGCCGTTGGGCCCCATGATTGCGTGCACTTCGCCGGCGTTCACCGTCAGCTCGATTCCCTTGAGAATCTCTTTCTCGCCCACCTTCGCATGCAGATTTGTTATCTCTAGCAACGTTCCGCTCCCGATTCTCGACTTCTTGACTCCTTGACTTCTCACCCCACGCTTCCTTCCAGGCTCACGTTCAGCAGCTTCTGGGCCTCGACCGCGAACTCCATGGGCAGCTCGCGGAAGACCTCCTTGCAGAAGCCGTTGACGATCATCGAGACCGCGTCCTCGGTGGGAATGCCGCGCTGGCGGCAGTAGAAGATCTGGTCCTCGCCGATGCGCGAGACCGAAGCTTCGTGCTCGACGCGGGCGGTGTTGTTCTTCACTTCCAGGTACGGGAACGTGTGCGCTCCGCACTGGTTGCCCAACAGCAGCGAATCGCACTGCGAGAAGTTGCGCGCGTTCTCGGCGCCCTTCTGGATCTTGACCATGCCGCGGTAGCTGTTCTGCCCGTGCCCGGCCGAGATGCCCTTGGAGATGATGGTGCTGCGGGTGTTCCTGCCGATGTGGATCATCTTGGTGCCGGTGTCGGCCTGCTGGTAGTTGTTGGTCACCGCCACCGAGTAGAACTCGCCCACCGAGTTGTCGCCGATGAGCAGGCAGCCCGGGTACTTCCAGGTGATGGCCGAGCCGGTCTCAAGCTGGGTCCAGGAGATCTTCGAGCTCGCGCCGGCGCACTTGCCGCGCTTGGTGACGAAGTTGTAGATGCCGCCGCGGCCCTGCTTGTCGCCCGGATACCAGTTCTGCACGGTCGAGTACTTGATGGTCGCGTTCCGGTGGGCGACCAGCTCGACCACGGCCGCGTGCAACTGGTTGCTGTCGCGCACCGGCGCCGTGCAGCCCTCCAGGTAGCTCACGTAGGCGCCTTCCTCGGCGATGATGAGCGTGCGCTCGAACTGGCCGGTGTCGCGCGCGTTGATGCGGAAGTAGGTGGAAAGCTCCATCGGGCAGCGCATGCCCTTGGGCACGTAGCAGAACGAGCCGTCGGTGAACACCGCCGAGTTCAGCGCGGCGAAGAAGTTGTCCGAGTGGGGCACGACCGAGCCGATGTACTTCTCCACCAGCTCGGGATGGTGCTGGACCGCCTCGGAGAACGAGCAGAAGATGATGCCCAGCCCGGCCAGCTTCTCCTTGAAGGTGGTGGCCACCGAGACGCTGTCGAACACCGCGTCCACGGCCACGCCAGCCAGCAGCTCCTGCTCGCGCAGCGGGATGCCGAGCTTCTCGTAGGTGCGGATCAGCTCGGGGTCCACCTCCTCCAGGCTCTTGGGCCGGCTGGCGAGGCTCTTCGGCGCCGAGTAGTAGACGATCGCCTGGTAGTCGATCGGCGGGTATTTCACGTTGGCCCAGGTGGGCTCCTTCATGGTCAGCCAGTGCCGGTACGCCTTCAGGCGCCATTGGAGCATGAACTCCGGCTCTTCCTTCTTGGCCGAGATCAGCCGGATGACGTCCTCGTTCAGCCCCGGCGCGACCTGGTCGCTCTCTATGTCGGTGACGAAGCCGTACTTGTACTCCTGGCTGGTCAGGGTTTCAATCTCGCTGGCAGTGGTGCTCATCGGTTCTGGGTCTCGCAAGCCCCTCTACGCTTAAGGGTAGCGAATCTATACTAATTTGTCAAGTTTAGGGCAAGCCGCCACCCGCCTGCTGAAGTTTTCCAAGGGTTTGCCAATGTCCGGTACCATTCCGCTCCCGATGGGGTGTATTCTGCTCCTAAGGGGGCATTCCCGAAAAGAGTCACATGGCAAGGGGGCTTGTGAGGTTGCGGCGCCAAGGGGCAACGGCAACCGGCGGTCCGGATACTGAAGATCGCCGCTGGTTCTGGGCCACGTTGCTGCTATCGAGCATCACGATTGTCGCTTTGGTCTTTTCCACCTGGGAGCTGCTCGAAAGCCGCCTCTTCCGGAACGTGGACTACGTCACCCTGCACTACCTTTACCTCACGCGCGGGGTGCTCTCTTCCTTGCTCCTGGCGCTCTGGGCAGCCTGGTTTGTGCTCCGCCAAAGGCGGCGCAGCGAGGAAACACTGCGCCGTTCCCAAGAACGCTACCGGGGACTGCTCGACGCCTCGCCCGGCGCCGTGGCGCTGTATGACTCGGAGTGGCGCGTCACGGAGTGGAATGCCGCAGCGGAGCGGCTCTACGGCTGTGCGAAGGCCGAAGTGCTCGGTCACGTGCTGCCGACAGTGCCGCCGGAAAAAGAGGTGGAACTGCGCCGGTTTCTCGCCCAGGTCGAGAGCGGCCAGCCCGTCCTGGACGTGGAAACGCTGCGGCGCGATCGCCAGGGAGCGATCTTCGAGGTTCAGCTCAGCTTGCTCCCCTTCCGCGAGGTGAACGGGCAAAGCTATTTCCTGGAGGTTACAGCCGACATCCGCGAAAGGGTCCGGTTGCGGCAGAGGTTCCTGGAGATCGAGAAGCTCACGAGCATGGGCCAGATGGCTGCGGGAACAGCGCACCACCTGAATACGCCCCTGGCCGCCCTGCTGTTGCGGGTGCAGATGATCCGCGAGCGGTCTCCCCAGGATCCCTGGGGAACGGATCTGGAGCGGCTGGAATCAGGCCTGCGCTTCTGCCAGCACTTTGTCCGGCGGCTGCTGGAGTTCAGCCATCGCCCCCCGGCGGAAAAGCAGCCTCAGGACATCACGCGAGCGATCGAATCGGTGCTGAGCTTCTTTGCGCCATCGCTTCTGAAGAAACAGGCGCGGGTGTCGCTCGATTCGGGCCTGGCCACCGGCGTGCAAGTGCTGGCCGATCCCAGTCTGCTGGAGGCTTTGTTTTCGATCTTGCTGAGCAACGCACTGGATGCTATTGGATCGGGAGGCGCGATCGGGATTCGATGCCAGCGGCAGTCCCCCGGCTGGATCGAGATAGAGATCGCCGATGACGGCTGCGGCATCGCCGCGGCCGACCTGGCGCGCGTTTTCGAACCGTTTTTCACTACCAAAGGGCCGGGGAGTGGCACCGGACTCGGCCTGGCGATCGCCCGGAACATCGCGCGGGATCACGGTGGCACGATCCGGTTGGAGAGCGCCAAACAGCAGGGTACGAGCGCGTTTATTGCCCTGCCGCTGCACCAGCCGGTCGCGCAGGGCGGGGAGGAGCAAAGATGAAACCGACTGTCCCGACACGGTGCTGCGGCATCCTGGTTGTCGATGATGACGCCGAGCTGGCGAGCGCTCTCCAGGAGTTTCTGCAACGAGAAGGCTACGCCGTGGAGGTGGCGCTTTCCGCCGCTGAAGCCCTGGCCCTGCAAGAGCGCCACCGGCGCCTGGCCCTTGCCCTGGTGGACATGATCATGCCGGTGACCGGTGGCCTGGAGCTCTTGGAGCAGCTCCACCGCCGGGATCCGGATCTGGCGGTAGTCATCATGACCGGCTTCGGGATGATCGAGACGGCCGTCGAAGCGATAAAGCGAGGCGCCGAGGACTACCTGACCAAGCCGTTCGACTACGAGGCGGTCCGCAAGAAGGTCGGCCGGCTGATGGAAGTCTTCGAGTTACGGGAGCGTGTGGCGCAACTGGAAGCGAACCTGGCCTGTTGTCCGTCCCTGGAGAGTTTTATCTACGTCTCGGCGCCGGTGCAGCGCGTCGTGGATCGTGCGCGAGCGGCGGCTTCAACGGATGCCTCCGTGCTGCTGGTAGGCGAAACGGGGACAGGCAAGGAGATGCTGGCGCGGGCAATTCACGCCGCCAGCCGGCGCTCCCGGGGGCCTTTTGCGCCGATCAACTGCGGCGCCCTGCCTCGCGAGCTGGCGGAGAGCGAACTGTTCGGCGTCCGTCGAGGGGCCTTCACCGGAGCCTACACCGATGCTCCTGGCTTGTTCGTAACCGCCCATGGGGGAACCGTATTCCTCGACGAAATTGGCGAGATGCCGAAGGAGACCCAGGTGAAGTTTCTGCGGGTGTTGCAGGAAGGCGAGATCCGGCCCGTGGGCAGTCCCAAGATCAGGCAGGTAGACGTGCGGGTGGTCTCGGCCTCCAATCGTCCCCTGGCTGAGCTGCGGACCGAGCGCCTGCGGGAAGACCTCTATTACCGTATCGCCGCCGTGGTCATCGAAGTCCCGCCGCTGCGGGAGCGTCCGGAGGACCTGTTGGTGCTGGCCCGGCATTTCACCGTCCTGCTGTCGCACCGGTACAGCCGCGAGATCGCGCTGTCCCGCCCTGCCCTGGAGTTGCTCCTCGGGCATCCCTTCCCGGGTAACGTGAGGGAGCTGGGGCATCTCCTGGAGGGAGCGGCGGCTGTCTCCCAGGATGATCCCCAGGTGATCGGTGACAAGGACCTGAGGCCCCTGCTCCAGCAGGCATGCGCTGCCCCGGGCCCCGGGACGCTCGCCGGCCAGCCGCTCTCCATGGAGGCGCTGGAGCGCTTTGCCATTCAGCAGGCGCTGCGGCTCTCGGAGGGGAATCGGACAAAGGCGGCCTCCCTGCTCGGAATATCGCGGGACACGTTGTATCGGAAGCTCCGCCAGTTCGGAACCACACCCTGAGCCCGGAAGCCGCCGGTGACGATCGCCGTAGGGATGGGCAAGCCAGCCCGGTTAAGCCAGGCCGGTTTGGTCGAATCGTACGATTCTCGGACAGTGTACGCTCTTCGGATAGTTTTACCGCTGTCCCACCGGCGGGGAATCCGCCCCCTTCAACCCCGAGCAATAACACCCAACTCGCCAGGAGTCCTGCACTTGTAATCGACGCGGCCGCCGGACTGTTCCGAGGAGCGCTGGTGGCGTTCGGAATGCATGGACTCACGGGGGGAAGATTGCCAAGATGAGTTTCATCGCCCGTTACGGCCGCCCGCTGGCCGCGTTGAGCGTTGTGGTCGGCTGCGCCGTAGTCCTGTCCAGCGCTTCCGATGTGCCCTTCACCGTGCACCAGAAAGCCTACTACCTCGATCAGAAAACGGTCGATTTCGTTCGGCCCGGCCTGGTCATCAAGATCACCGGGGTGAACATCGCCACGGACGGGACCATCCGGGCCCGCTTCCGGCTGAGCGACCCCAGGGGTCTCCCTCTGGACCGCCTCGGCATCACCACTCCCGGCGCCATCTCCGTCAGCCTGGTGGCCGCCACCATCCCCAAGGGGCAGACGTAATACACGGCATACACCACCCGGGTTGCCACGAGCCCGATTACGAATGTGACCGCGGTGCAGGCCGGCACTGACGCCAACGGCGTGTTCGAAAAAATTGCGGAAGGAGAATACCAGTACACCTTCAATACCAAGGCGCCCGCGACCCTGGACCGCACCGCTACCCATAGTGTCGGGGTCTACTCCTCACGCAATCTGACCGAGTTCGACCTCGGCACCCAGTACGGCAATGACGTGTATACGTTCGTGCCCGACGGCTCCAAGGTCACCACCGTCCGGGATATTGTCCGCACCGCCACCTGCAACGCGCGGTGCCATGACCCTCTGATCGGCCACGGCGCCCGGCGGCAGGTGGAGTTGTGTGTTCTGT
>JBBTDS010000233.1:0-1344 GCA_038060875.1 Acidobacteriota bacterium | reverse complement strand
ATTAAAGCGGTACGTGAGCTGGGTTCAGAACGTCGCGAGACAGTTCGGTCCCTATCTGTGGTGGGCGCAGGAGACTTGAGGGGGTCTGCCCTTAGTACGAGAGGACCGGGGTGGACGAACCTCTTGTGATCCAGTTGTCGCGCCAGCGGCATAGCTGGGTAGCGAAGTTCGGTCGGGATAAGCGCTGAATGCATATAAGCGCGAAGCCCTCCCCAAGATTAGGTCTCCCAACCCGCGAGGGTAAGAAGGGCCCTGGAAGACTACCAGGTTGATAGGGCGGATGTGTAAGTCCGGTAACGGATTGAGCTCACCGCTACTAATAGCCCGTTCGGCTTGACCATAAAATTTACCACTGACACAGAGCGGCGCCAGATTGCGCTGCCCGTCAATATTCAAGTTTTTCACGGTCTTTCGGGTGACTGTAGCGAGGGGGAGACACCCGTTCCCATCCCGAACACGGAAGTTAAGCCCCTCAGCCCCGATGGTACTGCGTGCGGAAGTGCGTGGGAGAGTAGGACGTTGCCCGGATAAAGAGAGAAGCCCGCCGGAAACGGCGGGCTTTTTTTGTGTGCGGCGGGGAGTGTGGACTGAGATCGGATGGAGTGCGTTGGCGTTCGGGTGAAGCATGCAGGATGATTGCGAGTTGGAGAAGCAGGCAGGCGGGGAGATCCTCGGACAAGATCCGGTTGTGGCTGAGGTGGTGCGGCGCCTGGTGGAGGCTTACGTGGCGGAGCGCGTCTAGTTGTTCGGCTCGAAGGCGGGCGGCGATGGGGGGCCCGACAGTGATTACGACCTGATGGTGATCGTGCCGGATGATGCCCCAGTGGAGCGGCGGGGAAGCCGGCTGGCCTACGAGGCGCTTTGGGGCAAGGGGGGCGGCGGACGAGCTGGTGGACGATGACGGAGTTTCGGAGCAGGCTGCACGTTGTGGCTTCGCTGCCTGCAACCGTCATGCGGGAGGGGAGGCTGCTGAATGCCGCATGAGACGTCTCCGGTGACCGTAAGCAGGGCGTGGCTGTCCAAGGCGGCTTAGGATCTGGGAGCGGCAACGTACGAATTCCGCCGGAGAGTAGGACGCTGCCTGAATTGAAAACGAAAATCCCCCGGAAACGGGGCCGTTTTCGTCTACTGGGTTTGGACGGGCTGGAGGATGCGGTCTCTGGCGGGTCAGGCTATGATTGACTGGCGACGATACCTCACGAGCGCCCCAGAGATTTGCCACGGCGAGATCCGTGCGAGGGGAACGCGGGTCTTGGCGACCAATATTCTCGACAGCCTAGCCAACCTCGGGGGTCACCCCAAAACCGGCCAATGAGCCCGACCCAGAACACATAATGTTATACC
>JBBTDS010000232.1:0-1122 GCA_038060875.1 Acidobacteriota bacterium | reverse complement strand
GCACGAGCGCGGCATCATTCATCGCGACCTGAAGCCGGCCAACGTGAAGCTGACGACCGAGGGCGTGGTCAAGGTCCTTGACTTCGGCCTGGCCAAGGCGCTGGAGGGCGAGGCCGCGCCGGGCGACCCCGAGACCTCGCCGACGCTGACCCTCACGGCCACACGCGCCGGAGTGATCCTGGGCACGGCCGCCTACATGAGTCCCGAGCAGGCGCGGGGCAAGCCGGCCGACAAGCGCGCCGACATCTGGGCTTTCGGCGTGGTGCTCTACGAGATGCTCGCCGGCAAGCGCCTCTTCGACGGCGAGAACGTCTCGGACACGCTGGCCTCGGTGCTGAAGGAGCCGATCGACTGGTCGCCGCTGCCGGCGGCCACGCCGCCGGTAATCCGAAAGCTGCTGCGCCGCTGCCTGGAGCGCGACCGCAAGAACAGGCTTCAGGATATCGGCGACGCCCGCCTCGAGATCGACGAAGCCCTGGAAGCGAAAGCAGAACCAGTCCCCACGCCGCGCCGCGCCGTCCTCACGTGGGTCCTGGCCGGATTGCTGGCGATCGCACTCGGTGTGATCGCATTGCGGCGGCCCGGCGGGCCTGCGGAACGGCCGCTCACGCGCCTGGATGTGGATCTCGGACCGAACGCCGCCCTGGCGTCCACCCGGGGACCGAGCGCCATTCTTTCGCCCGATGGGACCCGGCTGGTCTACCTCGCCAACGCCTCGGAGGGGAAAACGCAGCTTGCAACGCGGCCCCTGGACCGGGCGGAGGCGACACTACTTTCCGGCACGGAAGGCGCGTTCGACCCGTTTTTCTCTCCCGACGGCCAGTGGGTGGGCTTCTTCGCCGATGGGCGCCTCAAGAAGATCGCGGTGACCGGGGGCGCCGCCGTCGCGCTGTGCGATGCTCCTTTCCCGCTCGGCGGCAGTTGGGGCGAGAGCGGCAGCGTCCTCGCGGCGCTGCATGCGAGCGCTGGGCTCTCACAGATTCCCGCCGCGGGAGGGCTGCCGCGGCAGGTTACGGAACCGGACAAGGGGAATGCCGAGGACAGCCACTGCTGGCCCCAGGTTCTTCCCGGCGGAGAAGCCGTCCTGTTCACCGCCGGAATTGCAGCCAACATCGAGGAAAC
>JBBTDS010000231.1:2533-7190 GCA_038060875.1 Acidobacteriota bacterium | reverse complement strand
GGGCCCCCAGGCAAGTCTTGTCAGTCCCGGATGAATGCCTCGCACGTCCCTTAGGATAGCCGGTCGCTTCCACGGGCGCACTCGTTCCACACCGCCGGCACCCGCGACGGCCCGCCGCGGAACGTAGGGAGGCCGAGCGGAGCGAGGCCGAGCACCAGAGCAGGCTCAGGCGGATGCGTGCGGCCGCGATTGCGGAATTGCGCCGGACCAAGGCGGGGTTCGTCGATCGCATGCCGGCGGTTCGCGAAGTGCGGGCGTGACGAACCGAAGCATCGCGAACATCGCCCGCGACGCCGTCCCGAACGGCTTTCTTGAAGCCGGGCGCCTCAGCGCTCACCCGGCAGCGCCCGGATAATGCAACCTACCACTTGATCCGGCCGGAAAACTGCCACTGGCGCGATTCGTTCGCAGTCGAGGTGATGGCGCCGAACGCGCTGCTGGTGGGCGAGAGATTCGGACCGGAGAAACTGGGGTGGTTCCACGCGTTGAAGACTTCGGACCGGAACTGGAACGTGAGCCTCTCCAGAATCGCGAAGTTCTTGATCATCGAGAAGTCCCAGCGCGAAAGCACGTTTTGGCGGAAACCGCTGAAGCGCAGCGGGAAGGTTCGGATGTTCGAGCCAAGCTGCTGGGCGGAGTCGCGGTTGAAACCGGCGTTGATGTTGAACCAACGGTCGGCGCTGCGCTGGCCGGCGGGTAGCGGAATGTCCTTGATGTCGCCGTTGAAGATGACATTGCCGAAGCCGAGCGGCGGGCCGGACTGAATGGAGACCAGGCCGCCGAGCTGCCATCCCCCGGCGATGAACTCCAGTGCGCGAGGCATCCTGGCGCCGAAGCGCCGTCCCCGCCCGGCCGGGATCTCCCAGATGCCGCTGGCGGCGACCCGCTGTGGGCGGTCGAAACCGCTGATCGCCTCGGTCAGCGCCGGATCGGTCGGGTTCAGAAACTCGACCGCCTCCATCGATTTCGACCAGGCATGGGAGAATTGAAATGTGTACCCTTGCGAGAACCTCTTCTCGATCCGCGTCTGCAGCGAGTGGTACCACGAATAGCCGATTGATTCTTCCGCGCCGATGCCGCCGAAGTGCGGATAGGGTCGCAGCAGCGACCCGCGCGAGATGGTAGCCCCGTAGATGGGATCGATGCCCTGGAAGGGATTGGGGAATGCGGCGCTGAGGTAGTTGATGGTTTCCAGATCGCGCGCCGGCTTCGTGCTGAGATAGCGGGCCGGGGTGTCGTTGAGCGAACGGGTGGCGGGCAACCGGGTCACGCGGTTTCCGACATACGAGGTATCAAGCAGCCACGACCCCGGCAACAACCGCTGAAAACCGATGCTCCAGCGCTGCGAATAGGGATGCTTTAAATCGTACGAGTAGAAGCTGATGCCCTGTCCCAGGTTGGTGCGCAGCCCCCCTGCCTGGCCCGGCGGACTGATGAGCCCGCGGGGAAACGGGTTGGCATTGCTGGCGATGAAGGTGAGGCCGTTGTCGAGCGATGCCTGGATCGGCGTGGTCTGGGAGAAACCCGACTGGACGGCAACCTGCGCATTGACGCCCAGCGAATCGAAGTAGAGTCCGTAGCCGCCGCGCACCGTGGTCGTCGGCAGCAACTGGTAGGCAAATCCAATGCGGGGCATAAGGTTGTTCTTCTCGCCGCGGAAGGGGCTGCGGCCGACGCCGCGTTCGTTCAGGAACGCCTGACCTCCGAGGACCCGAAAGGCGGAGGGCGCGATCTCGGGAATCGGCCGCGCGGCGTAATTGGCTTTCGCCTGCGCCTCAATCGGGTTCGGCTCGTCGAATGCGAAGCCGGCCACCAGCCGGTTGTAGCGTTCCGTCATGGGGGACTCGATCTCGTAGCGGATGCCCGCGTTCACCGTAAGCTTGCGGGTGACCTTGAAGTCGTCGTGCAGGAATAGCCCGAGGAAGGTGTCCTGCAAAGCGGAACTGGCGGTGAAGGCCATCGAACCGGCGGGGATGCCCAGCAGCATCGAGGCCAACTCCTGGCCGACGGGCGCCGCCGGCGAGTTGTCCAGCGGTCCGCGGGTGTAACTGTTCGAGAAACTGAAGTCGGGTGACACGGTGTAAGGGAACCGGGCGCCGAAGGCGCGGTAGAGTCGCGCATCGGCTCCGAATTTCAGGTTGTGCGCGCCGTACAGCCTGGTCAGCGTCGCCGCCAGGCTGTGGGTGAGGCCGGAGTTGGTGCCATCGCCGCTCTCCCAGGAAGAGAAGGTCGAGAAGGCGCCGGCCGAGAATCGGGGGATCGTGGCCAGACTGCCATCGACCAGGCTGGTCAGGTTTTGGGAAAAGCCCAGCTTGCTCAGATCGTAGCCGCGGCTGATGCGGCGCTCCGGGAACTCCTGGTTGGTGATGCCGTACCGCACGTTCAACACCAGGCTCGGGTTGAGGACGTGGACGTTGTCGAGAGCCAGGCCCCGGTTGATGCGCATCAGGATGATGCCGGTGAGCCGGTTGCCGTAGTAGTTGTTCTTGTCTTCCACCCAGTGGTCGTAGTGGATGCGGACGAAGGCGCGGTTCTTCTCGCTGAAGCTGTGGTCGACCCGCGCGAGATGAACATAGTAGTCCTCCTTGGCGGTGTTGGGGTGGAAGAAGTTGTTCCGCCCATCGACGGTGCCGGGCTGGTTGGGCAGCGGGTAGAGACCCGCCAGGTTGGATCCGACCTTGTCCAGGCGGCTGGCCGGGATGATGTTGCCGGCCAGGGGAAGGCGGGAGAAGCGCCCACCGGCCGCCGGGGTGGTCGTGAACGGGTCGTAGATCTGGTAGTTGGCGCCCACCCGCAACAGCGCGGAGAGGTCGCCGCGGCGTTCCGCCTCAGTCGGCACGGTTCCGGTGAAGGTATACGGCGCGCCCCATTTATTGGCTTCCCAAGCGTAGTACCAAAATGTCTTGTTCGTTCCGTCGTACACCTTCGGCAGCCGGACGGGACCTCCGGCAGAGAGGCCGTAACGATTGTCCCGGTAGGGAGGCACGCGGGTCTTGTTCTTGTTGTTGAAGAAGTTGGGTGCGTCAAAAGCGCTGTTCTTTGCCCAGTAGTGCGCCTCGCCGTGAAACTGGTTTGTGCCGCTGGCGCTGGAGACGCTGATAACGGCGCCGATGGTGTGGCCGACGCTGGCATCGTAGGGCGTCGATTGGATCCTGAATTCGCGGATGGCGTTGGCCGGCGGGCGGAACGCGTCGCGAGCCCTCCCGGTACCGTCAGCGAAGGTGTTGGAAATGCCGTCGATCTGGAATTCGTTGGTGAAAGCCGGGCTGCCCTCGGCCGAGATGGCGGTGCCATTGAAGGCCGCCTTCATCGGGATCATGCTGCGGTTGGTGATTACACCGGGCGTGAGAAACGCCAGTTCGACGGGGTTCCCGCCCGAAACGGGGAGATCCAGGATGCGGCGCTCGTCGACCACCTGCCCCAGCGTCGAGGAAGCGGTGTCGAGCAGCGGCGTCTCGGCACTGACCTCAATGTTCTCAGTGACCTGACCGACTTCCAGCACCAGGTTGAGCTCGACGTTGTCGCTGACACGGAGATGGATTCCGTCGCGAGAATACTTCTTGAATCCGGCGAGCTCGGCGGTGACGTTGTATGTGCCGGGGGGAAGGAAGGGGATGTTGTAGCTGCCACCCTGGTTGGTGCGCGCCGAGGCGGTCACGCCGGTAGCGCTGTTGGTGACCCTCACTTGCACGCCGGGAACCACGGAATCCGAAACGTCGGTGACGCGGCCGAGGATGGTGCCGCGGGGGTCCTGGGCGGAGAGGATGCCCGCTGAAAGCGCAAAAACGAACAGGCAAAGCACGGTACGGTTCATGGTATTCACACTCTCTTCTGACTCCAGCGGGTGCGGCCGCCAGTTTCGGCCAGGAACCTCATTGCCTCCTGGTGGCAGGTGAGTTGCGCGTCCAGTAGTTGGTCGGGCGTGTGGACAAACGGCTGCCCGTTCCGCTTGGACGTGGAGAAACTGTGGGCTGGGGACTCGACCAGTACGCTCAGGGCGCCGCAGTGCAGGTTAAGCGCGGAGTCGAGGTTGAAAACGGAGAGACGCTCGCGAGCGGGGTTGGCCTCGACTGCCGGGTCGTCGGTGCGCTGGAGCCCGGCGACGGTGAGACTGGTGATGACGCGGCGGTAGAGATCCTCGAAGGCGGGCGTGAGGACGGGCTCGATGAAAGGGCGGAGGGGGCACAGGAACTGGGCGCCGGTGTGCATGTTCAGGATCAGGTCGGGGCGCTCGCGGGCCGTGAGGTTGAACAGGGCCCGCGTCTCGGGCTGGGGCGCGCCGAAAAAATCGTCGTGCTGGATGTTGACCCCGGCATCGTTGGGGTAGCCGCCCGGGAACTGGGTCTTTGAGAAATCGAGGGGGATAAACTGCTTGCACTGCGGCCAGCCGATGATGGTGCCGTCCGGCTTGGCGCCGGTGTTGAAGTACTCTTGGACGGTGTGGTCGGAGCCCTGGTGGCGGATCATGCGAAGGGGGATACGGGCGCGGCCGTCGACGTTGGTGATGGGGATCACGACGATGCGGTCGAGGGCGCCGGCGGCGGCGGTGATGACGGGCCACTCGCGCCCGCGCAGGTCCTTACCGGACTCCAGGACCGACAGCAGGTTTACCGCGCCGACGATGCCCTCGAACTCGCCGCCGTGCACGGCCCCCATG
>JBBTDS010000231.1:0-2433 GCA_038060875.1 Acidobacteriota bacterium | reverse complement strand
CTCAGGCAGAATCTCCTTTCTGATCAGAGTACCGCGAAACGTCCACGAACTCATCCGCAGCCTGAGTTGTTCCCCTGCAAGGAATTGCGGATCGCGCCGGCGGAGTGCCAGAGGTAAAGCGATTCCATCGCCCACAGCGGGGCCACTCGATGTTGGGCTGAGATAGAATCAAAGTTGTTTCGGGAGGTAGGACAGGATGAATCGATGCGTTGGTGCAATTCTCATGACGTCGCTGCTGGTGACGGTCCATGGCATCCCAGCCGCCGGGGTGCCGGAGTTCCGCGACCTGTTCAACGGCAGGGACCTGACCGGTTGGGTCAACGTCAACACCGCCGAAGACACGTGGAAGGTGGAGAACGGCATGATCGTTTGCTCGGGAAAGCCCATCGGCGTGATGCGTACCGTAAAGCAGTACGAGAACTTTGTCCTGCACGTCGAGTGGATGCACACCGAACCCGGTGGAAACTCGGGCATGTTTTTGTGGAGCGGCCCGCGCGCAAATCCGGGCAGCCCTTTTCCCGACGGCGTCGAGGTGCAGATGCTCGAATTGGAGTGGCCGGAGCTGCACAAGAGGGACGGCAAGACACCGCCGCTGGCCTACGTACACGGCGAGCTGTTCGGGGTAGGAAAGTTGAAGACGACACCCGACAATCCGCGGGGCGAGCGGAGCATGTCGGTGGAGAACCGCTGCAGGGGCCGCGGGGAGTGGAACACTTACGACGTGGTGGCGGTGGATGGCGTCATTAAGCTCTCGGTGAACGGCAAGTTCGTCAACGGCATCAGCCGGGCGACGCAGAAGAAGGGCTACATCTGCCTGGAGTCCGAGGGTGCGAAGATATTCTTCCGCAACATTCGGATCATGGAGCTGCCGCCCGGGGTGACGTCGCCGGAGCAGTCGGCGCCCGAGGTTGAGTAGCTCCCGGATGTAGTCGAAACTGGTGGCGTCCTGGAGCCAGAAAGTTTCGCTCCGGCGCCATCGGTCAACCGCGCCCAGCGCGAACTGCGTCCCACGGTGATCGCCCGCAAGGTGAGCTTCGACTCGGCGCCGCGCGGCGTAGTTCGGCGGCCGGGCATGGCCTGGTCTCAAGGTTGAGGTCGAGCCAGTTGCCATCGCTTGCGCGGAAGACCAGCCTCGAACGCGCCGGCCGCGGGGGGATCGAACCAGCACCGGCCATCGAAGTCCGGCGCGACCTCGAAGGTCGGTACGCGCCCTACGCCCCTGGCGGGACTGCCGAGGGAAATGTGGTAGTCGCCTCCCGCGCGATCGGCGAAGGCCGGGTCGCGCTGGAAGACGGATCCCGTCTCGGGCGGGACTCCGCCCGAATAGGTGGGCCCGGCCCAGTCTGCGCCCCGGTCGAGCGCGTACCAGAGGTTCGACCCGAAGACGAAGGTCTCCGGCGCCGTGCCCACTCCAACGTTGACGAAGGTCCGAAGGTCCCCATGGTTCAACACGACGAGGTTGTTCACGAACAGGCCGTTGCGCGAGGGAACGAATCGCGCGCCAGTCGTTTCCTGCAAGATCCTCGCCACCCACGTCCGTGGCTCGATCACCGTGTTCTGCGCGAACACGCACCCGTCGCACCCCACGTACGCGATGGTCGCACCGCTCGTCGCGCCGTTGCGGACGAAGACGTTCGAGAGCACGCGGATTCGCGCGGCCTCGTACGCCGCGTCGGTCGGCCGGAAGTAGGGAAGGTCTGTGGATCCGCCGGCGTTCACGGCGCGGCCGGGAATGTCGGCGAAGACGTTTCCGTGGATGAGTATGTCCGCACTGCCGCCCTTGGTCTGGACGCCGGATGCGATGGGGTCGTGAAAGTAGTTGCCCGCGATGAGACCCTCGTGGCAGCCGACCATGTCGATGATTTCGCCCCGGTTGCAGCCCGATACGTCGCTGTCGAGGACGAAGAACCGGTCGACGCCCGACAACTTGATGCAGTCGTTGTTGCCGCCGGAACCCGCGCCCGCAATCGTGAGACCACGGAGCACGACGAACTCGGCCGGTGTGTCGTACGTGCCGCCATCGTCGATGTTGACGGCGTGCGCGGAGGAGCCGCGGAGCGTGAAGCCCTCGATCACGACGTACCTGAGGTCGCTGCCCGCGAGCACCACTGAAGCTCCCGCGCCGTCGAGCACAACGTCTCCCGACGCGACGATCGCAATGGGCCGGCCCGGCTCGCCCTGAAGCCCGCTCAAGCTGGTGCTCCCCGAATACGTTCCCGGCTGCACCAGGATGCGCGTGCCCGGCGTGGCGCGCCGCGTCGCCGTGCGAATCGAATCGAAAGGCGCGTCCAGCGAGCCGTCGCCCGAAGGGCTTCCGCTCGGGCTCACGTGGAGCGTTCGCTCGTAGGTGACCCCCACGTCGAAGGGCTCGGTCACGGTTCCCGCCATCGTGCGATGGGCCGTCCCCTGGCGGAAGAAGAGCAAAGCGGCGAT
>JBBTDS010000230.1:0-52123 GCA_038060875.1 Acidobacteriota bacterium | reverse complement strand
ACCTTGCCCATGCCGCCGGCGCCGATGAGCGAGATGATCTCGCAGGGTCCCAGGCGCATACCGGCGTGTTGCGACATACTCTCTCCCCTTCAGCGCCGGTTTGCAAGCGCCGAACCGTACGGCCGAAGACCAGGATTGCCATTTTGGCTTCCAGGTTCCAGCCAGTATACACCCTGCACCAGTCAAAAGGCCCCCGCGGCGTCGGTGCGCGTCGGGCGCGGCCTGGCCGCCGCGCGGCGGCCGCCCGCCGATCAGGTGGGAAAGCAGGCCGCCGCTCAGCCAGCGCCGCTTCAGCTTGAACTGGCAAGAGTTGCACCAGGTCTCGCCCAGGCTCATGATCATGCGCAGCCGTTTGGTCGGCACGCGCGGACGACCAGGACGCCACCCAGAGCGCGTACTGTAGTGGTGCACTGGGAGTCCAGCCACAACGACGACGCGGTGCTCGTTGACATAAGACAAGCTGCCCTCTGGAGTTGACACCGGAGGGGGGGAGGTGTACATTCGATCTGTCCGGGAGTCCAGATGCGGAAACGTGTTATTGCCCTCATTACTTGCCTGCTGGCCGCCGTGGCGCCTGAACTGCCGGCGGCGAGCAGGACCTTCCTATTCCACAACGCGATACGCAACCTGGACGACTTCCGAGCGTATGCCGGAATCGCGGCGCGTCTGAAGCCCTACGGCGCCGTTCAGGTGGATATCGGCGTTCTGGCGGAGAGAAGCCCTGTCCACCTAGCCGGGATCCGGAGTCCCTGGCATGACTACGGGTCCTACATGGCCACGATGTGGGCTTTTTTTCCTCACCCCAAGCTTGCTCCCCATCTGCCGGCTGAGTGGGTGGCCAAGAACCGCGAACTGCTGCTGGCAAAGGTGGCTGTCCTGAGAGAATTGCGGCTGGAGGCGGTCTTCTCGGGCAACGAGACGCAGTTCTTGCCGGAATCCTTCTTCCGGCAGTACCCTCACTTGCGAGGTCCCCGTGTGGACCACCCGATGCGCAGCGCCAAGGACGAGTTCGCCTGGTGCGTGGACTCGCCACAGACCCTCGAGATGATCGAGTGGATGATGGCGGAGCTGAAACGGCAGGCTCCAGAGATCCGGGCCATGCACTCCTGGAACAACGACTCCGGTTCCGGCCTGTGTTGGTTGACGGCGCTGTATCCCGGGCCAAACGGTCCCGCCGGTTGCCGAGGTCGCGACCCCGGAGCCCGCGTTCAAGGGCTCATCGAGGCGATGGACCGCGGAGCCGGAAAAGGCGGCGGGGCGGTTCAAATCCGGTTGGCCGGCAACTTCCCCGTCGAGGACCGCAAGCGAATCGAGCCGCTCCTGCCCTCCCGCGCCAGGTTTCGCGCTGGAGACAACTCGATCATAATGGCGAAGACGAGGGTGGCGGAGGCCTATCCCATACTGGGCCTTATTGACCTGCTGCCATTGCTGAAGACCCTGGAGAAGTTGTCCGATCCGGAAGTCCAGACCATCGACATCGACACCTGCCAACCCTGGTACTACAGGGCCAACGAACCGATATCGACCGTTCGGCGGCTGGTGGATATCGTGGAAGACTCGCTCAAATCACCGGCGCGTTCCGAAGCTGACCGGACCGAACAAGCCCGCAGGCTGGCCGTCCGTTGGGGCGGGGAAAAGAACGCCGATCGTGTGCTGGAAGCGTTCAATCTGGTACGGCAGTCCTTTAGCATCTTCGCGGAGAGGCCGTTCTTTCCGCCTCGTGATGTTATCCTCTCGCCGGGACACGCCTACACCGTTACTAACCGGCTCATCACCAGACCTTTACTCGTTAAGCCGGAGTTGCTCAGCCGGGAGGAAGAAGCTTATTTTCTTCCTTACATCTTTACCACCGATGAGCAGGATGCCCGTCTCGATTACAACACGGCGCACGGTTACAGGCGGACCGGCCTGAACGAGTATCGCTCCCAGTCTTTCAAGGACACGCATGATTCGGCGTTAGCGGCGGCCGCCATCCTCGAACAGGTAACAACGGATGCACCGGACCGCTCCTGGCTCCACCAACTGGCGCTATCGCTGCGCATGTGGGCCAGCACGGTCCGCAGCCATGACAACTTCTATTTCGCCCAGGCGATTCGAGACCGGCACGCGGAGGACCTTGCCAAGCCTCCCCGGATCGCGCTTGTGCGGAGAGACGACCCGGACCTGCTTCTGTGGAACGAGATCCAGCGAGACGAGCTGGACAACGCAAGTGAGCTCCTCGCGATGCTGGAAAGCGGCGGCCTGGACCTCGTCGGGCGAGCCCGCAATGTCCGGGAAGAGGACGTGTTCCAGCTCGGCCCGGACGTCCCCGGCGCGCTCCGGAAGAAAGCGGACATCATGAGAAACCACTGGCTGGACGGCCAGCGATACCTGACGCCGGCCAGGCCAGATCCTAAGTTGTCAATGAAGCCCAAGGAGTAGAATATGCTCGTTTCAGTCAAGGCAGGAGTTGTTTGTGTCGCCGTTCTAACTTTCGCGGTTACGCTGGTCGGGCAGGAAACCCGCGGCGCCATCCGCGGCCGGGTGGTGGATTCCAGCGGCGCGGTCGTCCCCAACGTCTCGATCGGCGCCACCAACGTCTCGACCAACGTGACCGTGTCAACCCAGTCCAACGCCGAGGGGAACTACGAGATTCCTTATTTGCTGCCGGGGACCTACCGGCTTTCGGCCACGCTGGCGGGCTTCAAGACCTACCGGCGCGACGGGGTAGAGCTGCGCATCGGGGACCGGGTCTCGATCGAGATTCCGATGCAGGTGGGCGATGTCGTGGACCAGGTGACCGTGACCACGGAGACCCCGCTGCTGGAGACGGCCACCGCTTCCATGGGCCAGGTAATCGATCAGGAGCGGATCGCCAACCTGCCCATCGCGCACGGCAATCCTTACCTGCTGTTGACGCTCAGCCCGGGCCTGGTCTACACGCAGAATCCCGGGCTCGACGAACCGTTCGCACCGACGCACATCGTCGGTTACTCGATGGACGGGGTCCGCGCCAACCGCAGCGAAATCACGCTGGACGGCGCCACCAACGTGTCGGTGAGCGGGAATGCGAATCTGATGGCGGGTTGGACGCCGCCGGCCGACGTCGTCCGGGAATTGAAGGTCGTGACGACCGCCTTTGACGCCAGCGTCGGCCACACCCAGGGAGGGGTGACCGCGATCACGCTGAAATCGGGCGGCAATCAGCCCCACGGCAGCGCCTACTTTTCCGATATGGAGAAGGTGCTGGACGCCAACCTTTTCTTCGCCAACAGGGCCGGCCAACCCAGAGGTGACTTCGTCTACCGATTCTGGGGCGCCAGCCTCACCGGGCCCGTCTACATTCCCAAGGTGTACAAGGGCACGGACCGTACGTTCTTCACTTACGCCTACGAGCACGCCAACGAGCAGCTCGCCCAGGGCGCAGGCTACGGCGCCGGCACCCTGACGACGCCCACCGTCGCCCAAAAGCAAGGCGATTTCTCGGCGTTGCTGAAGCTCGGGCCGCAGTACCAGATCTACGATCCGGCCACGCGCGAGGCGGCCTCCGGCGGCCGCACCATGGTGCAGCCTTTGCCCGGCAACATCATCCCGCCCAGCCGCATCGATCCGATAGCGAAGAACATCCTCGGCTACTGGTCCGACCCCAATGTGGCCGGCACGGCGGACGGGATCAACAACCTCATCCGGGTGAACGACCTGGAAATCACGGGTTATTACACGAACGTGGTCCGGCTGGACCATAACTTCAGCTCGCGGCACCGCCTGTTCGGGCGCTACAACATGTTCAACCGTTTCACTCCCGACACCCAAAACTGGTTCCGCAGCGTCCCGACCGGGTACAATTCGCATTGGCGAGCGCACGGCGCGGCCATCGACGACGTCTATGAGCTCGGCCCGCGGACGATTCTGAACGCCCGCTACGCCTTCTACCGGCTGGTCTGGCACACGTATCCGTCGAGCGCCGGATTCAACCCCGCCACGTTGGGTTTCCCGAAGTCCTATACCGATGCGATTGACCCGGCGGTCTGGTGTTTTCCGGTGATCAGCATCAGCGGCTACGCCGGAACCCTGAACACGTGGAGGCGCTGGACGCACCAGAGCGACAGTACGGAAGTCAACCTGACGGCCATCCGCGGCGATCACGTGCTCAGGTTTGGCGGGGACGGCCGGCGGTTCCGTAATTACCAGTTCCAGCCGACCAACGCTTCGACCGGCGCCTTCAGCTTTGACACAACTTACACGCGCGGTCCTTACAACAATTCCCCGTCGTCGCCGATCGGGCAGGGCCTGGCGGCCTTACTATTCGGGCTGCCCAGCGGCGGGGGTGTGGATCGCAGGGCGACCTTCGCCGAGCAATCCACCGTCTGGTCGCTCTACTTACAGGACGACTGGAGGATCACGTCAAAACTGACCTTGAACCTGGGCCTGCGCTGGGAGCTGGAAGGACCCACGACCGAGCGGTTCAACCGCAGCGTGCGCGGCTACGACTTTCAGTCGCCCCACCCGCTCAATGCCCAGGTGCGAGCGAACTACGCCCAGAAACCCATGCAAGAGGTGCCGCTGGACCAATTCCAGCTCATCGGCGGGCTCACGTTCGGCGGTGTGAACGGCCAGCCCCGCACCTTGTTCTCTCGCGACTGGAACAACCTCATGCCGCGCCTCGGTTTGGCCTGGTCGCTCGGGTCAAAGACCGTGCTGCGTGGCGGCTACGGCGTTTACTTCGGATCGTTCGGAATCCTGTTGAGCGATGTGATCCAGTCCGGGTTCAGTCAGACGACGAACCTGGTCCCGTCGCTGGACAACGGGATCACGTTCGTCGCTACACTGAAGAATCCTTTTCCCAGCGGGATACTGGAGCCGCGCGGGGCTGCCGACGGCGTCTCGACCTTCGCCGGCCGCGGCATCTCGTTTTACGAGGAGAACCCCCAGGCCACTCGCCAGCAGCGCTGGCAATTAGGGGTGCAGCGCGAGTTGCCGTTGCGCGTGCTGCTGGAGGCGTCTTACGTGGGCAATCGCGGATCCAGTCTACAGCTTGGGAAGGAGTATCGGGCGCTGCCGTTGCAGTATTTGAGCCGCTCGCCGTTCCGCGATCAGCCGGCCATTAACTACCTGAGTGAGCAGGTGCCTAACCCCTTCTATCCCCTTTTGCCCGGAACCGGCCTTGCCGGCACGACCGTGTCCCGGTCCTACCTGCTCTCGTCCGGCAAATACCCGCACTTCACCGGCATGACCGGCAGCAGCTACGACGGTTATTCCTCGTTCCATTCGCTCCAGGTGAAGATGGAGCGCCGGTTTGCGCAGGGATGGACCGTGAACACGGCCTACCAGTGGTCCAAGAACCTCCAGGCAATCAGCCGCCTGAACGGAGAGTACTCGGCGCTGGAAAAGGTCATTTCCGACCAGGATCGGCCGCATCGGATCGTTGTCAGTGCGATTTGGGAACTCCCGTTCGGCAAAGGCAAGAGATTCCTGGCCTCCTGGCCCGTGGCTGTTGACAAGCTGCTCGGCGGCTGGCAGATCCAGGGAATCTACACGGGGCAGGGCGGGCCGCCGGCCTCGTGGGGCAACGTCTTGTTCCTGGGTGACATCCACAGCATCACCCTGCCGGCCGGCCAGCGGACGCCCGAGCGGTGGTTCAACACCGGCGCCGGCTTCGACCGCAATTCCCAAAACCAGCTCGGCTCGAACTTCCGCACCTTCCCTTCGGCGCTCAGCGATGTTCGCGCCGACGGCACCAACCAGTGGGAGCTTTCCGTCATCAAGGGCGGCCGGATCCGGGAGCGTGTAACGGTGCAATTTCGCGGCGAGTTCCTCAACGCCTTCAATCACGTCAATTTCAGCGCTCCGAACACGAGCCCGACCAGCACGGCTTTCGGCATGGTGACCACCCAGCGCGGATTCCCGCGGCGGGTTCAGCTCGGCTTGAAGCTTCTCTTCTAATATGGGTTCCTATTGCAAGTCAGAACACGTACCGGAACCCCAGCTCGACGCTGCGCGGCAGGTTGATCTGGCGGATTGACACCACCCCGAACAACTGCGAGGTCGGGCTGGTGGTCGGGAAGCCGAACACCGGCGTGTTGGTGACGTTGAACGACGACACCTTCACCTGGAACTTGTGGCCCTCGCGGACCAGGAACTCGCGGATGAGAGAGGCGTCGAACTGCGGCGCCGAGTGGCGACGGATGTTCGGGCTGCGCAGCGGCGTCACCCGCCAGGTTTCCGGCGGGCGCTGCACCCAGATCGAGGGCGAGGTGTCGAACCACCGGTCCAGCGTCTGCCCGCTGGTCAGCTTCGGGTTGCCGTGGATGTAGTAGTCGGGGTAGCTCATCGGCGGGCCCTTCTGGAGCACCCCGCTCCAGCCCAACTGCCAGCCGCCGATCAGGTGGGAAAGCAGGCCGCCGCTCAGCCAGCGCCGCTTGGGGCCGACCGGGAACTCGTAGATACCGCGCTCGGCTACTCCGCAAGCTGACGGCCACGTGCGCTCAACCGGAAAGTGCCATGCGCCACACGGTGAAACACGTCCGTGTGTTTCGTTCCGACGGGCGGGGCCCCACCGGGATGGTCCTCCCTCATGCCTTGGAAGACGGCTGCGTAGCCCGACGACCAGACTCCCGGCTTGAGACCAAGCCACTCCCTGACCTGTTTTCTCGTGAACGTGCCAGTGTGGCTCTCCCCGGTGAGAGCCGCAGCGGCTCTGAAGATTTGTTCAGCGTGCGTCATCTGTGTGTCCCGCGCACACTTCGGCCGCCGGCTGGTGTGCTTTGTCCCGGCGCCTGACGAACTTGGATCAACCGCCGCTGGGTCGCTGCCCGCGTCGTGGTCCAATTGACCACGAGCCCACTGGATAAAGCCGTCGCGATCCGTCCGAATCCGCCCCTTTCTTCCGAGTTCCGGATGGTCATAGAAGAACCCGCTGCCGACGAGCCAAAACGTTTTGTCAACGTCGTAGGCCGTCGTTCCTTGGTTGCGGGCGATTCGCAGTACAGCCTTGAAGATGGCATAGTCGTCGGCCTTCGGCTCGCTCAGCCGGACACCCCGGACGATGGCCCGAACATGCACATCCGGTTTCGTCAGTTTGAAGTACCCGAGTTCCATAAGGAAATCACATGCTAAGGCGAACCCGAAGCCGGTGATTTCCTTGCTCAAGATGAGAGGTAAGGCCGGGACCTTTCTATCGTCATCGTGGAAAGCATCGACCCAGGCATAGAACTCCTGGGCTGACCCGAAACCCGCGAGGAACCCGGCCCCTGAGAGCGCAGAATCGCAGAACCGCGGCCACAGGCCCCTCGATGTGCGCCGCACCTTCCCGCGCGGTCGCACAGTAGCGATGATTTCGGAGAGTAGCTCGTCGCCTCCTTGATAGCACTGCGACACTTCAAGCGGATTGAATCCAAAGGTCACTCCGGAAAGATTCTGGAGGCCCCCGATTGACCGCCCGATTACGTTTGAGGCCATGCCTCGATTCTGCGCAGAATCAAGGAGACGGCGGTAGATCTGAGCGAGATCCATTGGTCGAGGGGGCGGCGTTTGGTAATGGGCAAGCAGCTCGGCCGTCACACCAGGAAGTCCGAGGATATACTCCTTCGCAAGCGCGTAGGCGCGACGGTCTCTGTCAGCTTGAGTCATCGTCGTCTCAACGGCGGGCCCGCTGGGCTCAGCTATACGTGGCGCACGAATTGATTGCGCAACCGCTCCCTGACGGTCGCGGCTCAGTAACGTTGCCGAGCCGCGCGCGTTCGCAAGCGGTCTGCGTGATGCGCAAGGACTTATGACGCCGCGTATAACGGAGCCGGTGATCCCTTTGACCAACTTGATTCCTTTGCACAGGCGCCCACTGTCTGGACAGACAAACTGGCCTTTTTCGAAAAGCGCTGTTGAAACCAGTTGATCGATGACCTCATTCACGGCCTGCTTTATATCGGGATTGCTCGCAAAGTTGCGACGTAGCCACACATCGAGAGACCGGGGCTTCGGATGGACTGACAAGGCACGGTGGGCCTGTCCCTGTATGATGAATTCACGCCCAGAATCCTTCAGGTGCTCGACAAGTCTGTCCACGTCGAACTTGGCGTCTGGTCCACCGAATGGAAGTCTGATTGACACGTTCAGCCCTCCACCGTCCCGGTACCCCCAATTGCATTCATCAAGCCTCACCTGATATCCATCGGGATGCCGGGGCGCCGTGGCCCAGGCAACCATCAATCAAGGCGTCAAGAAACCGCTCACGACACCTCATCTGCTAAGCGCCTGGTTCTTGTTCAACTTGACCTGCCTAACTGGCCATGGCGGTCTGTCCAGGACCAGTCTATCACGCGAGGGCGACGTGCCAGGTGCTTGCGCCCTTCCGCGGGCGTTCACCTCATGGCCCTAACCAATTCCCCTGGATCTTCAACAGGATACGGCTACCATCAGCACGCCTCGCCGCTACCGTCCGCTATCCTGGGCTGTATGGCGTCCCGCCCGCGAAAGCCCGGAGCCTTGCAGCACCGGAACACAAAAAATTACGAACCAAAGCCAATTTCAAGCGCCGCCCACGCCTCAGAACACGTACCGGAAGCCCAGCTCGACGCTGCGCGGCAGGTTGATCTGGCGGATCGACACCACCCCGAACAACTGCGAGGTCGGGCTGGTGGTCGGGAAGCCGAACACCGGCGTGTTGGTGACGTTGAACGACGACACCTTCACCTGGAACTTGTGGCCCTCGCGGACCAGGAACTCGCGGATGAGAGAGGCGTCGAACTGCGGCGCCGAGTGGCGACGGATGTTCGGGCTGCGCAGCGGCGTCACCCGCCAGGTTTCCGGCGGGCGCTGCACCCAGATCGAGGGCGAGGTGTCGAACCACCGGTCCAGCGTCTGCCCGCTGGTCAGCTTCGGGTTGCCGTGGATGTAGTAGTCGGGGTAGCTCATCGGCGGGCCCTTCTGGAGCACCCCGCTCCAGCCCAACTGCCAGCCGCCGATCAGGTGGGAAAGCAGGCCGCCGCTCAGCCAGCGCCGCTTGGGGCCGACCGGGAACTCGTAGATGCCGCTCAGCACCAGCCGCTGCGGCACGTCGAAGCTAACGAGCTCTCGGGCGAGCGCGGTGTCGTGCGAGTTCAAGTAAGAAGTGGCCTCCATGGTCTTCGAGACCGTGTAAGACACCAGCGCCGAGAAGCCGTGCCTGAAGCGCCGCTCCAGCTTGAACTGGAACGAGTTATACCAGCTCCCGCCCAGGCTCTGGTTGTTCATCGTGACGCCGGTGTACTGCGGGTACTGCGTCAGGAGGTTGCGCCGCTGGATGGTGGCTTGGGCGCCGCGCGAGGTCGTCCGCGGCAGAATGCCGTAGAACGGATTGGGCACGGTCGTGGACAGGTACGGCGTGCCGAGCGCAAGCTGCTCCTTAGTGAGGTAACTCAGCGACTTACCGACCTGAAGCTCGCCGGTGCGGCTGCCGGAGTAAGTGGCCTCCACCAGCAGGCCGGACACCAGCTCGTACTGAAAGCCCGCCGAGAACAGCCAGATATGCGGGATACGGCGCCCGAGGTCGTTGAAGCTGACGCTGTCGCCGACCTGCGTTTTCAGCCCCAGGCTGGCGCCCGGCGGCTGGATCAGCCCGTCGGGGAACGGATCGGCCAGCACGCGGAAGGGCTTGAAGTCCGGGGTGCTCGTCTGAGCGCTGGTGGTCTGCGAGAAGCCGGTCATCCCGCCGTACTCGGTGGTGGGCATATAATACCGGCCGAACCCGGCGCGAAAGACCAGCGGCTTCGTCCTCAGCATCTTGTAGGCCAGGCCGAAGCGCGGCTGCCAGTTGTCCCAATCGGGATTGAAGGCGCCGCGCGGCCGGCCATCGACGCGGGCGTAGAGCAGCCCGCCCTTCAGATCGAAGCCCGGCACTTCGTAGGGGCCCTTGACCTTGAAGTCGAAGCCGCGGACCTGGCGGTCGTACCGCTCCACCGGCGGCGATTCGTAATCCCACCGCACCCCCAGGCTCAGGTTCAGCCGGCGCGTCACCTGCCATTCGTCCTGGAAGAACAAAACCGGGTAGCGCCAGCTCATGTAAGGAGTGGCATTGATGGTGGCGCTGGCGCCGGACATGTAGCCGAGGAGGAAGGACGCGATGGAGTTGCCGGCGTTCGGGTCGGTCACCTGCGGGTTGGAGCTGGTCCAGCTCCGGCTGAAGGAGAAGGTCCCGCTGGCGTTGCTCCGGGCGAAGCTGGCGAAGTGAATCAGGCGGTATTCGAAGCCGAACTTCATCGAGTGCGGCCCGGCCATCTTGAGCAGCGACGCCTGCCCGGTGTAAGTTTCCACCGGCTCGATGTCCCACTCGTTGAGGCTGGTCTGCAAGTAGCCGTCGAAGGTGAACTGCGGGTACTTGTCCGGCATCTGCAACTGGCCGACGAAGCTCTTGGGCAGCCCGAGCGCCGAGATGTCCTGCGGGGTGAACTTACTGAGCGACTTGAAGCGGTTGTAACCCAGGCGCACGCTGAAGATGTTGCGCGGGTCGAGCGTGCCGACCACGTCGAACACCGCGCCGTCATTGCGGCGTCCGGCGTGGATCTGGCGGCGCGCCGCCGTCTCCCAGCCCCAGTAGTTGATGCGCCCGCCGTCGCGGTAGTTGTGATTCCAGCGCCCGTACACTTTCCAGGCGCTCGATATGTTGTGGTCGATGCGCCCGATCAGGTTCTTGAAGTCGGTGTCCTCGGTCACCTTGGCGCCGAACCAGTTGTTGACGCGGGTGACCGGGTCGCCGGGCTGGTTGGGCAGCGGGATGTCCTGCAACACGCGCAGCGCGATCGGCTCCATCCGCGGCTGCGGCGCCTGGTTGCCGGCGAAGGGCGAGCGGATGTTTTGCAGGTTGCTCAGGCTGAGCGAACGCGACGGATCGAAGGCCGGGTTGGGCCGGACCGTCAGCGGGTCGTAAATCGTGTACAGCCGGCCCGCCGATGTGAGCGTCTGCGCAAAGTCGCCTTTGCGCTGCTCCGGCGTGGGCACGCTGCCCTGCGCCGGCTGCGGGGTGGATTCGCGGTACTTCTCCAGCGCGAACATGAAGAAGGTCCGCTCCTTGCCGCGGTAGAGCTTGGGGATCAGCACCGGGCCGTCCACCTGAAAGCCATACTGGTCGATGACCCGCCTGGCCCGCGGCTCACCGACGGCGTTGTTGGCGTACATGTTCGCCTCCAGGAAGGTGCGCCGCATGTACTCGTAGGCCGCGCCGTGGAAGAGGTTGGTGCCGGGCTTGATGGACACGCTCACCACTCCGCCGCCGGTGCGCCCGTACTGCGCGTCGTAGGTGTTGGTCTGGATCTTGAATTCCTGGGTGGCCTCGACCGGCGGCACGTAGGCCAGGCCGCTGCGCATGTTGTCCGAGACGCCGTCGATCTGGTACTCGTTCATGCGCGGACGCCCGCCGTTGATCGAGAAGTCCGAGATCGCCCCGTTGTCGAACGGGCGGAAGTAGAGCAGGCTGCCCATGTACTGGACGCCGGCGGCCAGGTTCATCAGCGTGAACGGGTTCTTGCTGTTGAGCGGCAGGTCGGTGATCTTGCGGTTCTCGATGACCTGGCCGCGGTTGCTGGTGGAGACTTCGAGCAGCTCGGCCTCGGCGGTCACGGTGACGCGGTCGGCGATCTGGCCGATCTCGAGCGTCACGTCCACCCGCGTGCGGTCGTTGACGCGCAGCTCGATCGGGCTGCGCTCGAAGGTCTTGAACCCGGGCTGCTCCACCTGGAGCCGGTAGGCGCCGGGCAGCAGGAAGGGGATGACAAAGCTGCCGTCGGTGTTGGTGCGCGACGCGGTGGCCACCCCGGTCGCGACGTTGGTGGCCGTGAGGGCGGCATTCGGCACTGCCGCCCCGGTCTGGTCGGTGACCACGCCCACCAGCGTGGCCCGGTACTCCTGCGCGCTCGCCAGCGCGGCGGCGAGGGATGCGAGCCAAAACACTCTTCGCATGACGCCACTGTATAGCCGCGGACCCGCGTTGTCAAACGTCGGCCACGCCGCCGCCCCCGCGCCCCACCGCCGACCCTACACCTCCTTGTTACAATGGCAGGCGCTATGAAAGGGTGCCGGTTCCTCCTCTGTCTCGTGCTGGGCTGCGCGCTGCTTGCGGCCCAGGAATTTCGCGCCACGCTGACCGGGCGCGTCATCGATCCCTCGGGCGCCGCCGTCCCGAGCGTCGCCGTGCAGGTGAAAAACGTCGGCACCAACGAGGTCGCCACTGCGACCACCGATCAGCAGGGCAACTACACCGTGCCCCTGCTGCGCCCCGGCAGTTACAGCCTGTCGGTGGAGGCGTCCGGCTTCAAGAAGTTCACCCGCGACGGGCTGGTGCTCAACGTCGGCCAGACCGCCACCGTGCATGTCGCCCTTGAAGTCGGCGCGCTGACCGAGCAGGTGACGGTGACGGCTGAAGCGCCGATGCTGGAGTCAGCCACCGCCGACCGCGGCGGCGTCATCGACGAGCAGCGCGTCCACGAATTCCCGCTCAACGCGCGCAACCCGTTTATGCTCTCGATGCTGATCGCCGGGGTGAACTACAACGGCAACATCATCTACCAGCGGCCGTTCGACAACGGCGCCATCGCCGACTGGGCCATCAACGGCGGACGCAACCGCCAGAACGAGTTCCTGCTGGACGGCGCGCCCAACAACGCCCAGGCCGGCGGCAACAACATCGCCTACGTGCCGCCGGTGGACTCGGTGCAGGAGTTCAAGATCCACACCAACTCCTATGACGCGCAGTACGGCAAGACCGGCGGCGGGGTGGTGAACGTCTCGCTCAAGAGCGGCGCCAACGCTGTCCACGGCACCGCCTACGAGTTCGCCAGGCGCAACGCCTGGGACGCCAACTCCTTCCAGAACAACTCGCGCGGCGCCCCGCGCGAGGGCCACTTCCTCGATCAGTACGGCGTGCAGCTCTCCGGTCCCCTATACATCCCGCGCATCTACGACGGGCACAACCGGACGTTTTTCATGTTCAACTACGAGGGCTACCGCGAGGGCCAGCCCAACCCGTTGAATCTGTCGGTGCCCGAACTGGAGATGCTCGACGGCGACTTCAGCAAGCTCGTGGACGCGCAGGGGCGCAAGATCACTATCTACGATCCCGATACCGGCCGCGACGCCGCCGGCCTCTGGGTGCGCGATCCGTTCCCGGGGAACGCCATCCCGCGCGGCCGCATCAATCCGACCGCGCGTAAGATCACAGGCTATTTCCCGAAGCCCAACACCTTCACCCCGGGCGTCGGTTACTCGTCCAACAACTTCTTCGTCCCCGGCGGTAAGAACGTCGCCAGCGACGACTTCTACAACATCGTCTTCAAGTTCGACCAGAACATCGGCGACCGCCACCGCATGTTCTTCCGCCATGCCTCCAACGACCGCACCGAGATGCGGAACACCAACGGCGTGATCGGTCCCGCCGAGGACGGCCCGATGCCGCTGAAGCGGGTCAACGACGCCTACGTGTTCGACTGGGTGGGCACGGTGCGGCCGACGCTCATCGTCAACGTCCGCGCCTCGGTCGCCCGCTACATCGAGGGCTCGCGCGGCGACGGCAACAAGGGCTTCGACCTCACCAGCCTGGGCTTCCCGCGGTCGCTGGTGCAGCAGCTTCCGATCCAGGACTGGTTCGGCCGCTACGAGATCAGCGGCTACCTCAGCCTCGGGCGCTACTTCGGCTTCAACTACACCAACACCTTCGCCCTGCATCCTACGGCCACCAAGATCCACGGTGCCCACACCACCAAGGGCGGCGTGGACATGCGCTGGGTCCAGTACGCGACCAACAGCTCGGGTGACGTGCTCAGCCTCACCGCCAGCCGCAGCTACACCCAGAAGGATTACAACCGCGGCGACGCGCTGAGCGGCAACGCGCTGGCCACCTGGCTGCTGGGAACGCCCTCCGGCGGCAGCGTGGCCTATAACGTGTTCCCGATCTTCCTCTACAAGTACTTCGCGCCGTGGGTGCAGCACGACTGGAAAGTGACGCCGAAGCTCACGCTGAACCTGGGCTTGCGCTGGGATTTCAACGTGGCCGCCAACGAGCGCTTCAACCGCTTGAACCGCTCCTTCGACCCCGTCGCCGTCAACCCGGTGGACAAGATGGTGGACCACAAGACGTTCCCGGAACTGCCGGTGCTCACCGGACGGATGCTGTTCTCCGGTGTGGATGGCGTGCCCCGCCGCGCCGCCGATGTGTACCGATGGGCCATCCAGCCGCGCTTCGGCGGCGCTTACCAGCTCTCGCGCCGGATGGTCTGGCGCGGAGGATGGGGACGCTATTACCTGAACCCCAGCAACGATTACCTCCAGACCAGCGGCTTCAGCCAGTCCACCTCCTACATCGCCTCTTACGACGGCAGCCGGACCATTCTGAAGAACGTGATCGACAACCCGTTTCCGAACGGCGTGCTGATACCGCCGGGCAGTTCGCTCGGCGCGCTGTCCTATATCGGGCGCGGCTTCAGCTACGTCGATCCGAAGTTCCGCGTCCCCCACGTCAACCAGTTCTCGTTCGGCTTCCAGTACGAGCTGCCCTGGTCCTCGCGCCTGGAGGTTTCCTACGTCGGCAGCCGCACCAAGGGCATGCAGTCCAGCAAGAGCATCAACGAGATCGACCTGGCGGGGCGGCAGAAGTGTAACCTGATGGAGGGCGGCAATCCCTACTACTGCGACGAGCGCGTGCCGAACCCGTTCCGCGGCCTCGCGCCGTGGGAGGGCTTGAGCACCTACGACGCCACCACCGTCGGGCGCACGTCGCTGTGGCGGCCCCGGCCGCATTTCGGCGGCCTCACCGAGCTGACCCGCAACGATGGGGCCATGTGGTACAACTCCATGCAGGTCACCTTCGAGATCCGCCGGCGCGGCGGGCTCAACCTCATCACCAATTACACGCTGGCCAAGCACTTGGAGCGCACCGGCTGGAACGACTTGCAGCGCGGCATCATGCAGCAGGGCCTCTACGAGAACGACCGTCCGCACCGCTTCACCGTCGGCAGCGTGTACCAGTTACCCATCGGCAGGGAACGGCGCTTTCTGAAGAGCACGCACCCGGTCTGGAGCCGCCTGCTGAGCGGCTGGGAGAACACGGTGATCTTCTACTGGCAATCCGGCACGCCCTGGGGCCTGCCCGGCAACGTCCTCTACCGCAAGGAGGCGGGGAAGAAGAACATCGACTGGGCGGCGCCCCGCGTCTACGGCGTCGAGCCGTGCGTGATGCGCTGGAACGACAACAACACCATCACCTCGCTGCCGTTCAGCGTGGCCGCCGGCTGCACCGACTGGAACTGGCTCGTTCTGCCCCGCTGGCAGCCGCGGCTCACGCCCAATCGCGACGGCCGGCTGCGCCTGCACACCGTCCCGCAGGCCGACGTCTCGCTGAACAAGATGACGCAGATCACCGAGAAGCTGAAGCTCCAGTTCCGCGCCGAGGCCTTCAACGTGACCAACACTTACATGTATTACAAGGCGGGCTTCAACAACGACCCCGAGTCGGCCAACTTCGGCAGCCTGACACCGGGCACGGTCGGCTTCGGCAGCGCCAACTGGCCGCGCTACATCCAACTTGCGGTGAAGCTGCTGTGGTAGCTGGTGGCCTGTCACCGAAATTCCTTCCGGTGAATCACAAAGCTGTCGAACAGCGGGCGTTTCGCGCCCTCCGCCAGCCGCAGCGTGCGCGCCTGCACCGGCGCGAGGTCGAGCGCCCCGGCGAACGCCTCCAGTTCCAGCCGCAGCTCGTTGTGAACCAGGTAGCCGCCCTCGCGCAGCATGGCGGCGATGTTGGCCAGGGCCAGCAGCAGCTCCGTGTCGCTGAAGTAGACCAGCACGTTGGTGACGACGACGAGGTCGTAGGCCGGCGAGGGCTCGTACCGCTCGGTGATGATGTTCAGCTTGCCGGCGGTGAGCGCCGGCTGTCCGCGGAGGCGAGCGAAGTAGTCGATGACCCGATCGTTGATATCTACCGAGTGGACCCGGAGCCGCGCGCGCCTGGCCAGCGCGAGAGGCTGATAGCTCCGTGGCGGGTGCGAATCGTCGAGCGCGGTCCGCGGCGCGAAGTCGAGGCCCGGCCCGACCACCAGCGCGCGCTCCAGCCGCGCGTCCGGCTCCAGCACCTTCACCACTTCGAGCGCCATCCGGACGGCGCAGCTCGATTCGGGCTGGGTGTCGCTGGAATGGCCGCGCTCCCGGTACCAGCCGCGCTGCTCGCCTGCGAACTCCTTCCGGTAGAGGGACCGCATGGCGCGGGCGTACTCCGCGCCGAGGCGCTCGGGTGTGCGTTCGGTTGGCGGCAGCAGCTTCCAGAACCAGTCGAGGCGCTCGTCAGCGCCGGGCCGCTTCAGCGCCCGCAGGAAGTCCTGCACCCTGAGCCGCACGGCCGCCGGGACCTCGCCAACGCCTTCGACGAACTCGCGGGCGCTGAGAGCCGGCTCGATCCTGGGCCGGCGCGTGAAGCGGGTGGACTGGAGGAGGTAGTAGATGAGATGGTCGTGCTCGCCCTCGCGCAGCCGCCGCGAGGTGCTGTCTTCGATGGCGCGGACAAGCGCCGGCAATCCCTCGGCGGCGACACCCTGCTGGCGCAAGTGCTCCTGGAGCGGCGTGGGAAGGTCCGCGTACTCGATCAGCCGCCGTCCAGGCGCCGCCGCCAGCGCGCAGCAAGCGGCCAGGAGTACCAGCACGCTCCCAGTTTACGGCACTACAACCTCAAGGCAACACCCTGATGGTGTCCCTGCCTTGGATCGTCTTGCCGTCGAACGTGTGGCCTGTAAGTATGGCTTCCGTGTCGGTCTCCGAGAGTTGCAGGGCTTGGGTGGTCACGTGCACCACCAGGTCCAGGTTCCCGTCTCCGTTGACATCTTCAGCGGAACTCATGGGCGTGCCATTGCCTTTGAGTCTGACTGGGGCGCTGGCCAATGTGACGCTCAACGGATCCACCGTTCTCGCGTCGAAGCTGGCCGTGCTGAAAATGGCGACGGGCACGGTACCGCCCGAGCCCAGGTTGATGGTGTTGGGGTAGCTGCCGGGCTTGATGTCGATCGCTACCGTAATGGATGCGCCCCAAAGCTCAGCGCTGCTCAGAACGGTAGTATTCCCCCAGCCAAGGTCCTGGGAAAACCCTCCGGCGATCAGCACCGCCCCAGAAGGCAGGCGCGTAGCCGTATGAAAGGCCCTGGCGCTCGTCATAGGGCCTACTTCCGTCCAGGTCCCGGCCGCTGGGGCAAAGAGCTGGGCGCTCGAGTTTCCGATGTAGCAGCAGCCGGACCCTACGTATTCTGCTCCGCCTGTTACCAGGACTCTGCCGTCCCCCAACAGGGTGGCTGCGTGATTGGCGCGGCCGACGCCTGCCAGTGGAGCGCCCGGCGTACTGATGCCGTTGGGCAGGGCGGCCGGATCGTAGATCTCCGTTGAGGTGAAGGACGCCAAGGACGACGGGAGCCTGCCGGCCACAATCAGAACCTTGCCATCCAGCAGCGTTGTTGCCGTGTGCTGATTTCGAGGGCTGTTCATTGGACTGAGGACCTGCCAAGTGTTCGCGGCAGGGTCATAACGCAGGACCGCCGAGGACACGGCAAGCGTGTACCCATCGTACCCGCCCGTCATGAACACTTTGCCGTCCGGCAGCAGCGTGACCGCATGGTTGGTGTATCCAGGTGAGATGGTGCCCGGGCCGAAAGTGGGAACGGGCGCGGTCCAGGCCCAAGTCCCGGTGCTCGGGTTGTAGACTTCGGCGCTGGCCACGGCGCAACAAGGCGCCGCGCTGGAGCCCCCGGCGATGGCCATAACTCTGCCGTCCGTGAGAGCTGCGGCCTGGTGGCCTTGGCGGGCCATCGAGAGAGAGCCGGTGAACACGAAACTCTCAGATGCCGGGTCGAAGATCTCGCAACTCGTGAGAGAGCCGGAGGAGTTGCCACCACCCGCAACGAGGACTCTGCCGTCAGCGAGTAGAGTGGCCGAATGGTGCGCCCGCGCAACATTCATTGCGGACTTTGTGTATCGCCACGTTCCTGTCTTGGGATCGTAGAGTTCCGCAGTGTTCGTGTACCCACCAGGAGTCCCACCTCCTGTGACCAGAACTAATCCACTCGGTAGCAGGACGGCTCGGTGCTCCGTCCGGGCGAGATTCATGGATCCGGTCGGGGTGAAACCCTGACCGAGCGCTCCGGAACAGCACAGGGTCAGGAGCAGCAAAAGACGAAAAGCAACGACTTTCATGGTCATGCCTCCTTTTTTGCCCGCCATCTACCAAAAAGCCAAGTTGCGGCAGCCAGGAGTGGACCGAACCCGGCTTTTTCGCGCTGAACGCCCTCCCCCGCAAGAGGCCGCCATGGCGGGCCGCAACTTGGTACGCAGAGGAGATCGGCGAGGTATGATTGTGATTTCGTTTCTTTGACCGCGCAAGCGATGAAATGCGCAGGGATGCGCAATATGCCCGAAGAGCCGCGAGAACTGCAAGGATGGGATGAGATCGGCGCCTACCTCGGCGTGAGGGCGAGATCCGCCCAGGAGTACGAGAAGAAGTTCGGCCTGCCGGTTCACCGGATGCCGGGCAGAAAGGGGCGGGTGAGGGCCTGGGCCCACGAACTCGACTCCTGGAAGCAGCGGCAGTCACCTGCGAACCTCGGCCGCGTCGGCGTGGGGAAGTGGTTCGTCGCGGGTGGCGTGCTGGTGGGCGCGCTGGCGCTGGGGGCCACCGTGCTGCTGGTGCGCAGAAACGAGCCGCCGGCGCGATACCGGGTGGATGGCAGGGAGCTAGTGGTTCTGGACCGCCACGACCACCGCCTGTTTTCCCATGAGTTTCCGGAAGCACCGATAGTGCCCGCCGATTTCGGTCAGCACCCAGCGATCCGGTTTGAGGACGTGGACAGCGATGGCCGGCTGGAATTCCTCTTTCGTTACGCGACAGCAAGTGAGACTCGCATCGGGCAAGTGTTGTACTGCTTCGGGGACCGGGGTGCTCTGAAGTGGAAGTTCATCCCGGGCCGGAAGGTGCGGGATCGCCAGCAGGAGTTCACTCCGGCCTACTTCGTCAACAACGCCCACTTCCTGCCCGCCAGGGGCGGGACCGACCCCAGGGTAGTGGTAACCAGCAATCATTCCGTGCATTATCCCAACCAGGTGGCGGTGCTGGACGGCCACGGGCGGGTGCTGGGCGAGTACTGGCATTCCGGACATCTGCTCGATCTGGATGCGGCCGACCTGGACGGGAACGGGGAGCAGGAGATTATGCTGGCCGGCGTAAACAACGGCTACCGGCAAGCGACGCTGGTCGTTCTGGATCCCCGCCGCGTCGGGGGCGCATCGCGCCAGCCGCCGGGAGATAGCCGTCAACTGGAAGGCTTCGGGCCGGGAACCGAGAGAGCCGTGGTGTTCTTTCCCAGGACCTGCCTCAGCCAGCTTGAGGAGTTCAACCGGGCCGTTGAGGTGCAGATCACGGCGGGGGAGATCGCGGTGATGGTTACGGAGGCCGCAGACCCTCAGCCACCGGGCACGGCCTACGTCGTTTACCACCTTGGCTACGATCTGCGCGTGAGAGCGGTAACGCCCTCCGATGCCGCGCGCGCGCGGCATCGCGAACTGGAGGCAGCGGGCCAACTCCGGCATCCGCTCTCGCCGGCTGAGCTGGACCGTTGGAAGGAAGCCGTGAAAGTGATCGTGCCTACGCCGACGGCTGGTAGCAACAAAATGGCCAAGCTGCGGCAGCCAGGAGTGGACCGAACCCGGCTTCTTCGCGCCAAACGTCCTCCCCCGCAAGAGGACGACCTGGCGGGCCGCAACTTGGCACGCAGAGGAGATTAGAGATAATAGTGATTTTGAGCGCTAAAACGTATCATGCAACACGCGAAAAATTGAAGCAAGCGAAGAAATGCGCTTACGCCTTTTTTCGCACCCTGGCGGCGGCTTCGGGCGGGGGCAGAAAGGCTGGGAGCGGGTGCGGCGGCTTCGGGCGGGGTCAGAAAGGCTGGGAGCGGGTATAGAGTTGAAAGGGCGCCCAATAGTAGGGTTTCCGCCAGGCGCCGCCAGCCTGGATGAGAGCCAGTTTGGCGGCGCGTAGAGCTCCAGCGGGTCCTTGAGAGGGCCCCATGGTCGCGTAGAGGCGCTCCATTAGGGTGGCCGTCGATTTGTCGTTGACGTCCCAGAGGCCCGCGATCACGCTGCCAGCACCGGCCTGGAGGAAGGCCCAGGCGAACCCCACCAGCCCCTCGCCGGAGTAAAAGCGTGCGCCGGCGCCCCGGCAGGCGGAGATGGTCACCAGCCGGGCCTTCAGAGGCAGGCCGACCACGTCCCGGGCATACAGCTTGTAAACGTTCCCGCGGGGAGAGAGGATCACGGCGGAATCCAGCGGGCTCTCCCGGCTGGCGGTAGCGTGTGCGGCGAAGTGGATGACCGAGAATCGGCCCGGACCCGCTTCCCGGTAGACTCCTGGATGAGCTGCTGCGCCGATGAACACCGCGTTGTTGGCGCCGCGGAACGCGCACCGGACGCCCCCTATCTCCCTCTCGACATCCGGCAACGGTGGGAACTCGTCGGAGGGAGGCGCCGGATTCCCTATAAGCAGGAGCGAGTCGGACCCCGGCCGGCCGGCGGCGGGGAGGGCCGACAAGAGAGCCAGCGAAGGCGCCATCGCCAGGCACACGTCTTCAATCCAGTAGCGGGGCGGCTCGCCATCGGTGACGAGGCTTTCGAGGTTCACCTCGTGCAACGGGCCGTCGGTAACGACGACGATCCGTGCGCCGTGGGGGATCGTCTTGGCGAACGGCCCGATCAGTGTCGCGTAGAGCCGGCGGGGCGGCTCATAGCGGGTCTCCAGCGGGTCGCGCAACCCGTGGATCGCGTCCTTATAGGCCTGGACCAGCGAATCGACTTCGGCCGCTGGCGGCAGCACAAACGATTCCACCCCCTCCGGCCGGACGACCCACAGAAACGAGCGGCGCGGCGCCAGCCAGAAAGACATCAGAACAGCCCGAAGGTCACGGGCCGAGCGGCGGAACGCGGCCGCCGTGGCCAGCGGGGAGCGGATCCGGGCGAGGCCGAGCTTCTGGGCCAGCACCCGGGCCCGGCACGATTCAGCGACTTCCAGGGCCTGCTCCCTCCGGCCTCGGCTCATCAGGAAGTCCACGTAATCGTGGTAGAAGCGCATCGAGCTGGAGTGGAAACTGAGCTTCCACTCGTCGCGAGCCAGCCGGCTGCGAGTTTCCTCGATCGTCGCGAGCGCGCGGCGGAACTCCTGGTCCGCCTCCGCCCACCTTCCGTTCTCGGCCAGCAGGGCGCCCAGCCCGCCCTGCGCCTCCCAAAGCGGCTCGTATTCATCGAACGGGGAAGCGCTGGCGATCACCTCCCGGTAGGTTTTCTCGGCGGCCGCGGGTTGTTTGTTGCCCGCCAGGATCAGCGCCGAACCGAGCCGCGCCCGCAGGCGTTCCTCGCGCATCGGCACCCGCGGGCTGAGCGCGAGCGCTTCCTGGTTGTACTTCTCCGCGGCGGCCAGATCCCCGGAACGGATCAGTGTCAGAGTCAGGCTGTTCAACCACTGCAAGGTGGAGTAATGTATGTCCAGCCGGCGAGAGACCTCCAGCGCCAGCCTGTAATGGGAGACCGCGGCCGGGAATTCCGACCGCTGATGGTAGACCTCGCCGAGGTCTCCCAACCAGACCTGGCGGCCGTGCAAGTCGCCCACCTGGCCGGCCAGGGAGGCGGCCTTGGATAGAAGCGCGATGGCTTGGTCGAAATCGCCCAGCCCATGGTAGCAGCGGCCGAGGTTGCCCAGCGTGGTGGCGACGAACTTCCGAGCCCCGGTCTTCTCGGAGAGCGGCAGCGCCTGCTCGAAGAAGGGAAGCGCCTCGTCGTAGCGGGCGGCGTTCAGGCGGAGGAAGCCCAGGTTTCCCAGTGCGGCGGCCTGGAGATAGAGGTCGTCCTGCCGGGTTGCCATCTCCAGCGCGTTGCGGTAGCTCCGATCAGCCGGGGCGAACCGGCGCAGCCGCGCCAGCGTGGAACCTCGCCGCAGCTCGATCTCGGCCAGCAGCCCGGCGGGCCCGCCTTCTGAGGCTACTTGAAAGGCCTCGTTCAACAGCCGCTCGGACTCGGGGTACGCGGCTAGCAGGTACCTGGCGCGGCCGAGATTCATGAGGCGGCGGGCCGCCTGCTCCCTGAACGCCGCACCCGGTGGCGGGCTTGTTTCGACAAGGGTGAGGGCTTCCTTCGTCCTCCCCTGGGCCATCAGAATTTCTGCCTTCAGGTTGCGGAATTGCCAGTGGGGGATGGTATCAGGGACGGCCTGCCACCGCCGGTATTCCCGGTCGGCGAGAGCGAAGGCTTGCTCCAGGTTTCCGAGCCTGAGTTGAAGGCTCGCTTCCCGGAAGCGCGCATCAACGGAGGCCGGCTTCGGCCTGCCGCAACCCGGGAACAGGATCGAGATTGCAAGGACGACCGGGCCTATGCGGCTCCTCATGGATAATCTTGGCCATTGCCCCCGCACACTCCGATTTCGAGGTCTCCTTCCTGTGGGCTGCCCAGCCGGAGCCTGAGCATGGTCAGCATTTGCGCGTACGGCGCGGCCGACCATTCGCAAAAGTAGACGCGGCCGAAGTTGGGCCGGTGGAGGTAGCCGTTGTCGAAGGGCTCAAACACCAGGGCTGGATGCCGGCCCAGCGAGTGCCGGATGGCGCCGCGGGTTTCCGGGTACTCCGGGTGCGCCTGGCGGAAGGCGTGGTAGTCCGCCGCTTCCATTCCCAGGGCGTGATCCACGGTGACGTCGAAGACCTGGCCGCCGATCGTCAGGTTGCCGAACCGGCTTCCGGAGGTGTCGATCGTGAACGAGTGGTTGGCGGTGTTGTAGGTAAGCTGGAGCCGCGAGACCACTTCGGCTGCCCGTAATACATTGGCAATATTGATGTTCTTCACTGTACAGGTCAGCGTGGTGGCGTGGAGGCCGGGCCTGGTCTGCCCGCCTTCGATGCTGGTCTCCGCTGAGTCGAACGAGAGGATGAACTCACCGGATGCGGGATCGGTCAAGCTGTAGGCCGGGGCGCGCGCCGCGACCCGCCCCCCTGTGGAGGGGAGCACACAGGCCGCTTGAGCGTCGATGTGATGGACGAGGGGCCGGCGGATCCGGCCTCCAAGGGCGGTTGCGTATGCGTGGTAGATGAACCGGGGCATGATACGTGTTTCCTCACTTGAGCCGGATGGAGAAGTGGAACCGGTTGAGCTCGATGCCGGGTGGGGCCCCGTCGAGGCCGCGAAGGATCAGCACGTAGCGTCCAGGCTCCAAGCTGGATCGCGGCACCAGCACGTGCAGCGGAGACCCTGGCCGGGCCGGCGCAGGTGACTGGATCCGCAGGCTGGTTCCTCCGGGCTCACTGGCCAACTCGCAGGAGTAACTGGCAAAGGCCTGTTCTGGCGGAATGTCCAGCCAGAGGCCGACGAATTGGGTTTGTTTCGCGACTTCGAGTTCCTGGTCGGCGCCGCGAGCCACCGGGCGCAAGAAAAAAGCCGGATACGCCTGGGGGGAAGCAATGGTGGCCATCTCCCGCTTTAACTTAGGGATAGTCCGCAACAGCAGCCAGCCATTGAGGGCCACAAGCAGGAGTGCGGCAGCAACCGCGAAGGCAACCAGTGGCCTTGCGTGCTGGAATCGTGAGACGGCGGCGGCCAGCCCCCCAGGCGCCGGCCGCCGCGCCTTTTCCCGGAACAACACCCGGGCGTTGGCGATAAAGATGGCGCCGGTTCTGACCTCTTCAGCGCACTCCGAGCACTCGAAGAAGTGCTGTTCGAACTGCTCCCGCTCGGGGGAGGTCAGTTGGCCCAGCAGGAACCTCTCGACCGCCTCTGTTCTAACCGCTTCCTGATGATCCATCCTGTCTGCTCATTAGTGACAATCGATCCCACTTCCATATCATTGGCCTGGCTATTTGATAGAATCCCCGGAACTTATAGGTCCAAGCCTGTTGTGTTCGAGATAACACTTGCGGAACCGGTCCCTGGCCCGTTGCAGCATTACACGGAAGTACTCCGGAGTGACCCCGAGCCTCTGGCAGACCTGCGACTGAGCCCCGTCCTCCAGGTATACCATCCGAAGAATCCTGCGGTCAGTGTTCGACAGTTCCGCCAAGACGCTTTCCACCAGACGCTTGCGATCCCGGTTGACCAGCTCGGCCAACGGGTCCGCCCCGTCATCGGTCACCTGGAACGCCTCTCGGGCTGGGGGATCGTGGACTTCCCGGCGCCGAAACTCGGCCAGCACCTTCGTCAAGATCGCATACACAAATGCGCCCAGCGATTCCGGCTTGTGGAGCCCTCCGCGGGAACGCAGCGTCATGAAGACCCGGAGGAAGGTTTCCTGGCGGATATCCGAGATGAATTCGCGCGAGCTGGTGCGTGCGCGGACGGTGATCAGGATCAACTCCCCGAAGTACGCGGTGAAATGCCGTACCACCTCAGGGTCGCAGTCCGTCAACCGCCGGACATAAGCCTCATCGAAAGACACACGCTCCATGGCTCTGTGGCCGCCGGACTACAGAGCGGTGCGGGGTCCGCTGCGCAACGGCGGGTGCGAGTAGTATATCACCGCGCGGCGGAGTTGGTGGGGCCATTTACGACCGGGCGGCTGAGATTTTCCGCGCGAGCGCCCGGATGAAGTCCGGCCCGGTGCCGCAGCAACCGCCGATGAAAGCGGCGCCGGCTTCCAGTAACGCGGGCACGTAGGCGGCGAACTCCTCGGGGGTCATGCGGTAGACGGTGGCGCCATCGACGAGCTCGGGCAAGCCGGCGTTGGCCTTGATCCAGACGGGCCGGTCCGTGGCCGCGCGCAGGCGGCGGCAGATATCGACGTAGCCGGCGACGCCGCTGCCGCAGTTGGCCCCGATCACGTCCGCTCCGGCGGCGCTCAGCTCGGCGGCGGCCTGCTCGGGGGTGACGCCCATCATGGTGCGGTCCTTGTTCCGGCCGGAGTCAAACACCATGGAGGCGACCACCGGCAGGCCGGTCCGGCGGGCGGCGGCCAAGGCGAGCCGGGCCTCGGCCAGGTCGGACATGGTTTCGAGGAGGAGGGCGTCGGCGCCGGCTTCGGCGAGCGCCTGGGCCTGTTCCGAGTAAGCCTCGGCCAGCTCCTCCTCGGAAGTTTCGCCCAGCACGAGGATCTTGCCACTGGGGCCGATGGAGGCGAACACGCGCGCCCTGCCGGCCGTCGCCCGGCGCGAGATCTCCACGCCGGCGCGGTTGATTGCCGCCGCCTGATCGGCCAGGCCGTGGCCGGCCAGCGTGATCCGGTTGGCGCGGAAGGTGTTGGTCAGGATCACCTGGCTGCCGGCCTCGACGTAGGCGCGGGCGACCTGCTCGACGCGGTCGGGGAGCGCCAGGTTCCAGGCGTCCGGGCACACGCCCGGCGCCAGGCCGCGAAGCTGCAATTGGGTGCCCCAGGCGCCGTCGGTCACCACCGGGCCGGCGGCGAGGAGTTGTTGGATGACTTCAGACATGGCGCCCTCCGAACTCGCGCACCGCGTCGATCATGGCCACGATGTTCTCCACCGGCGTGCGGGCCTGGACGTTGTGGATCGCGTCGAAGACGAAGCCGCCGCCGGGGGCGAACACATGGCAGCGCCGCAGGACCTCCTCGCGCACCTGGGCCGGCGTGCCGAAGGGCAGCGTCTTCTGCGTGTCCACGCCGCCGCCCCAGAACACCAGCCGGTCGCCGTACGCCTGCTTCAGGTGCTCCGGGGCCATGTACGCGGCCGAACACTGGACCGGGTTGATGGCGTCGAAGCCCGCCTCGATGAAGGCGTTGAGGAACCGCTCGACGGAGCCGCAGGAATGCTTGAACGTCTTCCAGGGCGTGTGGCGGTGGATCCAGTCGTTGACCTGCTTGTAGTAAGGCAGGTACAACTCCCGCAGCGTATCGACCGAGCAGAAGGCGGAGGTCTGGGTGCCGAAGTCGGTGCCGCAGACGAAGACGACATCGACGTTGCCGCCCACCGCCGCGTGGATGCGTTCCAGGTTGGCGACGGCGATCTCGGCCTGCCTGGCGAACACCTTATGGATGTAGTCGCGGCGGGAGCGCGTGGAGACGTACCACTCGGCGACGTCGCGGATGCCGCGCGGGCGCTTGAGGAACGGGGCCGGCACCAGCGCGATGTCGCCGAAAGCGGTGCCGGGAAAGTTAGCGATCACCGCGCGGCCGGTCGCGCGCCCGCTACGGGCGGCCGCTGCCAGGTGCGCCAGGTAAGCGTCCGAGACCGGGGTGAACTCCTCCAGGTTGTCCTCCGGGTCGAGGCGCTCCTCGTCGATCGGCTGCTGGCGGACGATGGTGTCGAAGAAGTAGCCGCCCTTGGGCATGCGGCCGCTGGGAGGAACAGAAGTGTCGCCCTCGGGGTAAATCAGCAGGTCGCCGTTTTCATCGACTGTGGTGTTGAAGTTGCCGGGGACCAGCACCTCCAGCCCGTCGTAGCGCCAGGGTTTCCAGTTCTCGTTGGTGAAGCCAAACAGCGTGCCGTAGGGGAAGACGCCTTGGACGTCGATGCCCAGGGCAAGCTTGAGGTCCTCGTCGATCCAGCCCAGCATCTGGTAGGGCTCGTGGATCATCACCGGGCGCTTCTCCAGGCCGTAGTAATCGCGCAGGGCGGCCACGCAGGTGACGTGGATGCCGGTCACCGCCGTGCCGCCGAAGTCGATGGGCACGGCATCGGGTTGGCGATGCGCGAACGCGGCGAGCACTTTTTCGCGGCTGGTCAAACCCCCAGATTACAATAGGCGGGGGAGAAGCAGGTTGTGGGTAGTGGGAGGTGGGACGTGGTGTTACGGCTTTGCGGTGTTGTTGCACTCGCGGCGCTGGTACTGAGCGCCCAGGACGTAGGCATGGGTGCGCGGCGCGGGAGCGGGGCGCGGTTCGAGGCGCCCTACACGCTGGAGATTGAAACGCCGCACGTGAAGTGGGCGCGTCCGCTGGCGGGCGGGCCGATCCGGCTGCTGGCTGTCCCGAGCGTGCACGAGGGCCGGACGCTCATCGAGCTGGCCCAGCGGCTCTCGCTCGAGCTCACCACCGTCAGCATCGATCCTGCCTGGGACGTCAACAAGTGGACGATGGCCTTCGGCTCCGACTACGGCGCCCGGGCCGAACAGGGCGACCTGCGGCTCGTCTATTCGTACCTGGAAGCCGAGCTGACCGGCGACAAGAAGTTCGACGCGATCCTTCTGCCGCTCAACCACGGTTGGGAACGGCTGTCGCCGGGAACCCGCCGGGGGTTGTTGCGGCGGGTGTACGAAGGCGCCGGGCTGGTGCTGATCCGGCCGTTTGGCGGCGAGCTGGCGCCGCTGGCGCCGGTCGCGGCGGTCCCCCTGCCGGCGAACGCCTCGGCTCCGGTGGAGCCGGGGAGGGCCGAGAAATCACCCTGGCGCCGCACCGCCGATCACTACATCACGCGGGCGATCCCGGTTGAGAGCTTTCCCTTCGAGCACATCGAGAATTACGTCTACCGGCCGACGCCGGATGCTACGGTGCCGATCCAGACCGAGTCCGGGCATCCGGTCCTGGCGGTGCGTCCGCACGGCAAGGGCCGCGTGATCGCCTTCGGCTACCGCAACGATGGCTTGAGCTGGCGGGCGCCGATGACAGCGCGCGGCCAGTTCGCCGATCTTTACTGGGAGTATTTCTACGCGCTGCTGTGCCGGGCGCTGATCTATGCGGCCGGGCGCGAGCCGGCGTCGCCGCCTGACTTAAACGCGGCCGGTGTGGCCTGGCGGCTGAAGGGACTCGATGGTGAGCTGAGGCAATCGGGCGCCGGAGCGCCGCCGGCGTTCACCAGGCTGCCACCCGGTCGCTATTTCCTCGAGCAGCAGGCCGCCTCGGACTGGCGGATCTCGGCGATCGACGTGGCGCAGCCGGACAAGATCGAGGATCTGGAGGCCACGCCGAGTGTGATCGCGGAGGGAGACGTTGTGCATGTTCAGTGGCGGTCGGCGCGGCCGGCGCGCGTCGAACTGGTTGACGGCTTGGACCGGGTGATTGCCAGGAGCAGCGGAGAGAACCAGGTCCGGCTGCGCGCGGGTCGCCCGCTGACCCATTCCGGCTTTGTGCGCGCCACGGTCGGGACGGCCGTCGAGCAGCGTCCGGTGCGTTTCGCCGCCTCCTCGCGCGAGTGGACCGACTACGAGGTGCTGCTGCCGTGGGCCGGCCCGGGCGGCTACCAGCCGTGGATCGCAGCCCTCGATGAGCAGTTCCGGCGCATCGGCGTCACCGCCTTGGCCCGCCCCGAGCGCAACTTCAAGCTGATGGTCAGCGCGCACCTGCCCGGCTTCGGCATTTACTGGTACCGGCGCGACGCCTACTTGAAGCGCAAGGCGGGCTACGCCGAGACGCGCGACAAGAAGTACCTCACCCGCGACATCACGCTCCAGACGCCGGAGTTCGAGAAAGGGCTGTGGGCGCAGCTTGAGAAGAGCTACCGCCCGCTGGCGGCGCTGAAGCCGATGGCCGTGTACCTCGCCGATGAATCCTCGCTCACCTGTTACGCCGACGCCTTCGACGTGGACTGGTCGGGACCGGCGATGGCGGGCTTCCGCGCCTGGCTGAGCCGCGAGCACGGCAGCCTGGAAGCGCTGAACGCCGCCTGGGGGACCAGCTTCCGCGACTGGAACTCGGTCGTGCCGATGACCACCGAAGAGGCGCAAAAGCACGGCAACTTCGCGCCGTGGGCCGACCACCGGGCGTACATGGAGGAAGAGTTCGTCCAGGCCTTCCGGCTGGCGCGCAAGCTGGTGCATGCCGTCGATCCCGGCGGGCGCGCCTCGATCTCCGGCACGCAGATCCCCACGCCGCACAACGGCGCCAACTGGTACGCCATCGACCAGGAGATCGACTATTTGCAACCGTACTCGGGCGGCAATCAGGACGCCATGCACCACCTGTTCCGGCCCGGCCTGCCGATCACCGGCTTCACCGGCTACGGGCTGACGGGCGCCGAGGCGCAATACCAGCAGTGGCAGCGGCTCTTCTACGGGCACAGCGGGGCCTCGATCTTCTGGCACTACACGCTGCTGAACCCCGACCTGGCGCTGAGCGAGCAGGGCAAGGCGCTGGCCGAGGCGTTCGGCCGCATCCAATCCGGCATGGGGCGGGTGTTCATGAACTCGCAGGTGCGCGAGGACGGCGTGGCTATCCATTTCTCGATGGCCAGCATCCGCGGCGCCTGGATCACCGACGGCAGGATCACCGACGGGATGGGTTACGCGCAGCGCACGTCGAAGAACTTCGCCGAGCTGATGGCGCGGCGCGACGCCTGGGTGAAGGAACTGGAACGGCAGGGCGTGCAGTTCCGCTTCCTGCCCAGCCCGCAGATCGAGGACGGCGCGCTGGCGAAGCACCGCGTGTTGATCCTGCCGTATTCGATCGCCATCTCCGACAAGGAGGCGCGCGCGATTGAGCGCTTCATGGAACGCGGCGGCCTGGTCTACGCCGACGACGAAGCGGGCCGCATGGACGAGCGCTGCCGGTGGCGCAAGACGCCGCTGTGGAGCGGGGGGCGCAAGGGACTGATTCGCCGCGGGCCGGGCGACGTTGGCGTGAAGCGGGCAGTGGAAGTGGAGGGCGAGTTCCTGACCACTGTGCGCGACTTCGGCCAGGCGCGGCTAGTGGGATTGCTCCCGAAGTCGAAGGTCGAGGTTGCGACGCCGAAGATGGAGGGCGTCGCTTACGACCTGCTGCGCGGCGGTCCGGCCGCGGCGCGGATGGAGGCGGGCCCGGAGCGCCCGGTGCTGCTGGTGGCGCGCCGCACGCGCATCGAGCGGCTGGAGATGGACGCGTCACTGGGGCTGTGGCTCACCGACGAGAACGGCCAGCCGGTGGACCGCTCGGTGGCGCGGGTGGAGGTGTTCGACCCGGCGGGCCGCCTGGCGCGGCACTACTCGGCCAACGTGACGATCCAGAGGGGCCGCGCCGGCTTTCGCGTTCCCTGGGCGCTGAACGACGCCGCGGGCGCCTGGCGCATCCGGGCCCGCGACGTCATCAGCGGCCTGACGGCGGAGCGGGTGGTCACGCGTCGGGGTGCGGGGCAGTAGGGGTGGTCACACCTGTCGCTTGCCGCAAAGCGGTTCTGTCGCTCATACTGCGATGGGGAGGATTGCAGCCGCCGACCAACTCCCCTATAATATGGTCAAGGCAAATGCCGATGGCGTGTCTTCCATCAGACACGAGACAAATGAGTCGCCGGCGGGCGAGCGGTTTATTTTGGCAGTCCAGCCCAAACCACGCTTTTCCGTCTGAGCCGATCATTACAGAAGGGTCCTCGCCGTCAAGGGCCCAATCCCCCGCGCCTGTCGGCGCGCCCGTGACCGCTGCGGGCCGTTCTGAACAAACCCTCCTCCCAAGAGGGAAAGGCTCAAGAGTGAAAAGAGGCCAGACCGCGGCCAGAATAGACCTCTTCTTCACCGCCACCGACAACAAAGGAGCACACCATGCATTTAGCGACTAAGACGCCGAGCGCTGTAGCCTTCTGGCGTCTGATCTTCACTATCACGGTATTTTGCGTGTCCTTGGCGGGGCAGCAAATGCTGTCCACGCTTCGCGGAACCGTGACCGATCCGTCCGGATCGGTCGTGCCCGGAGTGGAAGTTAGCGCCGAGGAAGTTGCGACGAACATCAAGGCAAGAGTTGTCAGTTCAGACAGCCAGGGCAACTATGAGATGCCCGGGCTCAAGCAGGGTGTTTACAAAGTAACAGCGAAGTTCGGGGGCTTCCAGAGCTTCGTGGTGGAAGACATACCCTTAGCGAGCAACCAGATCCGGCGGGTCGATATCCAGCTACAGGTTGGCGCGGTCGAAAGCCAGCTCACCGTGAGTGGGAGAGCCGCCGCCATCGAGACGGAGCAGGGGAAGATTTCCGCCGAGGTCACTGGAGAGCGCTACAAAGACATCCCAGTTCCCGGGAACCGCTACAGCGGGACTGGCCCCGTTCTGGCCATCATGCCGTATGTCAGCACAAACATGACGTTCGCCGGGCAGCTATCAGCCCAGCGTCACATGGGCATGGACGGCATAAAAGAGGAGGCGGTGAACAGCCAGACCATCATCATGGAGGCCCAGGAAGAAGTGAGGCTTATAACGGTTAACAATAGCGCGGAATTCAGCCGCGTCGGCTTTTTCGACACCGTAACCAAGCGGGGAGCGAATCGTTACCACGGAGAGCTCTCGTATTATCAACTGAACTCAGCGTTGAATGCGCGGGAATACTTCGCGAAAAGTAAGCCAGTCGACAAGTACCATCAATTCATTGCGAGCGTCTCGGGCCCCGTGTTCAAGGACAAGACGTTCTTCTACGCGGTATTGTACGCGGAGCGGGTCCCCGGCAAAACGTTTTTCAGCCGCACCATGCCGACGGAGATGATGCAAAAGGGAGATTTTTCACAACTCCTCAAGCTCTCCACGCCGGTGGCCGTCAAGAACCCGCTCACTGGCCAACCCTTTCCCGGCAATGTCATTCCCACCAGCCTTCTGAGCTCCCTGTCCTTGAAAGTGCAAGAGAAGTTCGTGCCTATCCCGAACAGGGGCGGGCCTGACTCGCTGGTGAACAACTTTGAGTGGGTTCACCCTTATCCGTCCGACCAGTTCCGAACTGAGAACCCGGTGATTCGTGTAGATCATAATCTCTCGATGAATAATTCCCTGTACGGCAGGGTGGCGGCTTACTGGCCGCGCTACGTTACACCGGGAGATGGCGCTTACCCCAGGCTCCCAGCCGCCAGCCAACGCCAGAGCTTCTCCTGGGCGTTCGTTGACACGCACGTTTTCTCGCCGAGCCTGGTGAACACGTTCACCTTCGGAGGAAACCGGGACGGGCGCGACGTCAGCATCCCAATCGCAGACTACCGGCCGCCAAAGGGAGTGGACCTGGTGCGCGAACTCGGGCTGACCGGCCTCACTGCCAACCTGGAAGCCCTCGCCGGAAAGGGCGGAGGGAGCCCGATCATGGAGGTCACCGGTTTTGGCCGAATCGCCGTTCCACACGGAGGCCGGTCGGACGTCAGAAGCTTCACGTTCGCCGACGCATTGACTGGGTCGTCTCCCCGGCACGTGCTGAAGATGGGAGGCGAGGTGAGGACATACAGGAATTTTGGCGGTTTCGCTCCCGAGGGCACGTTTGGACGGTTCAGCTTCAACGGTTCGTTGTCCGGCAATGCCTGGGCCGACTTCCTTTTGGGCCTGCCGTACAGCAGCGAGCGGCTGGACCCGCTGTTGGACAGGGTTCAGGGCTCGAAGGAACTGGGGTTTTTCATCACGGATACGTTTAAGATCAGCAAGCGGTTGAACCTTGACTACGGGGTGCGCTGGGACTATTTTATCCCGACGACGTATAAAGACGGTCTTCAATTCAACTGGGACGCGGCTACGGGAAACATCGTCGTGCCGGAAGCGGCTCTCAAGAGCGTCAGGCCGCTGTACCCGTCAACGATCAAGGTTGTGACAGGAGAAGTAGTGCCGCGAGCCGAGAAAACGAACTTCGCGCCGCGTCTGGGGTTCGCTTACCGGTTGTCCGATAGAACGGTGGTCCGGGGCGGCTATGGGATTTTCAACGAGTTCCTTGGCGCGTATGTTTACGCCCAGGGAGGCGGACCGTTCCAGATCAGCGAGACATACTTCAACGCCATCCAGACCGGCCAGGCGCTATTCCGATTCCCGAATCCCTTTCCCACAGCGGGCGCTACAGCCACGATTCCATCACAAAGCGCCGGGGGATATCCCCGCGACATAAAGAATGGCTACATCCATCAGTTCAACCTCACGGTGGAGCGCCAGCTTCATGACGTCGGCGTCCGCATGTCCTACGTTGGTTCCCGCAACGTCGGGATGAACTACACCCTGTCCCTTAACAAGCCGCAGCCCAGCTTGATCCAGTTCTCCGCCAGCCGGAGGCCGTATCCACAGTTTGTGGGCGCCAGCTTCGCCCAGACCAACGGCAAGAGTAATTACGACTCACTGACCCTGGAGGCCAAACGCAGGACGGGATGGGTGACTTTCGATGCATTCTGGACGTGGGCACACACTATGTTCAACTACCTGAACCTCGAGAATCCTTACAATCCCAACTTGTGGAATCGAGACGATGTCACCCCAAGGCACCGGGGAGTGATCAACACGTTGTGGGACCTGCCCTTTGGCCGCGGCAAGCGGTATCTTTCGAGTTTGCCGCCCGGGGTCAATCATGTACTTGGAGGCTGGAAGATCGTCTGGCTCTCGCATGCCCAGACCGGCCAGTTCTTCTCGCCCAGTTTCTCCGGCAGGGATCCATCGAACACCAACACATCTGGAGGCCGTGCGGACCGTATATGCAACGGCAACCTTCCCCCGGGTCAGCGCAAACTCGAGAGGTGGTTCGATACTTCGTGCTTCGCCGTGCCCCCCGCTGGCCGGTTCGGCAACTCCGGGGTGAACGTAGTGGAGGGGCCGGCCTTCCTCACGCACAATGTCAGTATCACAAAGCGCTTTCCCCTTACGGAGCGCCTGCATCTGGACTACATGCTGACGATATCGAATCTCTTTAACCATCCCAACTTCACCTCTCCCGCGAGTAACATCTCGGTGCCGGCACAAGCTGGAGTGATTACTTCCCAGCAGGGCAGGTACGGCGCGGCAAGGGCCGGGGCTCGCTTTATGGACATGCGGCTGCGTCTTGAATTCTAAAGTCGACTGGGGCCGGGATAGGGAAGAATAGTTGACGCCGGACACCCCGCTGTGGATTACAATGGTAGCCGGCTGGAGGGCCGATACACAAATGGACCAGGCAAATCAGTCCGAGGGCGGGCGAGGAACGTCGCGGCGCGATTTCCTTAAGACCTCGGCCGTGGCCGTCCCGGCTACGGCAGTCACCGGGCTGGCAGCCAATGCCGCAGGCTATGTCGCCGCGAGCGACGTCATCCGCATAGGCATGATCGGCTGCGGCGGGCGCAATACGGGAGCCGGCGGGCAGGCCTTGACGGCCGACAAAGGGGCCCGGCTCGTGGCCATGGCCGACGTGATGCTCGACCGCATTCAGGAGAGGCGATCGGAGCTGAAGGTGAAGTTTCGGGAGCAGGTCGCCGTGGATGATGACCACTGCTTCGCCGGCTTCGACGGTTACAAGAAGGTGATCGAAAGCGTGGACGTGGTGCTCATCGCCAACGCGGCGAAGTTCCACCCGATGCACATGATGGCGGCCATCCAGGCGGGCAAACATGTCTTCGTGGAAAAGCCCCACGCCATCGATCCCGCCGGCATCAAGGTGGTGAAGGCCGCCTGCGAACTGGCGCGGAAGAAGAAACTGTCGGTGCTTTCGGGACTTCAGAGCCGGTACACGCCGATGTACCAGGAGGCTATCCAGCGGGTGCACGACGGCGCGATCGGCGACATCGTCGCCATCGAGGAGAGGTACTTCCGCGCCCCCTACGTGCTCCGTCCCCGCAAGCCGGGCCAGAGCGAGGTCGAGCACCAGGGCGGCAATCAGTATCACTTCCACTGGCTCTCCGGCGATGACATCCCGCAGTCGCTGGTCCATAATCTCGATCGCGCGAACTGGGCGATGAAGGGCCAGCCGCCGGTAAGGTGCATGGGCATGGGCGGTCGCTCGACGCTCCACGAGGAGATTTACGGGAACGTGTTCGACCACCACGCGGTGATCTACGAGTACGCCAACGGCATCCGGATGCACGCGTTCTGCCGCACCATCCCGAATTGCTTCAACCAGACCTCGAGCATGCTGGTCGGAACCAAGGGCCGGTGCTTCACGATGCTGGGTCGCATCGAAGGGGAGAACCCTTGGCAGTATTCGGGGCCGAAGGCGAATGCGGGCGTGCAGACGAACCCGGTCCAGATTGAGCACGACGAGTTATTCAAGGCGATCCGCGGCGGCACTCCGCTTAACAGCGGCGACTACATGGCTCAGAGCACGTTGATCGGAATCATGGGCCAGATCGCGTGCTATAGCGGCAAGGAGGTCACGTGGGAACAGGCGACGACCTCCGACTTCTACTTTGCGCCGAGGCCCGAAGAAGTCAGGGCGGGCATGGAGCCGCCCACCAGGCCCGGCCCGGACGGCGTCTACCCGGTGTGTTTCACCCCGGGCGTCAGTAAGCTGCTGTGAAACGGACGAGCTTTGCGTTGATTCACGAGTCCGCGTGGGCCAGCAGAAAGCGGGATGATCGCAAGCTAACGGAAAACGGCGCTGTCCTGCGTGCCGCGATCACCTATCCAGGCGCCCGCCGGGTTCGCGCCGCGCTGGTGTAACTCAGAACGCCGGTCACCTCGCCGCACCCGAAGATCCAACAGTTGAGCGGGTGCGGCATGCCGCCCGTTATGACGTTCCGGTAGTCCAGCGTGAACGAGAGCACGATCACGGCGCCACCACAGGACCTACCCAAGGCGCCGGGATCAGGAACGGACATTCCACGTCAGAAGCGAAGCGGGCCAGGCCAACAACGGCTTCAGGAATAGATAGAAGGCGATGTCCCATGCGCCGAACGCAATCGCGAATGCGACCGCCCAGTGCCCGGCGTCACGCCCGACCGTCAGCGCGATCGCGGCCAGCATGATGATCTTGGCCGCCTCGCGCCCGACCTCGATGGCTGCGATCTTCGATCGCTTGGGCATAGCCGCCTGAACCTGTTCCGTAGTGAGTAGCGGGAACAGATCGCCGGGCGGGCGGCCTGGATAGGGATGTGTTGCAAATAGCCAGGCTGAAACAGAGCTGGACGGTATTGTTTTTGCCGAAGTCCTTTATTTTCGGGCCTTCCAACACTTTCCAACGGGGTTCAGAAGGCTCGAAAACGCTATTTGCAGCACATCCGCTTGATCTGGAGCCGCCCTTCGTGGTGGTCGTTGATCACAGCAGGGCCGAGATCAGGATTCGGGTGCGGAGACTGTAGCGAATTGGCGGTTTGGGCGCGTGGCGCATCCGGGCCAACTTGAGGGTCCCCTGGGCGCTGAACGACGCCGCGGGCGCCTGGCGGCCGAGCGGCGGCAAATTCGGTGACAGGCTACGCTTTCACCAATTTAATCTCGGCCCGCGCAACATTAAAAAAGTGAAAGCGTAGCCTGTCACCGAAATTCGGGTCAGTTCTCGGCCGGCGCGACGTAGCGCACCGCTTTCAGCTCCACGAGCGCGGCGAGCTTTTCGAGGGGCAGGCGGCCGATCACGAGCTTCGCTGTTTTCGGCTCGAGGACGATCTCGAAGCCGAGCGCTTTGAGCTGGTTTATCGTGGCCGGTGAGGTGTCGGTGAGCCAGACCTGGAGCTCGGCCTTGCCGTTCTTGACGAACCTGGCGTCGATCTTCAGGCCCTTCTTGAGGCGCTCGACCACGACGGTGAGCGACGGGTGCAGTTTCGAGGGCGGCTCGGATGGGCCGGCGGCGCGGTCAGTCGCATCCCTTTCGACCGCGGGCATGGCCGCGGGGCGGGCCAGGGCCTTGAAAGACGTCATCACTGAGGCCATTCCCTGCGCCATCTCCCGGCGTTCGCCGAAGACGCCTTCATAGCTGACGCCCTCGGGCATCTCGACCGGCACCTCGACGCGGCGGGGCTGGCCGCCGTCGGTGACGATCATTTCCTCGACGGCCACGAAGGAGGTGAACTGGGTCATCAGGCGGTAGTCGAGGCCAAGCTGGGTGATCTCCTCGCGCAGGTCGGTGCGGGGGCGGCCCTGCTGGAGGCCGGCGTAGTCCTGGCCCATCAGGTCGTCGATGCGTGTGCGCGCCCACACGGTGGCCAGCACGTCGTGGCGCGGCTCGGCCGCCGGCAGGTCGACGCGGATCTCGCGGGCGAAGTCGCGCCCGACGGCTTTCCCGCGCAGGCGGGCGGCGCCGCGCGCCGGCCCGGTGTAGCGCCCGGTGAGGACCACCGGCTTGGCGCTGAACATGTCGAGAATGCGCCGGGGATAGACGTCGGTGACCGGCAGCCCGGCCCAGTCCACCGAGATGTCGGTGAGCAGCGGGCTGCGGACGCGCTCGTGGAAGCGCCTGGCCGCCGCCGAGCCGTCGTCATTCAGCCCCACGAACTCGACCTCGCCGCGCCCGTACTCGGCCATCTTGCTCAACAGGAAACGGTTGACCGAGCTGCCGATGCCGAACGAGAACACGCGCGCGTTGGGATGGCGCTGCACCTCGGAGATGATTTCCATGTCGTTGCCGACGTAGCCGTCGGTCATGAAGCAGACGATGCGGATGTGGTCGGCCTTGTCGGAGGGGTCCAGCGCGGCGCGGATGGCCTTCATCATCTCGGTGCCGCCGCTGCCGGCGCGCGAGGCGAGGAAGTCCTGCGCCTTGCGCAGGTTCTCCGGCGTGGCCGGGACCGGCTCGGGGAACAGGATGCGGGTGTCGCCGGCGAAGGTAATAAGGTTGAAGGTGTCGCGCGGGTAGAGCCCGTCGAGGGCCAGCTTCATTGTCTCCTTGGCCTTCTCGATCGGGAAGCCGCTCATCGAGCCGGAGGTATCCAGCACGAAGACCAGTTCCTTCGGGGTGACGTCTTCCGCGGTGACGCGCTCGGGCGGTTGCAGGATGAGGGTGAAGAAGCCCCCACGGGGGCCGCGGTGCGCGAGCAGCGCGCTTTCGATCTTGCGGCCGGCAACGTCGTAGCGGAGGATGAAATCCTTATTCGGGATGACGGCCTTCTCCTTCAGCCGCACCACGGCGCGGCTCAGCGCCGGGCGCTCGACGAAGACTTCGTGCGTCTTCGATTGCAGGCTGTCCACAGGCACACCGGCGTCGAGCGCCACCTCGACCGAGATGTCGTGGCCGGCGCGCGTGCCCTGGGGCGTAACCGGCGGCGTAATGCGCGAGGCGTCGGGGACGCGGGTGGTGTCCGGCGCCCAGCCGCTGCCTTGCCGGCCGGTGGGCTGGCCGGGGATGTAGCGCGGGCCGACCACCATGGGGAAGGAGAACTCGTAGGAGCCGTCTTCGAACTTGAGGACCTCCACGTAGCTGATGGTGATTTTGACCTTCTCGCCCGGCATGATGTTGGCGACCGACTGGGTGAAGATGTTAGGCCGCTCCTGGTCGAGCAGGCTGGCGACGTGGCCGGCGGCGCGGGCCGCTTCGTAGATGGCGCGGGCTTCCTCGCGCCGCTTGATCTTGCCGCGCACGGTGCGGTTGCCCACCAGCATGGTCATGTCATCGACCGCGGCCTGGTGGGGAAGGGGAAAGGTGTAGACCGCTTCGATCTTCTCCGCCGACGTGTTCTCGAAGTCTTGCGTGACGGTGACGCGGGCCAGGAACCCGCTGATCTCCGCCCTCACGCCGGTGTGCCTGAGCGGGCAGGCGGCGCGGGGGCGGCCATCCTTATCTACGCTGATCAAAGCGCCGGGGGCTGTCGAGATGGTCCCGGAGCCGGCGCCGGCCAAAGTAAGGTACCCTGTAATACCAAGCAGGGCGCTGAGCTTGTGCAGTTGCATTTCGTGATCCTCCATTGGGGAAATGCCGTTGCGGGGCCGGGCCTTTCGGCTTGGCAAGATTAAATTAGTGAAAGGGTAGCCTGTCACCGAAATTAATTTCGCGGCTGCGTGAAAGGATTGTGGCCTACGCGGCATCTCGATTATCGGGGGATGTGGCGGAAGACCTGGCGCAGGAGGTCTTCATGGTGCTGCACGAGAAGTACTCGCACCTGGACCGGGAGGAAGACCTGGCGCCGGTGTCGTTCCAGATCCTGAGGTTTAAGATAATGGCGGCGCGACGAAAGGCGGGACGGGAGGCGCAGGTGGACGAGGCGCCGTTGGCGGATCCGAACCCGGACCCGGAGGTAGCGTTCGCGCGGCGAGAGATGATGGAGCGGCTGACCAAGGCGCTGGAGTCGATGGGCGAGCGCTGCCGCGAGCTGTTTCGGTACAAACTGGAGGGCAAGGGCTATCAGGAGATCCAGGGCTTGATGGGCGTGCGGTCGATCAATACGATCTACACCTGGGACTTCCGCTGCCGCCAGCAATTGCTGGAGCTCATGGGAGGCCGGTGGGAGGCAGGGCGATGAGACCCGAAGAGGCAGAGAAGCTGCTGGGCGGATACGCCGCCGGCACGCTGACCGAGGCGGAGCGCAAGACGCTCATGGAGGCGGCGATGGCCGACCAGGAGCTGTTCAACGCGCTGGCCGAGGAAGAGGCGCTGCGCGACCTGCTCAGCGATCCGCGCTGCCGCCGCCAGCTCGTGGATCTGCTGAAGCCTGAGAGGAAGCGGGCCTGGCTGGCGCGGCCAATTGGCTGGATGACGTTGGCGGGAAGCGTGGCCGGGCTGGCGGTGATTACCAGCATGGTGGTTCAAGTGAGCCGACGCACCGCGCCGGCGCCGCCGCCGCCGCCGGTTCAGGTTGCTCAGCAGCGGGTGGAGGCGCCGCCGGCAGAAGTGGCGCCTGCGCCGAAGGCGAAGAAGGAAGCGGCGGCTGAGCAGCCCGCGGTCATGAGTTACATGCGAGCGGATAAGCCGGCGGTTGCGGAGAGGCGGGCGGTCCGGTTCGAAATGGACGCGGCCCTTGCCGCCCGCCCCGGACTGCGGTACAGCATCCTCAAGGACGGCGCCGAAGCTGCGCCGGGGGCGGTGTTCCAGCCGGGCGACTCACTCCAGCTCCGCGTCGAAGCCGACCAGAGCGGCTTCGTCTCCCTGCTGCGGCAGGAGCGCGTCCTGTTTCCCAAGGGCGGGGAGCCGAACCGGCTCGAACCCGGCAAGCCGCTGGTCATACCGCTGCCGCGGGTGGTCCAGCCCGGAGAGGAGAAGCTGACGCTTGTCCTTTCGCGGGAGGAGGTGTCCACGATCGAAGTGACCCTGAGGTACCGCTAAGATATGACACGCCGCGAATGGATGACGGGGAGCGCCGCCTTGGCGCTGGAGCCGCAGGCGCCGCCGGCCGCCTACAAGACCTACTTTGGCGACCTGCACAACCACAACAACATCGGCTACGCGCAGGGGTCGCTGCGGCGCGCCTATGAGATCGCGCGCAACCATCTCGACTTCTTCGCCTTCACGCCGCACGCCCACTGGCACGACATCGGCAAGTACGAACACGCCATCGAGAACAAGTGGATCAACGGCTTCGCCGTCACGCGGGCGCGCTGGCCCGAGGTGGTGCGCATGGCCCGCGAGTTCGACGCGCCGGGCAAGTTCGTCTGCATCCTCGGCTACGAGTGCCACTCGACCAGCCTCGGGGATTACCACATTCTGTTTCCGGACATGGATGCGGAACTCGCACTGTTCGACGACCTCAAGGAGCTGCAACGCTTCGCCAAGAAGCGCGGCTGCCTCATGATCCCGCACCACCCGGCGGTGCGCGAGGGGCGGCGCGGCGCCAACTTCGCCCATCGCGATCCGGAGGTCTCACCGCTGCTTGAAATGTACTCGGAGTGGGGCAACGCCGAACACGACCGGGCGCCGCTGGGCTACGTGCGCCACACCGAGCCGGGGCGCTGGACGAAGAACACGCTGCAATACTTCTTGGCCCAGGGCCACCGCGTCGGCGTCATCGCCAGCACCGACGACCACCTCGGCTGTCCCGGCGCCTACCGCGAAGGGCTGGCCGCGGTCAAGGTGAAAGAACTCTCTCGCGCCGCGATCTTCGACGCGCTCCGCAGCCGCCGCACCTATGCGGTCACCGGCGACCGCATCGCGCTGGATTTCACCCTGAACGGCCGCATGATGGGGCAGGAGCTGCCGTACACGCGTGAGCGGGATCTCAAGGTTGAGGTCACGGGCTGGGACCAGGTGGACCGCGTCGAACTGCTCAAGAACAATCGCGTGATACACCGCGATTTCCCGATGGACCGGGCCGCGCCGGCGCGGAGCTGGGACAAGCCTGTGCTGGTTCGCTTCGAATACGGCTGGGGGCCGTGGCCGGCGCTGGGGATCGTGCGCGTCTGCGACTGGGACATCCGCATCGCGCTGGAAGGCGGCGTGATCGAGGACCTCCAGACCTGCTTCCAAAGCGGGCCGCTGGATGAGAGCCGGCGCGACCGGCTGATCGAGCGCACCGAGCGCGGCCTGCGCCTGCGCTCGTTCACCGCGCTGCGGGAGCGGATCGACGACATCTCGACCAAGGCGGTGGTGCTCAAGGTCCGCGGCGGGCCCGACACGCGGCTGACGATTTCGCTCGACGCGCCGGCGCGCGTCTCGATGACGCAGACCTTTCGCGAGCTGGCCGAGAGCTCCGAGATGCTCTACACGGGCGATTTTCCCAAAGAATCGGCGCTCGTTCATCGGCTGGTGTTCCACGAGAACTACCACACGTCCTACGCGGTGAAGGATACGGACAAGGGCGAAGGCGTCAACTGGTATTACGCGCGAGTGGTGCAAGCCAACGGGCAGTTGGCCTGGTCGAGCCCGATCTGGGTGGGATAAGCCTCCTGGCTTGTCAGGGGAGACAAGTCGGGAGACTTATCCCACTTCCGGGATCCGGCCCTGGTCGTCGATCTCCTCGATCCAGCGCTCCAATCGCGCGCGCAGGTCCTTCAGGATGGGCTGGTGGAGCGGCGAGGCGGCCAGGTTGTTCACCTCGTGCGGATCGGCGACCACGTCGTAGAGCTCCTCGTCCGGCTTGCGCGCCTCGATGAACAGCAACTGGGCGCCGCTGAGCTTGCCCTCGGCGTGGAGCGTCTTCATGACGCCGAGCGTGGGGTAGCTCTTCTCGATGTACTCGTTGTACTGCGTGTACGGGCGCTCGGGCATGAAGTTGCGAATGTACTTGTAGTGTTTGGTGCGCACCGCGCGGATTCGATCCACCGTCATGTCGCAGCGGTCGCGCGCGGCGAACACGCAGTCGCGCGGTCGAGCGGACGGGCCGAACAGCGGGCGGCCATGCATGTTGCGCGGGATCTCGACCCCCGCGAGCCAGAGGGTGGTGGCCGTAATGTCAATGGCGCTGACCGGGTCCTCGACGACGGCGCCGGGCGTGACGCCGCCGGGCCAGCGCACGATGAGCGGTACGTGAATGCCGGCGTCGTAGAGCCACTGCTTGCCGCGGATAAGACAGCGGCCGTTGTCGCCGAACATGAACACAGCGGTGTTCCCGGCCAGGCCCTCGTCTTCGAGCCGCTTCAGCACCTTGCCGATCTTGATGTCGGCGAGCGAGATGGCGTCGAGGTAGTTGGCGAACTCGTCGCGCACCACGGGGTGGTCCGGCCAGTAAGGCGCGAGCGGCACCTGAGCGGGATCGACCAGGTCTTTCTGCTTGCGCGCCTCGGGGAAGGCCGGGCCTTTGTGCGACTCACGGAAGTTGATGTGGGCGAAGAACGGCTGGCCGGCGCGGCGCTGGCCCCAGTGGTCGCCGTCGTAGGGCCGCTGCACGGTGAAATTGAAGTCGGTCTTACCGGTGCCGGTGACGCCGGGGGCGGCGGTCTTGACGTTGCAGGTGAAGTAGCCGCGCTCGCGCAGGTGATCGCTGACGAGGCGCACGCCGGCGGGCAGAAGATAGCCATCCTTGCGGTGGCTGCGGTGGTGGTGCGTGCCGGTCGCGGTCTGGTACATGCCGGTGTTAAAGGCGGAGCGGCTGGCGGAGCAGACCGGCGCGGTGGTGAAGGCGCGGGTGAAGCGCATGCCCTCGCCGGCCAGCCGGTCGAGGTTCGGCGTGCGCGTCAGCGGGAAGCCGTAGCAGCCAAGCTGCGGACCCATGTCTTCGGTAGTGAGCCAGACGATGTTGGGCAGTTTGGCGGGCGGAGCGAATGCTCCCAAAGCGAGGGACGAAAACTGGCGGCGGTTCATAGCTATTTCGAGGTTGTGTAGCCTGTCACCGAAATTAATGTTAGCCAGATGGGTGAGGACCACGCCATCTGGCGGTCGCGCTGGCGGACGCGGAGGTAGTAGTAAGCTTCAGGCGGGGGATCATTGTCCACGAACTCCAGGTCCACCTTCTGGGCGCCGGGGTTCTGCGAGAAGACGAACTTCGCGTTGCGGACGATCTCGACGGTCTCCACCGGCGCGGTGCCGATGACGCGGATGCGGAAGTGAGGCGGGCCGGTGACGCGGGCCTCCTCGCCCATGAAGCGGTCGCCGTCGAGCAGCCGGAAGTCGAGCACGATGTAATCGGAGGCGCCGTAGGTGCGCCGCTTCGAGAGCGCTTCGAAGACGCCCTCGCGCGAGAGATTCTCCACGTAAGCGGCGGCGTAGGCCATGTGCGTGCTCATGTGGTCGGAGCTGGCGATGAAGCCGGTCTTGCGCCCCTTGGCCAGCGCGTCCCAGGCCCAGGAACCGTCCTTCTTGCCCCAGACCTGTTCGACGCCGGGCGGCTGCGGCGCGCCGTCGTACTCGTAGTTCTGGCGGCGCGACTGGTAGATCTCCATCACCGGCGTCAGCTCGGGGTCGTGCAGGCTCCAGTCCACCGGCGGGCCGGTCAACTGATGCGGGATGGCGATCGAGGGCGCCGGGGCGGCGCGCAGGGCCTTCCACAGTGGCCGCGGGTCGTTCTCGGTCGGGCCGGCGAGGCCGCCGAACAGGATGCCGCCGCGCCGCGGATAAACGATATTGCGGTGGCCCTGCGGCCAGTTCCGGCTGGTCTCGTAGGCGTAGAGCGGCTCGAAGGCGCCGGCGACGCGGTGGAGGTCGGCGAACTTCTGCGAGCGCCACCAGGTCATCGGGTTGATGCCGGATTGCGCCGGCGCGGGCGCGATGTGATCGGTGGTGGCGAAGAAGTCCAGGCCGGCGGGATCGCGCGCGTAGCGGTAGGCGTCTTCGAGCGAGCCGTCGGGGCGGCCGTGATGATCGATGTCGGTGTGGCGGTGAAGCTCGCCCCACACGAGGCGGTAGGTCTTGCCGCCGATCTGAACCTGGTGCTGGGGCCAGGTGCGGGCGTGCGGGCGCGAAGCCGGCGGGGGCACGCCGACCTCCGGGCCGGCGGCGAGTTCGGCCGCCGCTCCGGCCGGGGCGGGGAAGCGCGCGGCGTAGACGTTGTTGTGGGTGGCGTCGAAGGTGCGCCGCTCGGTGCGGTCGTCGCCGGCGTAAGCCACCCACAGCGCGCCGTCCTTTGTCACCGCGGACGCAAAGGCAACCGACTGGCGGCCGAAGCTGCGGTCCAGAACCAGCGGCTCGCTCCAACGGTTGCCTTCGTAGTAACTGGCCGCCGCCTGCCAGAGCCGCTGCATGTAGGTGACGCGGTAGAAGGCCCAGAGGCGGCCGCGCGCATCGCTGTGGAGCCGCGGGCACTGGGTGATCGCGCCGGTCCACGGCGCCGGCTCGAAGGCCTGGGCGGGCGCGCGCAGCCGGTCGCCTTCGAGACGATAGACGCGCACGCGGCGCTCGCGCTCCAGGCCGCCGAGCACCTGCACTGTATCCAGGCCCCAACGCTCGTCGCCTTCCTCCCAGGCGACCCACAGGCGGCCGCGCGCATCGGCAGCGAGCGACGGCCGCGCGTGGAAGCGGTCGCCGCCGGTCAGCCGCAGCGGCTCGGAGACGCGCCGGCCGTCGAAGCGCGCGAGGTAAACGTCGTGCGCGCCGTTGCGGTAACTGTCCCAGGCGACGTACACGGTGTTGCCGTGAACAGCCAGCGCCGGCTCCCAGTCGTTGGCGGGGTGAGGGCCGACGGCGATCTCTTCCGCTGACCATTTGCCGTCACGGCAGGACTTCAAAAAGATGCCGGTGGTGGCGCCGTTGCGCACGCCCTGCCATGCGAGCCAGAGCTTGCCGGCGGTGTCCGCGGTGAGCGAGGCGTAAATGTCGGGCCCGGGGCTCGAGGTCAGCCGCTCGACCGAGGACCAGCGGTTGCCGTGCCAGGCGCGCGCGTAGAGGTCCCAGTTCTCGTTGCGGAGCTCGGACCAGACCACCCACACGCGCCCGCCGCCATCCACCGCGACCTGCGGGCGGAAGACCTCAGCCGGGCCTTCGGTCACTTCCATTGGCTGCGAGGCGCCGGCTTCGGTGGCCTTGGCCAGCAGCAGCCGCTCGCCCTTGCGGTCGAAGGAGACCCAGGCGGCCCAGAGGGAGCCGTCGGGCGCGGCGGCCAGCGCGGGGTAGTCCTCGTCGGCCTCAGTTGCCGCCAGGGGGACCGCCGGCGGCACCTTTTCGATGCGAACAAAGCCGCTCAGAAATGTTCCGGGGCGCTCGAAGCCGATTTCGGCGAGGCGAACGCCGATGTTGCCGCGCGAAGTGCGGATCTCAACCGCGCCCGCGCCCGAGATCAGGAAGCCGGGGATCGGGTCGGTCGAGCGCTTGCGGCCGCCGCCCAGGGCCAGGTTGGCTGAAGGCGGCGGCTCCGGGGGAACCAGCATCTTCACGCGCCACGACTCGCCGGCGCGCGTTACGGCCGCGCCCATCCAGGGGCGCACTTCGACTGCGCCGGAGACGGTGGCCTCGACGGGTCCGGCCTCAAGCCGGTGGGCGCCGAAGATGACGCGGCAAAGACCCGCCGGCTGCGCTTGGAGCGCGGCAGCGAGGAGAATCACCGCGGCCGGCCATGAGAACTTACGCATGATCGACCACCTGTTGTGCCGCATCCATTATCCATCGCTCGGCCAAGAGGCGGTTGACGAGACAGCGGAATCCGGGGGCACGGGAAACATGCAGGCTGTCCCTGCTACAATGCTCGGGGCACTCGCGCGCGCAGTGATAGAGGGCGACGCAGTCCTGGCAGCGGGCGGGGATGGCGGCGACTTCGCGCCGGTGGGCGGCGATGCGCTCCGCGTCCAGGACGAACTCGCCGGCGGCGGCGTCCCAGCACCCCACCTCCAGCGGGTCGCCTGCCTCGACGCAAAAGAAACACGCGGTGGCAGTTCCGTCCGGCAGCAGGTGAAGCGCATCCTGGAGGACGTCGCAGTAAGGGCCGTGCAGCTCGTTGGGACGCACGCCGGCGAACTGGAGATCGCAGCCGTGCGCCCGCGCTTCCCGCTGAGCCGCGAGGAAGTGCTCGACGAATAACGGCGCGTCTTCGGGCCGCCAGGGCGATTGACTGATCGAGCGGACACTGTAGACCGGCTCGAACCGCATCTCGGTGGCGGCGAGGCTCTGGTGCAAGTAGGCGACGATCTCGGCCTGCCGCTCGACGGTCTCGGGGGTGATGGTCGCACGCACGCTGAAGCGAGCGCCGGCGGCGGCCAGGACGCGCGCGGTGCTTTCCACCTGAGACGAGGAAGGGGCGCCGGAAGCGAGCGGCCGTTGCCTGTTTTGAATGTCGGGCGGACCGTCGCAGGAGAGCCCGATCAGGTCCAGGTTGGCGGCCAGCCATTGAGCCTGGCGATCGGTGAGAACGCCATGAGTTGCGAGAAAGCAGTAGCAACCGGCGCCGGCGTCGGCGGCGATTCGCCGCGTGGCAGCCACGAGACGCTCCATCAGCTCCCAGTGCAGCGTCGGTTCGCCGCCACCATGGAGAATGAGCTGGAGCGGCCGGCCCTTGGCGGCGGCGGCGCGGGCGACCAGCCGCGCGGCGGCGTGCACGGCCGCTTCCTCGATCAGCCTGGAGGCCCGTCCAGCCGGGGCCGCGGCGAAGCAGTAGGGGCAGGCGAGGTTGCAGCGGTTGCTCAGGTAGACGGTGAGGCGCTCGGGCGCGAATGGCGCCTCGGCTCGCCGGTTCCACTCCTCGACCGCGCGCCGTGCGTGCTCGCGGAGCCCGTTCAGGGAATCGCCGTCGCGCGAAGCAGCCACGCATCCAGGCGCGTAAAGCACGGGCTGCCCACCCAGAGTCAGGCGGAAGATGGGCAGGCTGGGATCGGCCCGGGCGACTTTGATTTCCACTCGGCTCATGATATCGTATGCGAGTTGAAGCAAGGAGGCGCGAGTATGACGAGGATGCTTCTAGCGTCAGTGGCGGCGCTGGCGGTGCTGTGCGGGCCGGCGGGAGCCCAGCCGGGCACGATCACCACCAGGGCCGGCTCCGGGAGCTATGGTTTTTCCGGCGAGGGCGGCGCGGCCGGCGCCGCTCAACTGGACACCGTGTACGCGCTGGCGGCCGACGCGGAGGGCAACCTCTTTGTCGCCGATAGCTGGAACCACCGCGTGCGCAAGGTAGCGCCCGACGGCAGGATCACCACCGTGGCCGGCACGGGCGAAGAGGGTTTCGCGGGCGACGGCGGCCAGGCTACGGCAGCCAGGTTGTCCTGTCCGCGCGGGCTGGCGGTGGACGGGCAGGGCAACCTCTTCATCGCCGACTCCGGGAACGCGCGGGTGCGTAAAGTGGGCCGGGACGGCGTCATCACCACCGTGGCCGGCAGCGGGACGGAAGGCTTCTCGGGTGACAACGGACGCGCGACCGCGGCGCAACTGAAGGTCCCGCGCGGGCTGGCGGTTGATTCCCGCGGCAACCTCTACATTGCCGACTCGTGGAACTGTCGTGTGCGCCGGGTAGCGCCCGACGGCACGATCACCACGGTTGCGGGCAAGGGTACTTACGGCTACAAGGGCGACGGCGGCCGGGCCGTTGACGCCGAACTGGGCGCCGTGCAGGGCCTGGCGCTCGACGCGCAAGGCAACCTCTACATCTCGGATCCGTACAATCACTGCGTGCGGAAGATGCTGCCCGACGGCCGGATTCGCACCGCCGCCGGCGGGGGCGGGTACGGCACGGGCGGAGACGGTGTGCTTGGCGAAAGCTGCCAGCTCCGCTATCCGAGGGGTGTGGCGGTCGATGCCCAGGGCAACCTCTACATCGCCGACTCGGCGAACCACCGCGTGCGGAAGGTGACGCCGGGGAATGCGATCGGCACCGTGGCCGGCAGCGGCGCCTGGGGATACGAGGGAGATGGCGCGGCCGCCGGCTGCGCCCAGTTCAACTACCCCTACGCGCTGGCGACCGATGCTCGCGGTGTCCTCTACATCGCCGACGCGCGCAATTACCGTGTGCGGGCTTCGCTGCTGGAGACGGCGATCCCGCGCCCGACGGTCAGCGCCGGCGGAGTGGTGAACGCGGCCAGCTCGCGCGCGCCGGTCGCGCCCGGCTCGCTGATCTCCATTTACGGCCAGGGGCTGACGTCGGGCCGTTGCGGCGCCACCGCCCTGCCGTTATCCACCTCGCTGGGTTCGGCCAGCGTAACCGCCGGCGGCCGGGCGTTGCCGCTGACGTACGTGTCGGGCGGCCAGATCAACGCCCAGCTTCCGTCGGACCTGGCGCCGGGGCGGGCTTCGCTCAAGGTCAGCTACAGCGCGGTGGAGTCGGCAGCCGTGGAGTTCGAGGTGGCGGCGAGGGCGCCCGGCGTTTTCATGTGGGGCGACGGCCGGGGCGCCATCCTTAACCAGGACTACTCGTTGAACATGCCGGAAGCTCCGGCCGCTCGCGGCTCGGTGGCGACCCTGTACGCCACCGGCCAGGGCCGGGTCGATCCCGGCGTGCCCGATGGCGCCGCCGCATCCGCTGATCCCCTTTCGCGCACCTCTTCCAACCCCGAGGTGAGCGTGGGCGGCGCGCCGGCGCAAGTGCTTTTCAGCGGTCTGGCGCCGGGCTTCGTGGGGCTGTGGCAGATCAACATCGTGGTCCCGCAGAGCGCGCCGGTGGGCAGCGACGTGCCGGTGCGGGTCGCCTTCGGCAGCGCCAGCAACGAAGTGAAGATGGCGGTGCGTTAACGTCCTGTCCCGCCCCGCGGTTTAGTACCTCTATGATCAGATTGTGCGTCTTGCTGGCAGGAGATTTCCCTGCCGGGTTACAGGCGTGTAGTCGATGCCGCTTGGTCAAGCCTTGGACGGCCATAACAACATGCGAATCAACAACCAGACTTCTTAATGCCTAACAATTCCAGTGAAACATAGAATACAAACTTCGGTCCCAAGACCAAATAGCGTCGCCAGAGCCGTCGTGGTTCCTGCACAAGGCGGAAAAGCCACTCCAGGCCGTGCTCTCGCATCCACACGGGGGCTTGCTTGACTTGTCCCGAGTTGATGTCGAACGCGGCGCCGACGCCGACCGCGACCGGAACGGTCAGCCGATCCTGATGCTCATACATCCACCGTTCCTGCTTCGGCGTGCTCAAGCCCACCCAGAGCACGTCCGGCCGAGCGCCGTTAATCGTGGCCACGATTTCTTCATCCTCTGCTGGCGTGAGAGGGCGAAATGGCGGCGAGCAGGTCCCAGCGACCTCAAGACCGGGAAACCGGCTGGTGAGTGTTTGGGCCAGCACTTGCGGCACCCCGGGGCCGCCGCCATAGAAAAAATGGCGGTAGCCCTTCCGGGCCGTGTGTTCACAGAAGGCCAGCATCAGTTCGGGACCGTAGACCCGTCGCTGGAGAGAAGGACCGCGTATGCGGCTCAACCAAACCAGTGGCATGCCATCCGGTACGACCAAGTCGGCAGCATTCAGGATCGCCCGAAAGGAAGGGTCCCATTTGGCCTCGGTGACGCCGTGCATCCCCGTGACAGCGATGAAACGACCCTTGCTTCGCTCCCGGATCCAACGCTCCATCCGCGCTACGACCTCGGAAATCTGAACCGCGTCAACTCGGACGCTCAGCACTTTGAAGAAGGCCTTCCCGATCGTTTCCGCCTCCGCTTTCGTATTCACCGTCCACTCCATTCTCGAGATTTCTCGAAGACCGCAAAAATTGAAACTCCGAACATGCCGAGGAGACTTTCCTCAAGACGCCACGCCACTCTCCTATAAGCCCGCTTGAATGGCAACGGAAACGAATCTAGAGGCGGAAAGATATACCCGACTCTTTTGACCTCGAAGCCCGCTTTACGAGCGATCGCGAAGAGCCTGCGCCTGCTGTAAATTCTTGCATGACAGATACTCCTGTGAACTGAGTCGGGCAACCAGGAGGCCAGAGGCACGTTCTTGCCAAGCGAAAAGTTACCGACGTGACAGGGGTGACTCTCCATTGGATACAACTTGTTCGGAACAAAAAGAACCAACACTCCGCCACGTTTTAAGATTCGAAAGCATTCCTGGAGCGCCGTTGTGTCGCACGCTGTATGTTCCAGCACTTCAATCATGGTAACGGCGTCAAAACTTTCCGAAGCGAATGGAAGATACTCGCCCGCTGCCTGCACCCGCGGGAGCGCCTCGCGAAAATCGGAGAGGTTCGACAGTTGAATGTCGAGGCCGCAGACCCATTCGGCTCGCCGCGCCAATTCGACGGTATAACACCCGTTTCCGCAGCCTAGATCAAGGACCCGCAATCCTTGAAGGGAAAGCGCCTGGTCGAGTTTGCCGATACGCTTTTGGACAGCGTAGGAACCGTATGACGCGGGTCCCCCCAGGTTGGCCGGATTGCGAGCGCCGGGCTCATCTGCATTCGCGAGGTGCATTGTGTTCTCCATAGCTAAGCACTCAAGATGGGCGGCCTTCACAGAAGTAACCAGCACCCCGTCAGTCACACTCGAGATTCCTGGACCCGCCGGTAAATCTCCGTGAGCATCCGGTAGTTGCGCTCGGCGGTGTACTTTGCCTCGTACTGGGCGCGCGCTGCGCGACCCATCTCCTCCAGTTCCTTCGGATGCGTCCAAGCCCATTCAACCTTTTCCGCGAGATCGGCTGCATCGCCGGCCGCGAAGTGCCGACCGGTTGTGCCATCCTCGATGATTTCCCGCATCGCGCCGAGCCGTGAGGCAATGACGGGCACTCCGCAGGCGAACGCCTCAACGATCGTGGCCGGGAAGCATTCGTACCACTCGCTGGGAAACACCAGAAAGCGGCAGCCCTTTACGGCAGCGAGCGTCCGGATGGACGACAACCAGCCAAGGAAAGTGACGCTCACAAGCCCGCGTTGGCTCTTCTGCAGTTCCAGTTCGGCGCGCAGCGGACCATCACCCGCGACATAAAGCGGAATCCGACCATTCAGGCGCTCCCAGGCGTCAAGAAGGATACGGGGACCCTTCTCCGGAGAGAGGCGTCCAACGAAAAGGGCGTAGTCCCCTGCCCGCAGGCGCACGCCGGGGTCGGCATGGACAAAGTTGGGTTTGACGACAATCTTGTGGCTGGGCAGGCCAGAGGCAGTGAACTTGGCGCGAGCGAACTCCGTCAGGGCGATATAACAACTCACCATTTCTGTCCAAGTCTGGCGCTGCCGGTGGAAGGCGAGCATGGCGGCCACGGTGGCGGTGGTCAGGCGGGAACCGCGATAGCAGCCGTAGCGCACTCCACGCCAAAGACTGTGCTCGACGCACTCCTCGCATAGATGGCCGTTGCGGAAGAAACTGGCAGCGGGGCAGAAAAGCCGATAATTGTGCAGCGTTTGAACCACGGGCACGGCAGCTTCACGGCAGGCGTAGTAGGCCGCGGGAGACACAAGGGGAAATGTATTATGGAAATGCGCCACGGCCGGTCTTTCCCGGTGAATACACGCCCGAATGGCTTCGTAGCTATCCGCCGCCCACACCGTACGCCTGGCCAGGGCGATTTTGTCGAAGCCGCCGGAGGCCCGCAGCTCGCGGTTGTGGCGGCGATATTCGACAACCGAGTGCCCCATACCGGACAATAAACCCCTCTCGGCGGCCTGTACCGCGTCCTCGCCGCCTGGTTGCAAATACTCATTGTGCACGAGCAGTATCTTCATCTCGCCTTGACCAGAACCCCGAAGAGCGATCGTTTACTTTCCTCTTTTACCGCTACAGACAGAGCAGGGCCCACCCTTTGGGCAAACTCATGAAAGGCCGCATTACCCTCGATGTCGTCGGAAATCAGGACGCCGCCGGGCCGCAAGAACGGCCAAACCGTCTCAAACTCCCAGCGCATGTTCCTGTAAGTGTGGAGGCTGTCGTGAATGAATACATCCACCGTATTCAGCGAGCCAAGTAATATCGGCAGGAGCCGCTTGCTGGGGCCGCGATAGAGATTCCAGCGGCCTCGCAGATCTTCCGGAATCAGACTGCCTACAGCCAGGTCCGCCTTCTCGGCAAGCGGCGGGAGGTCGATACTCCAGAGGGCAGCCAGGTCCGTCGGGTCTAGCGCCGCCAGAGCGAACGCACTGGTCACGCCGTATGCGACGCCGGTTTCTAGAACGACGGAGGGAGAGAGCACCTTGCAGACGAAATAGACCATGCGGGCCAGGGTAAGATCCGCATTGTGGATGGAACTGAAGGGCGAACTGTCCTTACACCAGGTTGCTCGCTCGCGAACCGCGCGCTCACATTCCTGGAGCCGACTGTCGGCCAGAATGGGGCCGGCATCGACTTCCCAGTGGTTTTCCAGGACTTGCAATGCATGGTGGAAGAACAGAGTCTCGTACGGGAAGGGCTTCGACCGAATTCTGTCTATCTGCACGTCGCAAAGCGCGCAAAGGCGGTCATAAAGCTCCAGCCGATGGTCGGGAATCAAGCCAACCAAAAGGCTTAGTTTAGCGATATGATTC
>JBBTDS010000229.1:0-16782 GCA_038060875.1 Acidobacteriota bacterium | reverse complement strand
AATGGAGAACGCCCATTCTACACGTACTCACTTTGCGGCGAAGCCGCGCTGTGCTGCTTCTTGTCTGTCTCGGCGCTCGGGCGCAGAGTCAGGAAACCCGGGTCGTGATCGGCGAGATCGTCGAAATACGATCGAATGTTCTCAAGGAGCCGCGCCCCCTGCTGATCGCGAAGCCTGCCGGATATGAGAATGGCACGGACCACTATCCCGTCCTATACCTCCTGGACGGTTAAACGCACTTCCATTACACCAGCGGAATGATCAAGTTTTTGGCGGAGAACGACCGCATTCCGAAGCTGCTCCTGGTTGCGGTCACCAGCGGTGGGATGGCGCGACGCACGCCTGATTTGACGCCTCCCTCGGCGGCCGAGATCGACAATCGCTTCTCGCCAGGTAATGGTGGGGCCGATGCTTTCCTGTCTTTTCTGGCTGACGAGTTGATTCCGTTTGTGGAAAAGACTTATCGTACGCGACCTTACCAGGTGCTGGCCGGCCATTCCTTTGGCGGCCTGTTCGCTATTCACGCACTGATGGCGAAACCGAAGCTCTTCAACGCTTACATCGCCATCGACCCAACTGTTTCATGGAATAACGGGGCGGTATTGGCGCAAGCGGAGTCGTTTTTTTCGAAGAACAAAGAGCTTGCGACGGACTTTTACATGACGGCCTCGAATGCTGCCGGCGGGGTTCCGGCCGGCGTTCAAAAGCTGGCCGCAATGCTCGAGGAAAAGGCTCCGGCAGGCTTCCGATGGAGCTTCAAGTGGATGCGGGAGGAGACTCACGGGTCGATTCCGCTGCGGAGCATTCACGAGGGCCTGGACACCATCTTCGACGGCTGGCATCTGACAGACCCGCTGGAGCTGTTCGACAAGGGCGGCATGGAGGCCATACACCGGCACTTTCGAGATGGCGGGAGAAGATGCGGCTTCGACCGAACAACCCCGCCATTCACGGTTTCACTGGTGGTTGCCGGATTGATGAGAACGGGGCGTCTCGAAGAAGCATCCAAAGTGCTGCTCCATGATCCCAAGGCTTATCCCCCTCCCTGGAACCAACTGGATGCGCTCGCGCGGGCGTACGCCGAGCGGGGCAACGTCGAGCAGGCAATCCGCTACTACTCTTTGTCGCTGAAGGAAAACCCGCGCAACGAGTGGGCGAAACGGAAGCTGGCGGAGATGGGCGTCAAGGTTGAATGATGTGGCGGGGGACGGTGGGCGGGTGTCGGGAGGCCGCTCCACTGCGCGAGGGGATGACCTTATTTCTCTACCTGGATCATGCTCTTCACTTCAGAGGGGGAAATAGAAGTCCCGTCGTTGATGACAACCTTGGTCGCTTTGGCGATGCGGATGGCCTCGTCCCGCGACGCGGCCGATTCGACTGTTCCTGACAACACCACGTGCAGGTCGAGCACGCGAACGTAGACACCGCGCGCGGTAGTCTCGCTGGCTGCCAGATTTTTCCGGATGGCGGTCTGGAGCAGGATGTCGTCCGAACTGCCGGCCTCGGGGTGGAGATAGACGTCCAGCGCGAGGTTCAGCGGCCGGCTGCCCTTACCGCAGGCGAGGGTGAAGGCGGTCAGGATCAGCAGAATGGAAAGCATTGCGCGCGCCAAAGTGGTCTCCTCTCATTGGCCGGGACTATCCAGGAAGGTTCGCTGGAGGGAGTACACAAGATTGCGGAGCCGCGCCTGCCGGTCCGCAAAGCCCGGCGTGCGCCCCCACAGTACGCGGAGATCGCCTTGGACGGGAAGCGGTCCGCGAACGTCGATTCCCCGCAGATGCAAGAGCGGGCTGCGGGTGTTGACCAAGCCATCGCTCACGTCGAGCCGGACACTCAACGTATCGTAGCGCAGCGGGGACGCGCGGGGGGTGAGCCGGCGGATGGCGTCGAATAACTCGCGGAGACCTTCGTCCCGAGGCATGAGACCTACATCGACATGGGCCTGGAAAACGCCTGGGAGCGGCCGGCCTTGTGGGGCACTGTTGAGCGCCAGGCTGAAGCTCACCTTGTCCAATTCGGAAACCCGCGACGCATCCACACGCAACGCATCCACGAGCGCCGGACGGAATCGGAACCCGGCGGTGCGCAGGTCGAATGTGCCTTCCATCTTATCCTCGATGATCGGCTGGGGACCGCTTCCCACGGCCCGGCCGAACGCGCCGGCCTCCAGATCGCGAAACCCGACCCGGGCGAAGGCATCCACAGAGGCATCGTTCTCGCCCCATTTCAGTCTGGCTTGGAACAGGCCGCCGGCGTCGCCGAAGAGCGCCCGGCCTTGAAATGGGAAGTGGAGCTGCAGGGGCCCCTCGAATCCGAGCGCCAATTGAAGAGGACCACTGGGGAATCGGATTTCCCGCAATGCGAATCCGCCCGCGAGAACTTCCGGTCGATCGATGAGGGAGACCGGGCGCGGAGCGTGGACGGGCCGATAAGCGCTCCAGAAGCTCTCGTAGAACTTCGTATCCCACAGATGCGGCGATTCGCCCGGCGCCGGGCGAAGGCGGGAGTTAACGGCGATGTGCAGCGGAAGCTCGCCCTTCCACTTCCGTTCAGGGCCGCCGGACACCGAGACGGCAAGATCGGCTGACGCAGCCGCGTCGGCGACGACATGGTCCAGGTGCGAGGACAGCACGATGTCCGGGGCCAGCGAGCCGCGTAGAACGAAGGGACGGGCACCGCCGGCGATGGTCGCGGAGAGATGCCTCCAGTTGGACTGAAACGCGAGTCGAAGCCGATCGCGTTCCCATTGGAGCAAGGGCAGGCCGTCCCTATTATCGAGTGTGAAATCCCATCTCAGATTCTTGATGTCGCTGAAACCGTTGCCGTTGCCAAGTATGTCAGCCGCGCGCATCAGGTGATGGCGCAGCCCTTCCCCCGCATCCGAAACCTGCCGCCTCCAAGCCGGATCGATGGAGGACACGCGGCTGGCGGCAACAAAAGGCTGCCGGACGGCGGCGAAAAGCGTGGCTGTCTCGGCACCGTCGTTCACGTTCACGCGCAGACCGCGAACGTCGGCGGATGCATGCGCATTGCCCGTGCCTCCTTCGAAGGTGAGATCGGAGTCTGCGTTCAGAGCGAGGATCGCCGATCGGAGAAACCGCGGCTCGTTCGGACCGAGCAGCCGGCGAAAGTCGATCGTGGCCAGCGGTCCTTGCCTCAGCCGAAGTGCAATGGTGTGGTTTCGAAGTTCGCTGCGCTGGAAGGACGCCTTCGCATCGAGCGACAACACCCCTGCCTGCGGGTCGATGCCATCCAGATCGACTCCGGCCTCCTTGAGGAAGGGATTCGTGCGGGCCACGAGGCCGGAGAGGTCAAGCGGCCGAAGCAGCTTGAACTCCAGTTGGTCCTGGGTCAGATTCAGACTGGCGGCGGGCGACAGGCCCGCCGCCGTTTCCCCCAGCAGGCTGGCCTCCACGCCATCGTCCGTCACCTTGGAACGAACTGACACGTGAAGGTCGCCGCCGTGGCGGCCGGTGCGCAGTTTCCGCGCGAGCGAATCGGCTTCGAGCAACCCGAAGCGCCCGCCGGGCAACAGCAGCCTGCGAACGCGGGATTCCAGTGAGCCGCTGATGGATGCACCGGATGGTGTGGCGGCGGTAAAGGTGACTGGTCCGTTTTGTTGCCAATCGCCTGCGAGGTGGAATTGGACCGGTTCCGGAACCCGCGGGAGTGCGCGGCGGCGCCAGTCGTCGATAGCGCGGAGGTCCGCCCGGACGGCATCGAAGGATGGAACGGTGACTGCCCGCCCCTGGCTGGCGAGATGCACCCGATCAATCCGGTCAATTTCAAGGCCCGGCGGGAGGGACGGCAGATACAGAGTGTTCGTGCCGGAGCGAAAGCCGGCCCGCAGCGGCTCGCCAGGCGTCCCGGTAATCTGCGCGGAAAGCCCCTTGAGTTCCAGCGCGAAGGGATCGAGGCGAGGGGACAAGCTCGAGACGTTGATGGCGGAATTGACTACGGCCCGGAGCGGACGCAGTGACTCAACGGCGGCATGGGCGCTGAGCTGCACGTCCAGCGACGGGCCCAGCCGGCTCGTAACGGATTGCCGCAATGCGGCTCGCTGTTCGTGAACAGTGAACTCGCCACGGCGGAGATCAGCGGTGAATTCGATCGGCCGGGACAAACCCAGCACGGGCCCCGCGGCGCCGGACAGCACTATCTCCGCCTTTCCATCCAAGCGGCGGAAAGATCGACCGGCAACGGGGATTCCCGTGACCTCCAGCGACGCCGAGGGGAGATCGGCCACCAGCCATGGACCGGTTTCACCCGGCCTTTCCCCGCGCACAGATGTACCCGTGGAACGTGCCAGGAGGGACAGGCCGACGGAGCCCGCCCGGGTGGCTTTCAGGTTTACGGAAGCGGCCTGCACCCCGTAGCCGTCAGGAAGAGCGACCGCCAGCGAACTGAGCAGGCCCTCGGCTTCGATCCGGCCGGCTTCGCAAGGCCGGGGGAGCCGGGCGCGCAATTCGGCCGAAGCGATCCGGACGGAAGAGGATCCTTCGCTCGCCTGAATTCCCCGGAGGTGGATGGCAGCATCAAGGTTCGGCCCGGCCGTGAGCACGCCGGAGCCGCTCTCCACGGCGAGGCGGGAGCCGGGAGCGCTCCTCAGTTGATGAATGCGGACACTGCCGAGGTTGGCATTGCCCCTTGCGCGAAAGGCCACGTCCTGAAGGTGGACGTGGCTGTCAAAGCCCGCCGGATCGAGCACGACAGCCACGCGCACGGAGTGGGCGGCGGCCGGCGGTTCGCAAGCCTCCGGCGGTGCTGCCCGCCCATCGGTTGTGGCGCTCACGCAGAAACTGAGGGACGGCGCGGATCTCCAGTCCGGCGGCAGGTAGCGGATGTCCCGAAGATCGTTGAGCAACGGCGAAGAAACAAGCCCCTTGGCGGCCGCTTCACCCCAGGAAAGCGATTCGAGGTCGAAGGAGCCTGGCCTGATGCGCGCTTCGAGCGAGGTGAGGGTGGCACTGAGGATGTTCGCCGTGGCTGCCTCGCCGCAGGACGAGGTTCGAATGAGCGCGTTCACCGCGCGGGCCTCGGCGGCCGCGATGGACACGGAGCCGGGCTGCGGCAGCTCGGGCACCGGCAGTCCGGAGATCCAGGCGTGCGCGAAAAGGATGAGCGCCAACAGGCAGGGCGCCAGCAGGACCACTACGGCAGGCTCGCAGCGCTGGCGCCACTCGGGGGCCCGGCGATAAAACAAGCCCCACAGGACGATCGCCATCACGGTCGAGCAGAACAAGACGATGAGCATGCGGCCTGCGAGCGATCGGCCCGCCGGCAGCCAGACGCCGAGGGCGTAGCCGAGAAGCACGGGCGCCAGCGCCAGAGCAACCCGCCACCGCCAGGGCAACGGCGAGCCCGTCACCGCAAGTTTCAGGAAAAACACCACCACGGCCGCAACCCAGAAGGCCACCCAAAGGTCCGACCGGATTCCGCGGAGCGTCCTGCGGACAGCAGCGGCCGTGCGGCGGGCGATCTCCGAAAGCTCCCGCGCTCCCGACTGCAACTGGGGGAGCGCCTGCTCGAAGTTCCAACGGCCGGCGGTCTCGATTAATCGCGCGTCCACGCCTTCGACGACAGCACTGCGGATCGCAAGCTTTCCTTCGCGAAAAACAACGCCGGCGACCTGCGATTCGCGGATGCGGGCCAGCGAGGATTCCGGCCGCGGAAGAACATCGACTGCCGTCGCTTTGCCCAACCCGGCGCCAGGCGAAACGACGGCGCCGGCAACGGTGGCCAGGATTTCTCCGGCGCCGAGCCTCCAGTGCGCGCCACGAATGCCCGCCTGGCCGGTGGCCTGGTCGAAATCAAGCACTCGGGCGCGCAGAAGATCGGTGTGATTCACGTCGCCCAGGAGACCGTCAGTGACCGATATCCGCGCGCCTTTGGATGCGAGGCACAGATCCAGCGAGCGGGCGCTCAGCCGGGCCGCACGAGGATCGGTAAACGACAGGACCGGCGAAGCGGCCGCGACGAAGTAAGTACAGCCGGCATGGTTACGCCGGAGACTGACCAACTCCACCGAGGGGCGAATCCCCCACCGCGGCGCTATCGCTGCCCCGCTTTGAACGAGCCTGGTGAGCAGGTTGTTTCCCCGGCCTTGCAGGATGCCGCGTGCCAAGAGGGCGACACCGATCGCACCCGCGGCCAGCCCGATGTAGATGCCGAACCGCACGGGGTGACGGCGTATCCATGCTCCGGCCCGTGGCGGGGTCATGCGGGCGCAGCTCCGCCGCTCATTCGATCGACTCCCGCGAAATCACTTTCAGCCCGCCGGCCGGGTCGCGGTCCAGCACCGCCGTCGAGCGGATGTTCGACATCCAATCGGCATATCGTAGCGTGATCTTCCCGTCGGCGTGAAGCGACATCCGGCAGTAACCGTTGTTCCCCATGTCCTGGCGCAAGTTGGTGGACTGAGGGAAACGGGCGCGGGTCTCGAGGAACAGCAGCGGAGCCGGCGAGGTTTTGCCTGGCCGGAGACGCTTGTATGGAAAACCGCCATGGCCCACGCAACTCCCGATGAAGGGAGTGCCGGCGGTGCGGTCGAATAGCCCGCAGTAGTGGGTGTTGCCCCAGAACCAGATATCGATGAACGGGGCCAGGTCACGAAGGTCCTTATCGAAGAGCTTGGTGAGATCGTCGTCACCGTACTCGTAGGGCTGGTTGGCGCTCAACAGAATCGCAACCCGCCCGTTGGCGCGGGCGTCGGTGAGCTGTTGGTGGAGCCACTCGCGGAGTCTGTCCTCCTTGAACCGGCCGTTCTTGTGATAATCCGTATCGATGCCCACGATCTGGAAGCGGCTGGAGACCAGGCTGAAGTAACTCCCTTCCTGCTCCTGCCTGGCCGGAAGCGCGGTCCGCTTCTTGTCGATGAAGTCGAAATACCACTTGCCCCCGGAAAACATCTCGTGATTGCTGTTGAGCATGAACAGGCGGGTGTCACCAAGGATTGGCGTGAGCGGTTTGTTGAACTGCTCCCGGAACTCCGACTCCCGGCCGGCATAGTAAACATCGCCCAGGTGGATCGCGTAGTTGAACTTCTGTTCCTCGAACTGCCTGGCGATGTAGCGCGAGTGATAGAGTCCGGTGCCGAAGTCGCCGAAGAGGGCCACTTCCACGGCCTGGCTGGTGGTGGGATCCTCCAGCCTGTAGCGAAAACCGCTGCCATCAGGGCCGCTGTCATGGAAGCGGAAAGGCGCCTTGTCCGGTCCGAACAGGATGGTTCCGCCGGCGAAGATGATCCAGCCCGGGAGGTCGCCGAGATCTTCGAACTGATGGTTGTCCGGGTCGATCGGGATTCGATCGAGGTCCATGCCCGGAAACGTAAAGCCGGGCGGCAATTCCGCCCGCGCGGCTTCGGCGGCGACTTCCAGGGCGGCGGAGAATCTTTCCGGCTGAGCGAGCATGGACCGGGCGCGAGCCAAACCGTGCCGCAACAGGTCCTCGTCCATTTTCGGATCCATCGTTTCCCGAATAAGCTCCAGGACATCTTCGGGATCATGCGCCAAGAGATCCTCGATCTTCGCCAGCCTGTCGAGGTCCAGAGGAGGGAGATCGCCCGCGCCGGGGGCAGCCGCCCGAGGCGCGGGACCTCGCAAGCCCATGGCACGATGGAGCCTCTCAACATCGCTCGCCCGGGTGGACTCCGCCGGCGTGAGGCGCAGGTGCAGCTTCTCCAGAACGCTATGGATGTTGCAGGCCAGGGCAAACTCAGCGGCGACCGTCTCCGACTCTCCGGCGAAGTGAAGTCCGACGACCACGTCCTTCAGATCCGGATCGTCCATCATCCAGAAGCTGCCCGAGTCTCCACCCATGCTGACCTCGCCGTTCGCCGGCGGTTTGTCGGCATTGACGATAACTTCGAAGCCCCCAATCTCGATTTCGCCTTGCCCTTCGTACCGGATCTTACTGACTACGCCGACGCGGCTTACGACGCCGAACGTGACGCCGGTGGTTCGGCCGGACTTCACCAGGCGATCGCCCAATTGCACTTTGCCCAGCCGCTCCGGCACGACGTTGAGTTCCAGGATCCGGCGATCAAACTGCCGGCCTTCGATGGAGCAGACGGCGCAGTCGCCCGCCAGTCCCAGGTGGCTGCGGACCAGCTTACCCACAGATGCCTGTGGCGTATCTCCCGCATCCAGCGGCCCGGGCTGCACGATCGCGTCTCCGGCGTTTCCTTGCGCGCCTTGGAGCACGTGCCAGTTGCTCAAGATCATCGGAGCGCCGGTTTTTTCGTCGAACACGATGCCACCGATAGTGCCGGTGAGATCGCTGTCAGCCAGGCCGACACTGAGGCCGGGACGAATGGGATTCAGCCGGTCGCGGCGCTGCCGGCGGGGCGTTGCGGCTTGCAATTGCGGGTCCACCAGGTTGACATCGCGTTCGTATTTGCGTTCCACGACATCCACCGGGATCACTTCTCCCTCTGGCGTCGTGATCGTCTCCGGCAGCTTTGTGAGACCTTCCGCAACCAGCGCCTCGGGGACGAACTTTTTCTCGACCGTGAACTGTATCGAAAGGGTCCCGGTCGGCTCCGCGCCTTTGATTTTGTACCCCACGCCGACAGAGGTGACGTTCTTCTGCTTGAGATACCGCTGCGCGTGCCGGCGGAGCGCCTGAACGTAGGCCGCCTCTTTTTCGTGCGGTTTGAGAACCTGGAGGACGTCGGCAGGCTTGGGTCTCCGGGATTGGCCGCCCGGCTCCAGCGATGAAGGCTTGTCAGACATGGTTATCCGCACCTCCTCAACGGAAAATCAAGGCCGCAACGACGCCGACCGGAAATGTTATATAAGCACCCATGGTCATCCAGCCGATATCGGCGCCCTCCGTGTCCCGGCGGACGAGACGGGTGATGGCGCCGCCGACTCCCCACGGCAGATATAAGAGCGCGGCCAGGCCCAGGTTGATCCAGGCCCGCTCGGGATGCCGGTAGGCGGCCCAAACCAGAATGGCGGCCATCAGGATCGCCGGCAGCAGCGTCAGCGTGCACACGACCATGTGGACGGGAACCGACCAGACGCCGGCAGTCATCAGCGCGGTCCGAATCAGGTAGTTGACCGCGAACAGGAAAGACAGAATCGCGAGCGCGTACCAGAGGGTTTGTGGCGCGAGGCTGAACAGATCGAGGATCTCGCCCAGGTTCGGGTTGAGGAAACGGGTCAGATTCGAAAGGTCGAACATAGTTAGCACCTCTCAAGGCGCCAGCGCGGCGCCCAGGGCTTTCAGCAGCGTCCAGTGAGGACGGGTTCGGGACCGCTCCGCCAGGTCCTCTCCAAAGTTGGCGATGGCATCGAGCGTGTCTTGTGAAACACCGTAATGGGGCTCGGCCAATCCGGGCGGAAAGCCGGGCTTCCGGAAGATGAGGTAGAACCAGAGCGACATAAGGCGTCTCGGCTCGCGGCCGACGTGTGTGTATCCGCGGGCCGCTACCACGTTGGCTCCGCTCCGCTCCAGCCATCGCACTATCATCGCCGCGGTGCGCTGGTAGGCGCCCCGGCTCATGGCCAGAGCCACGGCGTCCCGTCCCTCGAACAGGCGGCGATTTGCCGGATCCAGAAAAACGGCCTCCACCGGCGCCCCCATGCTCAGCAGCCACGTGGGCGATTCGACGACCACCAGGTCGTAATCGTCGCGAGGGACCCGGAGAGGCGCGATCTTTGCCGGGCGGCGAAGGAATGCCCGAAGGATGATACGGACGAAGTCCATCAGCGACATCGGGAACCGGAAGATACTCTCCTGGGCGACAACCCAGATCACGTCGCTTTGATAGCCTCTGTTCCGCAGGCCGGCCTCGAGCTGATGGATCACTTTCCGGCCGTTGTCGGTAAGCGAGAATCCGATGATGAGGGCGCGGTTCGTCCTGGGGCGGTCGATTCCGTCGAAGATCGATTGCTGTAACTCGGTGAGATCGCGCGACTCCAGGTAGATCCAGTACAGGATGAAGATCACGACGAACACCGCATCCCAGACGGCGAAAACCAAGTAGAACCAGTGCAGGCCGTGCAGCGCCCAGTGCCAGGAGGTGACGATCGCGTAGGCGCCTTTTCCCAGCGCGCCGATTTGCAGCAGAGGAATGGCGCGCGCGGTGTCGAAGAAGATCAGCAGCGCCACGACGCCCATCGAAAACGACAGTGCGGACTCGATCGCGAACAGACGCGCGTCGACCGGGGGCGGCACGCCAAGCCAGTTGAACAGCAGCGGATAGCCGAGTTGCAAGCCGATATTGCCGCCGATGTTGGCCAGAGCCGTCAGCAGGCACAGATAGCGCAGGATCAAGCCTGCGGCCGGGATGCGTCTCATTGGCAGAGCCTTTCCGCGTACATTTCCGCCAGCGCCGCTATGGTGAGCGACGGGTTCGGACCCACCGCCGTGGGTATAATGCTGCCGTCCACTATGTAGAGGCCGGGATACTGGAACACCTGTCCGGTGCGCGCATCGACCACGCCGGTTTTGTCGTTGTCGCTCATCGGGCATCCGCCCACCGGATGCACCGTCACGTACCGGTTGAGGCCGCTGAGCGGATTCTCCAGGAATTGTCCGCCCAGGGCGGCCGCAATGCGTTCCATGCCGCTTCGCATGCGCTCGTAGTGCAGCTCGCTCGCGCCGACGTCCCACCTCAGGCGGAGGCTGTCGCGGCGGCGGGCGCGCTGGGGGTCGAGTTCCATAACGCCGGTGGAGCGGTCTCGCCCCATCCCCAGCAGCGGCAGCGTACACTTAGTCAGCCTGGCGTCTGCCACCAGCGGGCTGAGGTCATCCCCGATATTGGACTCCGAGCGTTTCCCAATCAGCCCCATGATGTAATGGTAGACGGTGCGGAGCATTTCCAGGCTGGGAGGAGCGATCCGCCCGAGTATGAACCACGCGAGAAATCCCGGGAATCCACCATCCTCGATCCACAGCGCGGCCGGGAAGCCGTCCGGATAGTGGCCCTGGTCCATCCGGATGGCCGCGGTGATGACGGGGCCTCGAGTCGGCAGCACCTGGCCGGCGGTGTCCAGGATGAAGGCGAGCAAATCGCCGTTGGGGGACCATCGCGTGCCGAGCGGCGTCTGACTGAGCTTCGGCAGATGCCCGTGGTCGCGCATTTGCAGCATCAAACGCGGCGATCCCAGAGAGCCGGCCGCAACCACGACAATATCGAAGCGCTCGGTAGAGGTCTCCCGGGTGCGCGGGTCGCCCAGAGTCAAGTCATACCCGCCGCCGGCGGCGGGACGGATTTCCGAAACCTCGCACCACGTGCGGATCCGGGCGGCTCGCCGCTCCGCCAGCGCCAGGTAGTTCAGATCCAGCGTGTTCTTAGCGTGGGTGTTACAGCCGGTGTTGCATTCCCCGCACATCACGCAGGTGGTCTGTTTCACCCCCTGCGCGTTGATCCGTTCCTCACCCGGGCTGTTGCTGAACTGGATGGCCAGCGGGGGCAGCTCGAGCCTCGCGGCCGGATGCGCCTCCCGTGCGGAGCGGATTTTCGCCGCCGCCTCTGCGAGGGCCAATGTCTTCGGCGTGTCCCGGTAGGGGGAGTCTGGCGCATAGACCGGGTACGGCGTTGCCTCCATCGTTCGCAAAACGCGGTCGTAGTAGGGGTCCAGGGACGCTCGCGTGATGCCGCCCGGCCAGGTGCGGAAAAAGCACTCCGGCATCGGGTACAGCACGTTGGAGTAGATGAGCGACCCGCCGCCGAGGCCGCTGGCGGTAAGGACATCGACCTGCGAGCGGCTGAAGGAGGAATACTCAAAGAGGCCAAAGAAGCCGTCGTCCGGATCCCAGAACGCCTCGCGCAACTGGTCCGGCCGGCGCGGGAACTCGTTGCGCCCGTAACGCGGCCCGCGCTCCAGAATGTGGACCTCGTACCGCCCGCTCTCGGCCAGCCGGCATCCGGTTACCGAGCCGCCGAACCCTGACCCGATGATGGCCGCCTTCGGCTTGCCCACAAGCTTCCCGGAACCTCCAGCCCTTGAGATATGCGGCGCCCGTCCAATGCCGCAGAACGGAGACGATCCCAGATCCCTACTTGTTATTATAGGGCAAAAGTTCGGGAATTCCGTTGAAATTACGTTACATTCGTTACATTCTTCCAAAAGACTTAGGTTCGCTCGAAAATCCGCGGCCATGAACCCTGCCCCAAGACGTTCCCGCTACGAGGTCAAGCCGCGAAGGGCGAGGCCGTCTGACCTATCGGGCCTCCGGCGGGTGCCAACCTATACGCCATGCGGGCGCATGGCATGTGGGTCACCCTGTCTTTGGCCTGTGGGGCGGCGGCGCAGCAGGCCGCTTCCAGCCGGGAAATGGGCGACCTGAACTGGATGGAGTTCCGCGAGCTGGTGCCGGCCAGGGTCGCGACCGTGCTGCTGCCCACCGGGACGATCGAGGCGCGCGGAGGATGGCGCCGAAGGTCAGCGCGCTGGTGGCCCCGCGGGCGCCCTACGGCGTCACCGGCAGCCTCGACGCTTTTGCGGGAGGCTTCACGATCGGCGAGGACGGCGGCCACGCCGGCTGGCCACGCCCCGCCCGGCGCCCGATGCGTGGTCCGCATATCCCTTCCCGTCCTCGATCATCCTTGTGGGACGAAGCGGGCATCTTCAAATGATGGGCAAGCCAGGAGGCTTACCCCACCGTGTGCTACATTGCAAAGAAACCATGACTTTCGACCCCTCAGAAAAGCTGGCCGCCGATGGCGGCCCCAGGGCCAAGCGGACGCCCTTCCCGCGGCGCAAACGGCACGGTGAGCTGGACAAGCGCCTGCTCGCCGAGGTGATCGACGCCGACGTGCTGTTTTACTACTTCGGCACGAAGGTTCGCGAGCTTGAAAAGCGGTTCGCGGCCATGTACGGCCGCAAGCACGCGATCGCGTGCTCCAGCGGGACCTCGGCGGTGCACGTCGCGCTCTGCCTGCTCGAGCTGCCGCCGGGTTCCGAGGTAATCACAACCTGCATAACGGACATGGGCGGCCTGACCGGCATCCTGTACCAGGGGCTGGTTCCGGTGTTCGCCGACGTCGAACACGACACGCTGAACCTGGACCCGGTTTCGGTGCGGCGGCTCATCACGCCGCGCACGCGGGCGATCATCGCCACCCATCACGCCGGGCTGGCCGCCGACATGGACGCGCTCATCGCGATCGGACGCGAGTTCGGCATCCCGGTCTTTGAGGATTGCGCCCAGGCCTACGGCTGCGAGTACAAAGGCCGCCTGGCCGGCACGATGACCCCGCTCAGCACTTTTTCGCTCAACCACTTCAAGCACATCAACTGCGGCTCGGGCGGCATGGTGCTGACCGACGACGAGCGGCTCCGCTACCTGGCGGCGCTCTACATCGACAAGTGCTACCAGCGCGAGGAGGGCATCCGCAACCCGTTCTTCCTGGCGCCCAACTACCAGATGACCGAGTTGCAGGGGGCAGTGGCGCTGGCGCAACTGGAAAGGCTGCCCGAGATCGTGGCCGCACGCAGCCGGCTCGGGACACGGCTTGACCGCCAGTTGGCCGAGATCCCCGGCATCTCGCCGCAGACAGTCGCCGCCGGCTCGAAACACAGTTACTTCCTCCATCTCTTCAAGCTGGACCTGGAACTGCTCGGCGCGACGTCCGAGGAGTTCTCCGCAGCACTCAACGCCGAGGGAGTGCCGAACAAGGCGCACCTGATCACCGGCGGTATGCCGGTCCATCTCTACCGCGTCTTCCAGGAGCGCTCGGCGTTCCCCGGAACCGATTATCCCTTCGCCGGCCGCGTCTACGCTAGAGGAGACTGCCCGGTGGCCGAGGACGCCTTCGACCGCTGGATCACCATGGACCTGTTCGAGCACTATACGGAGACCGACATCGACGAGATCGCCTTCGGCGTGGCCAAAGTGGCCTGGCACTTCGCGCGGCGCTCGGTGGCGGTCCCCGCATGACGACGGACAGGCGCCCCATCCGCCACCTGCGCTGGTGGATCGGCGGGTTGCTGTTCCTCTCCACCGTCGTCAACTACATCGACCGCCAGACGCTGAATGCGCTGGGTCCCCTCCTGAAGGAGGAGTACCGCTGGACGAACAGCGATTTCGCCACCGTCCTGATCGCATTCCGGATCGCCTACACCATCATGCAGAGCGTCTCGGGACGGCTGCTCGACTCGCTCGGAACGCGGCGCGGGCTGGCGCTGAGCGTCGCCTTCTACTCCGTCATCGCGTCGCTGACGGCCACGGCGCGCGGCATTGTCAGCTTCCGCGTCTTCCGGTTCTTCCTCGGCTGCGGCGAGGCCGCCAACTGGCCGGGGGCGACCAAGGCCGTCTCGGAGTGGTTCCCGGCCAAGGAGCGCGGCTGGGCGGTGGCGCTGTTTGACAGCGGCTCCTCGATCGGCGGCGCGGTTGCGCCCTTCATCGTGCTGTTTCTCTACCACCGGTTCGGAAGCTGGCGGCCGGCGTTCGCGCTGACCGGCTGCCTCGGCTTCCTGTGGCTGATCGCCTGGCTAAGGCTATACCGCACGCCGGAGCAGCATCCGCGGATCAGCGAGCGCGAGCTCGACTACATCAAGGCGGGCCGCACTTCGGCCCCGGACACCGGGCTGCCCGGCGTCGGCTGGGGCCGGCTGCTGGGCTACCGGCAGACCTGGGGCATCGTGCTGGGGCGCTTCCTGCTGGACCCCTACTGGTTCATGGTGTCCGAGTGGTTCGCGATTTACCTGGTCAGCAAGGGCTTCCAGTTGGAGCGGAGCGTGATCGGCTTCTGGGCGCCGTTCCTCGGCGCCGACCTGGGCAACTTCTGTGGCGGGGCGCTGTCGAGCTACTGGATCAGCCGCGGCTGGCCGGTCGGCCGCGCCCGGCGCGCGGTGCTCTGGATTTTCGGGCCGAGCATGCTCATGCTGATTGCGGCTGTCTACACCTCCAGCTACGTACCGCTGATTCTGCTGTTCGCCTACGCCACCTTCGCCTACGCCGCCTGCTCGACGATCTTCCTGGCCTTCCCCGCCGACGTGTTCCACACCCGCGCAGTGGCCTCGGTGAGCGGGCTGAGCGGCACCGGCGCCGGCATCGGCACGCTGATCTCCACCTGGCTGATCGGTTACATCTCGGACCGCTACTCCTTCGAGCCGATCATTGTGGCAGCGTCGGTGATCCCCTGCCTGGCCGTGCTGGCGATGGTCACTCTGGTGCGGGCGCGCAAGACCCCGGACCCGGCAGGCGTGGTGCTGGAGTTCTGAGCGGCTACCCGCCGCGGCTGCGCGCTGCGCGCACCGGCGGCGCATCACTGGCCACAGCAAACGGTCATGACGTTTACTGGAGAGGGGATCACCCCTCCCGCACGACCTGGAAGCCCATCAGGCGGCTCATTTGCTCGACCGGGCGGAGGTAGTCGCCGTAGACGACCACGCGGTGGAGGCCGCCGGTGAAGCCTTCCAGCATCTTGCGGGCGTCGGCCACGCGGGTACGGAACTTGGTGCGGCAGCCGCGGGCGTAATCGACGTTGCCGAGCGCCTCGCCGGTCGAGATGGCGAACTTGGTCGCGCTGAGGAACTTGCCCACCGTAACCGTGTCGGCCACCGGCACCAGCACCTGCATCGACACGCCCTTGTTGTCCTCCATGTGGGAGCGGATGATGTAAGGCGATCCCGGTCCACCCACGCCCAGCATCGCGGTGGCCGAGACGCAGTGCGCGTGGATGACCTCATTGCGGCTGGTATCGAACACCGGGTCGGAGACGAAGCCCGGCTTGCCGGAGAAGGCGGTCAGCAGTAACTGGCTCATGGTGGAGAGCAGGTCCGCCTCGCAGACGCCGTAGTAGCCCTGATCGTTCAGCTTGGACCAAGCCACGCAGGGATAGGCGGGCAATTCACCGCGGCGGAAGCCGCCCAGGCAATCCACCGTAATGGCGTTGGCCTTTTCGCGCTGTAGCAGCTCCCGCACGCCGAGATAGAAGCGCAAGGCGTCGGTGATGTCCTGCGGCGAGGGCTCGACCACGCGCAGGGCCCCGCGGGTGAACTCGTCGGCAGCCTTGCGCGCCCGGCCGGCGTCCACCGCCTCATAAGCGGCCTTCAGGTCGCGATAGGTCACAAAGCGGATCGTGGCGCCGAACTGCCTGGTGAACGCTTCGGCGGACGGGCTGCGCTCGGGCGGGTTCTGCACCACCATGAGCACCTTGCTGTGGCGCAGGTGATGGATGGTGTAGAAGATCCGCATGTAGGGATCGAGGTCGCCGAACTCGCTGGTGGAGAGCAGGTCGGCCTTCTTGCCGCCCTGCGCCCAGTTGGCCACGTCCACGTAGGACCAGCCGGAATACGGGCGCGCGAACAGCAGGACGGGCGCCTCGATGGCGCGCAGCGGCTTGAGCATCCCGCCGGTGCCGGACGTCAGGTCGATGATCAGCACCGCGTCGGCGTCGCCCAGTCCCTTGGCCCAGGTCTCGGCGGCCTCGGGCGTGCGCACCAGCTCGCCGCCGCTGAAGCGCACCTTGCCGGGATGCTTGCGCTCCAGCTCGCCGATTCTGGTCTCGACCTCGGCCATCTCCCGTATCACATCGAGGGCGGGGTGCGGCCAGGTGGGTTGGGGAACGGCCAGGTAGATCTTCTTGACGTTGGCCGGGCCCATCGCGGGCAGCGGCTCCTCGCCGGCGAGCGGCAGGCGAAGCGCGGCGCCGGCGCAGAGCAGGCCGAAGTGGCGGCGGGTGCAACAAGTGGTGTCGGGCATAATCTTCTCCTGGACGGCATTATATGATTCGGACACTGGACTCCGCAATTGAGCCGGGAACCCCGCGGCGGTAGAATCGGACTGGGTGAAAGGGGGAGAAGATGCGGAAACCGCTTCGAG
>JBBTDS010000228.1:0-9868 GCA_038060875.1 Acidobacteriota bacterium | reverse complement strand
TTGTCCGCAATTCGGAGTTCAACGCCACCAACTTCTTCTCCCACCAGCCGGACCGGCTCAAACGGAACCAAACCGGGTTCACGCTGGGCGGCCCCCTGCGCAAGAACAAGCTGTTTGCGTTCGGGGGATACCAGCAACTCTGGATCCGGTCGGCGCCCGGCAGCCTGCGTGCTCAAACCCTGACGGCGGCTGAACGCCAGGGCGACTTCTCCTCCAACAGAATTGTCATCCGGGATCCGGCGACCGGCCAGCCCTTCCCCGGCAACCGCATTCCGCAAGACCGCTTCTCGCCCGCCGCCCTAAAGTTCCTGACGGTATCCCCGTTGCCCGGCCCGGACGGATTCGCGCCGTTCACGAGAATCACCCTGGAGAACGGAAGGCAGTACATCGGCCGGCTGGATTACATGCTCAGCAACCGGCAAACGGTGCTGTTCCGCGCCTTCCACAACAAGCAGTTGAACCCGTTGCATTCGCTCCCGGACAACATCCTGGCCTCGCAGCGCGCGACCGAAACGCCTTCCAAGAGCGTCACGCTGGGGCACAATTTCACCCTCAGTCCCAATATGATCGCGCACACGCAGCTCAGCGGTACACACATGGTCGAGCAGGGTCAAAGTGACTTTCCCAGAAACTTCAACGATTTCGGCGTCAAACTCTACGCTCCCTCCAACGACATTCAGGTCGCGCTGACCAACAGCGGCGTGGGATTCAACAATCCCTGGCAGCGAAAGTTCCGGAGGGCGTCCGAGGAAGTCATTCACGACTGGACCTGGACGCGCGGCGGTCACACCCTGACCTGGGGCGTGCAGTTCACCTGGGGCCAATATAACGAGGCGACCCTCTACGACGCCTCCGGCCGTTTCCGGTTCGACGGCTCCTTCACCGGCTTCGACCGGGCGGATTTCATGCTCGGCCGCTTATCCTGGTTTCACCAGACCAACGGCGAATACGAGAACCGGCGCCAGTTCCTGAAGGGCTTCTACGCCGGAGACAGTTGGCGTGTAACCCGCCGGCTGACGTTGAACCTGGGCCTCCGCTACGAGCCCTACACCTTCATGAGCGATACCCAGGACCGCAATCAGACCTTCGACCTGGGCAATTTCGCCAAAGGCGTGAAGTCCCAGATTTTCCCGCTGGCGCCGGCGGGATTGCTCTACCGCGGCGACACGGCGCCCCCGGGCTATCCCTGCGGGCCGAAAATTCCGCTGCAAGTGACTTGCCCGGACAAGAACAACTTTGGTCCTCGCATCGGCTTTGCCTGGGACCCGTTCGGCGACGGCAAGAGCAGCGTGCGCGGCGGCTACGCCATCTTTTATGATGCCCCGCTGACCCGCGCGCAGAACAACTCCAATAACGTGGCGCCCTTCGGCTACGAGGTGCAGTTCTATGACGGCCTGCTCGACAATCCCTATTTAGGCCGCGAACATCAGAACCGCTATCCGCTGACGAAGTTCACCAAGGACACTCCCTTCCCCAGCCCGCTGGCCATGTACGTGCTGGATAGCAAATGGATCACCGCGCTGACCCAGAACTGGAATCTCACTCTGGAACGCCAGGTCCTCCCGGACACCCGGCTGCGAGTGGCCTACGTCGGAACCACGGGTGCGCACCTGATGGGATTCTACGATCAGAACTCCCCCATCTACAACCCGAATCTCACGCTGGCGCAGAATCGCGCCGACGTCCAGGGCCGCCGTCCCCTCAAGGGCTTCGGGCAGTTGCGCCGTAACTTTCACGGCCTGAATTCGAGTTACAACGGGTTGCAGGTCTCGGTGGACAAGCGGTTCAGCCATGGATTCAGCATCCTGAGTTCCTACACGTTCTCCAAGTCCATCGACTACGAGTCCCTCAATGATGGCATCGGCGGCTACCCGGGCTCTTTCCCCTACGATTTCCTCCTGACTAGGGGCCCCGCGGACCAAAACGTGCCGCAACGGTCTGTCACGTCCTTTGTTTGGGAATTGCCTGGCCCGCAGGTCACCTCTCCGGTGAAATTCCTGGCGCGGGACTGGCGGTTGAGCGGCATCGTAACGCTCCAGTCCGGGAGGCCGTTCAATGTGGCCGCTACCGGCGATCCGTTGGCCGGCGTCGATTTCGCAGCCCGGGCCAACCTGGTGGGCGTGGGCAATCCCGTGTTGGATCCGGGCCGCAGCAAGGCAGCCAAGATCGAGGCTTACTTCGACAAAACCCGGTTCGCCAACGCCGCTCCCAACACCGTAGGCACGCTGGGCCGGAACGTGCTGGTGGGTTCCGGCACCGCCAATGTGGACATCTCGCTGGTCAAGGGGCTGCGGTTTCCCTTCCTGGGCGAGTCCGGTGCGGGCGAATTGCGGCTCGAGGCGTTCAACCTGTTCAACCGGACAAACTTCGGCAATCCCGTCACCGGCTTGACCAATTCGAACTTCGGCCGATTGACGGGCGCGGGCAGCCCCCGTATCCTGCAACTCGCCGTGAAGATCAACTTTTGACGGTCCGCCGTCCCCGGCGCTCCTCATCCCGCTCGAAGCTTCGAGCGGCCGCTGGCTGCGCTTTCAGCGCTGATCGGGCACCGCCGCCACCTGGGCCACGAAACTCCGGAACAGCTCGGGGCCGGGCCGGGCGGGCTGCGAGGCGCGGTCGTGGGCCGCCGCCCACTCCAGCGCCAGCGCCAGCGGCAGCCAGCGCGTCGCCTCGTTGCCCGCGCCGTCGCCGAAGCAAAACAGAATCTCCGAGAACCTGGCCGGCAGGCCCACACGCTCGATGTTGTCCGGCCGCGGGGTGGCGCAGTTGATGGCCGGGGAACTGACCAGGTATTCGCGGCAGCTCATCGGCCGCCAGGGGTGGATGCTACAGCTCTCGTCTTCGAGAAACGGGCAGGCGATGTGGAGCTTGAAATACTCCATTCCGAATGCCCGCCGCACGTCCAGGTCCTTCAGTTCCTCGCAGGCGTTGCGCAGCCGCTCCAGCATCCCGTGCCGCGCGAGTTCCGCCAGCGCTTCCTCGAAGCGGCGCCGCACGCGCGCCTGCCGCTCGGGCGGCATCGAGGCGACCAGGTCGGCCAGATACCAGGCCTCCGACTCGCTGACCGGCGCCAACTGGCGGCAGCAGGCGCCGCAGCCGGCGCGGCAAGAGATCTTCCTCCCCTGCTCCTCGGCCTGGACGGTAACCATGCCGATGAAGGCTTCATCGAAGGCGTGCAGCACTGGCAGCAGGTCCACCGGCCGCAGGGGTGCGGCCGGAATGCTGGCGCTGGCCTCGATGCTGCGGTTTCCGGCGCGCAGCTCAAACTTGACCTCGACGCGCTTACCTCCAGCCTCGGCGCTCACATCTCCTCCGGGAGCAGCCACTCGAACAGGGACGCCACCGGGACAGAGAAGCCGGGGAGCAGCTCGGGGGCGTCCAGCGTGTCCGCGGGTCCCAGGATGCGGTCCTCTCCGGCCCGCTCGAGCACGTGGACCTGCCTGGTCTCCGGGTAGACGATCCAGACGGTGTGGCAGCCTGCGTCCAGGTACTGGCGCACCTTGCGCATTAACTGCGGGACCGAATCGGTGGGCGAGAAGACCTCCACGGCCAGATCGGGCGCGCCCTGAAAGAACGCTCTTCGAATCGCCGCCCGTTCCTTGCGGACGAAGGCAACGTCGGGTACCCGCACCGTCTCCGGGCTCAAGACAAAGGCAGCCTCGGCGGTGTACACGCGGCCAAGGGCATGCTGCTTGGCGAAATTGCGGAGTACCCTAACAATCTCGCCCGATACGTCGCCGTGTTCGTCGGAAGCGGGTGGCATGGACAGCAGTTCTCCCTCGTCGAGTTCGTGGTGCAGGTCGTCGTCCGGCAGGCGCTCGAAATCTTGCACGGTCAGGAGTGTCTTCGCCCCCATGCCCCAATTCTAACCCCGGAGTCGCCTATGATGTGAACTGTTGTTCCAACTCCTGGCACTCACCACCCTGGCCTGCGGCGCCTGGCTCCAGGCCCCGCGGCTGGAGGAGTTCGCGCGCCAGGTCGCGTCGCTGAACATCTCCGGCCACAGCTTCCGCGTCACGGCGCGGATCAAGCGCCTGCCGGGGACGCGCGACCCCGATTTCGGCGAGACGGTCGCGGCCGTTGAGATCCGTGACGCGGCCGGGAGGGTCCACTTCCGCCGGACGCTGCCCTACGAAGTGGCGGGAGAGCGGTTCGCCGAAACGGCGGGTGTCGAGGCCCGCGCCATCGGCGGACGCGGGTTGCTGCTCACTTACAGCTTCCTGCCCTCCGCACCGCTCGGCGGCGACTCCTGGCAGGTGCTTGGCATGATTGGCGGCCGGCTGGTCCCCTTCAGCAAACCAATCGGAGTCTACGGGACGCTCCGCCGGGCCGGAGAGGACGCGCTGGAGTTCGGCGTCTGGACCACCAACTTCTTCGTCATTGTCCCGGTGGCGCTGGACTGGGACAAAGGCAGGCTGATTCCCCCGCTTGCCGGGCGGCAGTTCGGCGTCGAAGCCGAGCGGCGTCCGCCGGAGGAAGCCGCCGAGATCCGTCTGTTCCCCAGGCCCGGCGCCGCCGCCGCCGCGCGGGTCGCGGTAAGAAAGGACTCGGCGGTCGAGTTCCTGGCGGCCCAAGCGACGCTGCGCTGGGAAGAGCAGGAGGAAGAGATCGGGCTCGACGTCTCGGAAGAGGTCTGGCTCAAGGTGTGTGTGGACGGCAAGGAAGGCTGGATGCAAGGCGAAGCCGACTTCCACGCCATCGGCCTCCCATCGGCGGGATGAGGTACACTACCGGATAGGTTTGCCATGAAGAGACGGCTTGCGTTAGCGTTGTGTTTCTGCGGGACGGTCTTTGCGCAAGAGACCGAGAAGCTCGCCCCCTATTACCCGACCCCCGAGTCTATCGTGGAGAAGATGCTCCAGCTTGCCGATCTCCAGCCGGGCGAAAAGATGTTCGACCTCGGCAGCGGGGACGGCCGCATCGTCATCATGGCGGCCGAGAAGTTCGGCGCCGACTCGACCGGCGTCGAGTTCGACCAGGACCTGTGGAAGCAGAGCACGGACCGCATCACTAGCCTGAAGCTGAAGAAGCGGGCCCGCATCATCCATGGCGACCTCATGCAGCAGGACTACAGCTCCGCCAACGTGATCACCATCTACCTGCTGCCTTCCTCCAACGACAAGGTGCGCCCGCTGCTGGAAAAGCAGCTCAAGAAGGGAACGCGGATCGTCGCTCACGACTTCGAGGTCTCGGGCTGGACGCCGGAGAAGACCGAGCACGTGGACGACGACGGGGAGGGCCGCAGCCACACGCTGTACCTGTACCGGAGATGAGCGCCCTGCGACACGTTTCGCACCGATGGCCGCCGAGGAACTGATCGCTCGCTTTCACCGTTTCGGCTTCGCGCTGGCGCGAGTCGTCCTCGGCCTGCTCTGCCTGACGGCACAGTACTACGCTCCGCGGCGGGGATTCACCGGGGTCACGGTGATGAGCATCGTCTTTTTCAGCCACGGGGTGCTGGTGCTGTTCCTGGGCAAGTTCCAGAAGACCGTGGCCCTGGCGCTGCTGAGCCTGGTGTTCGACACCGTCTACTTTCTGGTGTTCGCCTCCTACGGCAACGACCCGGGCTTGTGGTTGAGCTCGATGTTCTACATGTACCTGATGCTGGCGGCGGTGCTGGCTCACGAGTGGAGCGACGTGCTGATGGTCTCCGGCGTCTGCATGGCGTTCTTCGGGCTGGCGCCGTGGCCGGCCCTGGAACCGCTGCGGCGGCTGGTGCTGTTGGCCAGCGTGCTGGCCTGCGTGCTCGCCTACGGGAGGCACAAGGTCCAGGTGCGCATGGCCGAGACCCAGCGCCAGGCCGAGCGGGACCGGGCCGAGGCGCAACATGCCCGCGCCGATGAGCGGCAGCGGATCGCCGGCGACTTCCACGACGGGCCGCTGCAAGACTTCATCGGCCTCCAGGTCCGGCTGGACATCCTGCGCAGGCTGCTGGAGCGGGACCGGGCCGCCGCCGAGGAGGATCTGCGGCAATTGCAGGAGCTGGCGAAGCGCCAGGTGGTCGAGCTGCGCTCGTTTCTGCGCACCATGCGGCCGCCGGCGGTCGAGGGCACCGACCTGGTGGCGCACCTTCGCCGCCTCACCGAGGACTTCCAGAAGGACACCAGCATCCCCACCCGCTTCACCAGCTCGGACGTGGGGGTGACGGCGCCGCCGGAAGCCTGCCAGGAGATCCTGCAAGTCGTGCGCGAGGCGTTGCAGAACGCGCAGAAGCACTCGCAGGCCGCCCGCGTGGCCGTCTCGCTGCGCAAGGTCGGCGGCAACCTCGAGATCGCGGTCGATGACAACGGGGCCGGCTTCGGCTTCAGCGGCTCGTTCACGCTGGAGGAACTGGAGCTGCTCCAGATGGGGCCGCAGAGCATCCAGCGGCGGGTCCGGAGCCTGGGCGGCGAGCTGACGATCGATTCGCGGCCGGGACAGGGGACCGGCCTGCGCTTCCGCATCCCGGCGTGACCCACCCCCGCCTGACGGCCGCCTTTCCCCTGGCGCTGGCGCTATGCGGCTGCGCCCCCTACCGCGAGTTCTCCTTGCCGCCCCTCGGGCCGCCGGCCGCCGTTTCGTTCCGCTGGGAGGTGCGGCCGGAGCCGGTGCTGGGGCGCGGCGCGGCCGGTGAGTGGGACGCGGTCGATGTGCTGAATCCTTCGGTGGTGAAGCATGGGGGCGCCTACTACAACTTCTACTCCGGCTACGACGGGCGCGCCTGGCGTACCGGGCTGGCGATTTCTCCCGATGGGGTGCGCTGGCAGAAGAAGGGCAGGATTCTCTCGCCGGACCCGGCGACCTGGGAAGGAGACTACATCGCGGCCAACGGCTCGGCGCTGGTGGCCGCGGGCCGTTTTCATTACTGGTATCAGGGCGGGCGGCTGCCGAGGATCGGGCTGGCGACCTCGGCGGACGGCGTGGAGTGGCGCAAGCGGGCGGCGCCGGTGCTCGAAACCGGGCCGCGCGGGAGCTGGGATGAACGCGGCGTGGCCGATCCCTATGTGGTCCGCCTCGCTGACCGCTTCTACATGTTCTACCTGGGACAGGACCGCGCCCGGCGGCAGCGGCTCGGCGTGGCCGTCTCCGAGGACGGCGTGAAGTGGTGGAAGCTGCGGGCGAATCCGATCCTGGAGCTGGGACCGGCGGGCGCCTTCGACGAGAACGGCTTGGGGGAGCCGGCCGTGTGGGCCTCGCACGGCTGGTACTGGATGCTTTACACCGGCCGCGACCGGCGCGAGCGGCGGCGGCTGGGGCTGGCGCGATCCCCTGACGGCGTCCGCTGGCAGAGACTCAGCGAGGCGCCGGTCTTCAGTGGCCACCAGCGCTGGGCCGCGAAGGTGGTGTGCGATCCCAGCGTGCTGGTGGAAGCGGGCCGGGTGCTGGTCTGGTTTGGCGGCGGGGATGTGGCCGCGCCCGCGGAGAACCTCCACGGCCAGATCGGCTTCGCCAATCTGCTACCCTGAACGCGTGAGGGTCGGGATCACCTGCTATCCGACATACGGCGGCAGCGGGATCGTGGCCACCGAGCTGGGGCTGGAGCTGGCCAACCGCGGGCACGAGGTCCACTTCATCACCTACGCTAACCCGATCCGGCTCGACGCCGGCATCCCGCGCATCCATTACCACGAGGTGGAGGTCTCCACCTACCCGCTGTTCCAGTACCCGCCCTACAGCCTGGCGCTGGCCTCGCGCATGGCCGAGGTGGCCGAGCACTACGGGCTCGACGTGCTGCACGTGCACTACGCCATCCCGCACTCGATCGCCGCCCTGCTGGCGCAACAGATGCTGGCCGCGCGCCGCCGGCTGCCCTTCGTCACCACCCTGCACGGCACCGACATCACGCTGGTCGGCGCCGACCGCTCCTATTTCCGCATCACCAAGTTCTCCATCGAGCAGTCCGACGGCGTTACCTCGATCAGCGAGTACCTGAAGAAGAGAACGGCGGAGGTATTCGGCGTCGGGAATGAGATCCGCGTCATCACCAACTTCGTCAACTGCGAGACCTACCAGCCGGACCCGGCGCGGCGCCGCCAGGCCGGGCTGGCGCCGCCGGGCGAGAAGCTGCTGATCCACATCTCGAACTTCCGGCCGGTGAAGCGGGTGCAGGATTGCATCCGCATCCTGAAGGAAGTGCGGAAGCGGACGCCGGCGCACCTGCTGATGGTGGGCGACGGGCCCGAGTACAGCCCGGCGCAGAGCCTGGCCGACGAGTTGGGCCTGGGGCAGCACGTCACCTTCCTGGGGAAACAGAGTCACGTCGAGCGGCTGATCCCGCTGGCGCACGTGCTGCTGCTGCCGAGCGAGCTGGAGTCGTTCGGGCTGGTCGCCCTGGAGGCCATGGCCTGCGGGGTTCCGCCGCTGGCCACCCGCGTGGGCGGCGTGCCCGAGCTGATCACCGACGGCGTGGACGGCTGCCTGGAGCCGGTGGGCGACGTCGCCGCTCATGCCGGCCGCGTGCTGGAGCTGTTGACCGACGACGAGCTTTACGGCCGCCTCTCCCGCGCCGCCCGCCACACCGCCGAGACGCGCTTCTGCTCCACCCTGGTCATCCCGCAGTACGAGCGGTATTACCAAGAGGTGTGCGGACGTTAAGCGCCGCTATCACGCTTTCACGTGTTACACATACGAAGCGTGAAAACCAGAAACATCACTCTGGCCCTCCCCAATGAGCTGCTGCGCCGGCTGAAGGTGATCGCCGCGCAGCGGGCGATGTTGAGGGACCTGCGGAGAGGCTATGACCTCGGCACGCGGGGGAAGATCGCCTGGAGCCGGGACTCGTTGCATGAACGGTAGGGAAGAGGATGCCCGCCGCCGACGCGGCGCAGCAGGTGGAGCGGTTCGGAGGACTTGGCCGCCGGTCAACGCTGGGAATCGGCGGTGGTGCGGAATCCCTTCCTGGGCGATGAGACGAAGCCCCCGACTTTGGAAAAACCGCCCACTTGAGCTAAGATATGTACGTCGCAGGGAGATGGCAACTTGTCCGCAGTGCCGGTCTGAAGTGGGTTGGCGCGCGGTCTTCTTCGCCTCCGCGCTGGGCGGCATTGTGTGCCCGAGTTGCCGCCGCAGCCTCGAGGCGGAGCCGAGGCGTATGGTCCTGCTGACCGTTATCTCCACGCTGGTGGGCTTCGCAGTGATGCATGCCCTGCGCCGCTGGGGCTTGGGCCTGCTCCCAGGTGTGTTGGGGTTCCTGGCTGTTTCCGCCGCGATCAGCTTCCTGCTGTCGGATTCCCTGGTGCGCCTGCGTGACAAGCGGCCTACCGTGCCGACGATCAAGTAGGCGTTGAGAGGACCAACAGGACCGCCGGCATCCGACATCACTCATTGCAGGGTGGCACTCGTGCGATGCGTAGCTGAGCCGCGACCGCAGGGAGCGGTTACCGTCAGGTTTCGGTCTCCTCGCAGCCAGCCAGCGGCCCGCGTAGGTGCGCACCTGGGCGGCCAAGCGGAAACCCGCGTCCGATCGGCGTGGCAATAACAACCGCTCCCTGCGGTCGCGGCTCAGTATGGTATCCCACGCCTACCTTCCCAGCAGCGCCGAGCGGCCGGCGTAGTCGAGGACCAGCGAAATGTCGGGCATCTACCGGGCCTTGGAGACCGTCCCGACCAGCGGTCCCACCGCCAAGTCTTCGTCTAACAAGGGCCAGTGGATTCCATAGCCTGAAGGCGACAACTCGGCGCGGCTGCGCTCCGCAGGGCTTGCCTCAGCGAGCTTCTCCGAGCAGCGCTCCCAAGGAATCTCGAAGCGGCCCGCCGAAGTCACCACCACCAGGTGAGTGTCTGTGATGTGGATTCGATGGGCCAGCACCGGTGACGTCCTAGTTCCCATCGACTCTCCCGAACCGCTCTTGCCAGGCAAGGCAGATCTCGTCCAAGTGCTGATAAATTA
>JBBTDS010000227.1:0-1894 GCA_038060875.1 Acidobacteriota bacterium | reverse complement strand
GTCCGGGTCATCGTCCACACCCTGGACCAGGTGGACGCGATGGCGGCGGCAGTGCGCGACCGGTTCGACATAGACCTGAGGAAGTCCGAAGACAAGCGCGAGCGGCTGGCCTACCGGGAGTTCGGGTATCTTTCCACCCATTACATTATTCAATTGAAAGAACCGCCGCGGATTGAAGGCCAATCGCCTGAGACACTTCGGCGGCTGGCCACGCTGAAGGCCGAGCTTCAGCTTCGCACCGTGGCCCAGCACCTCTGGGCGGACGTCTATCACGAGCTGGGATATAAGAACGAGTTCAAGCTCCCGCCGCTGTACGAGCGCCAGTTCGGCAGAATCGCCGCCCTGCTCGAGGTTTGCGACAAGGTTTTGCTGGAAATCAAGAGCGCCATGCGCGCGTACGAGTCCACCTATCGGACTTACATGGACGACAAGGAGTTGGAAGCCCTCGTCGAGCAGCTCCACATGCTGTTGAGGGTGGACCCAGAGAACGTCCGTGCGGTGCATCGGCTGATCCGGGCGCACCTGGCTCTCGGTAACCACGCCCGGATCGCCGCCATCCGCGAGAAGTACGGCCACCTGTTAGCGTCCCACCCGGCTGCGCTCGGGGATGTGGCCGCGGCCGTGTGTAAGGTCGATGAGGCGGCTGGCCAGGAACTCCTGAAGGAAGCAATCCAGAGGGATCCGCGCAATGTCGATGCCCTTTGTAGTCTTGGAGGGAGTTACCGCCGCCAGGAGAGACTGGCGGAGGCCAGGGACTGTTATAGGAAGGCCCATGAGATCGACCACAGTTACCCCTATGCTCTCAGCAACTACATTGCCCTCGAAGTTCTGCTGCGCCATGACACCGGCATCATCGATTGTTTCCATGCTCCGCTCACCGAAGCCATCGAGCGGTGTAAGCGGCAGATCGAGGTGAAGGTCAACCTGCCTTGGGCTCTGTTTGACCTCGGGATCTTCGAGTTCTACCTCGGAAACCCGTATGCGGCCATTGGCTACTACGCGAAAGGAATCGACGTCGCCCTCCACGCCTGGATGATCCAGAGCGCCAACAAACCCATCGAAGACTTCATGCGCGCATCGGTTGAGCTGAACGGCCTAAGAATGCTGGACAAGCTGCTGAAGCTCGGCTGGTGGATCAAGGCCGGACGGGAGGAGAGGGAAAAGTCCGAATGGCGCCCAGCGGCCGCCGCGGTCAGCTTCCGGCCGCCGGTGCTTATCCTGGCCGGGGGCTGTGCCGGCCTGGAAAGCTGGCGCGCTTCCCGGCTGGCCGATTTGAAGGACGCACTGGCGAGTTTCAGGGGGACCATAGTCAGCGGCGGCACGCGGTCGGGAGTTGCTGAAATCGCCGGGGATTTGCAGGCGAGCTGCGGCGCCCCGCAATTGGGGACCGTGGGTTATCTTCCGGCGAGAATGCCCCCCGGCGCCGAGGCGGACACCCGCTACACCACTCTTCGGCGAACCGAAGGAACTGGGTTTTCCCCCCTGGAGCCGCTGGCCTTCTGGGAGGACTTCCTGGCCGCCGGCGGCGATGCCACCACCGTGAAGCTCACCGGGTTCAATGGCGGGCCCATTGCTGCCTGTGAGTTCAGAGTAGCGCTGGCTTTTGGCGCGCAAGTGGGAATCATTCAAGACTCGGGCCGCGCGGCCGACGATCTGCTGGTCGATCCTCTCTGGCAAGACCGCCAGCGTGATCGCCGTCCACTTCACTCCCTCGGCCTCGGGCGCGAGGATGTGAAGCGGTTCCTGGCGCCTTGAGCCTCGCCCCGGAATGCCTCAGTCTCGGGAACCGGAGGAGCCTGGAATTTCGGTGACATGCGACGAAAGTCGTGATCGGACCGGGCTAACCTGACTTTCGCAGTTCGCGGCACATTGTCCTTTGTTTTCAACGGCGGCA
>JBBTDS010000226.1:0-5202 GCA_038060875.1 Acidobacteriota bacterium | reverse complement strand
CACCAGGAGTACTCCCTCAGTGGTGGCAGTGTGTTTACCGGCATCGCTGTCCCGGGCGGGCCCCTTGACGCCCCGATCGCATGCTGCGACCCTGACGTCGTCCACGACAAACGGACGGGAACTACCTTCAGTTCCCTTCTCTACACCAACGCCGCTCAGACCAACGGGGTAGTAACCATATGGGTACGGCGGGCGGTTAATGCGCTGCCTGTCTGCTCGTACACTATCGATCCCGCCGGCACCGCCAACAACATCCTGCCGGACTACCCGCACCTCGGGCTCAGCAACAAGTTCCTGTACCTGACAACGAACAACATCGTGTCCGGCACGACCTGGGGCGGCGCGCAGGTCAGGAGGTTCAACCTCGACCAGATGGTTGACTGCCTGACCACCTCGTTTACCACCTATACCTACACCGGGGTGGTTGGCCAGCGGGTGTTCGTCCCGGTCGAAGGCGCCAAGGACGTCATGTACTGGGGCTCGATGGAGACGGGCACTTCCTTCCGTCTCTTCAAATGGGCGGAAAGCGCCGCCGCACCGCTCCAATATCTGAGGACGGTGGCCGCGAGCACCTTCGCAAATCCGGATTGCCGCGGCGGCACCAACAACAGGGACTGGATTGAAAGAACCACGGCATGGATGATAACCGGGTTCCGCATGCGGGGGGCGGTGGGCTACGGATCCAGCGGCGCCGGGCGAATTTCGTTCTACTGGAACGTCGGGCCTGATGCCTCCCACTTGCAGGGACACGTCCATTCCGTCGTGATCAGCGAGACGAGCCTGGGTGTACTCGCCCAGCCCCACATCTGGAACGCCACCGCCTGCTTCGGCTACCCGGCGGTGGCCTCTAACGAGCGTGGGGACCTGGGCCTCTCGATCGGCTATGGCGGCAAGGCAGGCGGCGGCACCACTGTTCCCGCCGTGCAGGGGTACGTCGGGATCGATGACGACTACACGCCCGGCGTCGGGTTCTTTGGCACCGTGTATCTGACCGCCAGCGGCAACCGCAATCCTGCCGATAAGCGTTTTGGCGACTATTTCACGGTTCGCCCGTATTCCCCGTGCGATCTGGCTTTCGTGGCCACCAACTACGCGCTACTCAACGGGACAACCACCGCGTACGTGAACGCCAGGTACGTGGAGTTCGTGCGCGGCCAGAACCGGAAGTGCTACTTCGGCTGGAACACGAAGACCAGGACGCCGTAGCATCGGAGTGCATTCGATCCGCGGGGGCCGGGCGTGCGCCGGCCCCCACCGGGCTTTGCCAGCAACTTCAGGTCACGTGCCGGGTTTGAGATCGCAGGGAGGGCTAGGCGAATGAAGCCAAAGGAATTCGCGAGGTGGTTTTTCGCCCTGCTGACGGTGGTCCTGGCTTGGGCGCAAGTGATCCCTGGACCGGACCGCCCGTTGCCGGTGTTTCCACCGGAACTGCGGGCGTACCTGGAGCTGACAGCCGAGCAGGTGGAGTCCTTCAACGCCATCAACATCGAGTACAACCAGCGGGCGATCCGGCGGCTCACGCGCGCAAACCAGGTCCAGGAGGAGCTGCGCGAGTGGACGGCAAAGTCTCCACTGGATCCGATGGCTCTGGGAGCGCGGTACCTGGAGCTGGAGGCGCTGCGCCGGGACGCTTTGGACGACCAGGCCAAGACGCGCGATAAGCTGCGCGTCCCGCTGAATAGCCAGCAGAGGACGAGGCTTGCCAGGCTGGAAGAGGCCTCCAAACTTCAGGCGGTGGTACGGCAGGCGGAGTGCGAAAACCTGCTGGCTCCCCTGCTGGCGGGAGCCGACGCCGCTGCGCCTTCGACCCCGCTTCCGATCCCCGGGGTGGCGTTCTGCGGCCCGGCGCGTCCGGACCTGATTGAAACCGGGACCATCATCCCCCAGCAAGCGCGCAGCCGCGGGCGGTGATCGGGCGCGATCCCCGCGACCGGCCTGGACCCCCGGGGCGGCGTTGGGGTATGAATAGAGCATGAAGTTGCTCGACCGCATGAGAGCGGCCTTCGCCCTGAGCAGCGTGCTGGCGATGAGCGGCTGGGCCCAGACCGGCACCGGCGCCATCCAGGGCGCCGTCCGCGACCCCTCCGGCGCGGTCATACCCGGGGCCAAGGTGAGCGTCACGCACGTCGCGACCTCGCGCACCTGGGAGACCGTCTCCAACTCGGTCGGCTTCTTCATCCAGCCCTCGCTGCCCATCGGGCCATACAAGCTGGTGGTCGAAGCCCCTGGAATGAAGGGCTGGGAAGGCAGACTGGAACTCCAGGCGGGCCAGATCGCGGTGGTGAATCCGCAGATGGCCCTGGGCACGACGGTGACCGAGATCGTCGTGGCCGGCGACGTCAGCTCGGCCATCGTCACCGAGAACGCCACCCTCGGCCAGGTGCTGGAGCGCAGCCGCATCGAGCAGCTTCCGATCAACGGCCGCTTCCTCACCACGCTGGTCGGCGTCACCACGCCGGGGGTGGACTCGGGCCGCGTCTTCGGTCTGCGCGAGACCGCCTTCGAGTACATCCAGGACGGCGCGGTGCTGAAGAACCGCGACACCGGCGGCCACACCGGCCGCCCGCCGGGTATCGACACGGTGGCCGAGTTCAAGGTGGAGACCAACAACTCCTCGGCCAAGATGAACCGTCCGGCCAGCACCATCATCGTGACCCGCAGCGGCGCCAACGAGATACACGGCGCGGTCTTCGAGACGGTGCGCAACAACGCCATCGGCGTGGCGCGGCGCCGGCAGGACTACTACCGGAAGCCGCCGCAACTGGTGCGCAACGAGTTCGGCGCGTCGCTGGGCGGACCCGTCTGGCTGCCGAAGCTGTACAGCGGCCGCAACCGCACCTTTTTCTTCGCCGCCTACGAAGCCTACCGGCTGCGCCAGGGCGCCACCTCCAGCACAACCGTGCCCACCATGGCCATGCGCGAGGGCGACTTCAGCGGCCTGATCGACAGCCTCGGCCGGCGCTACACGATCTACGATCCGTGGACGACGACCGCGAGCTGGAGCCGCCTGCCCTACGCCGACAACCGCATCCCGGTCAACCGCCGCAGCCCGCTGGCGACCTACCTCTACGGCGTGACGCCGGCGCCCAGCCACCCCGAGCGAAACCCGCTGGTCACTTCGAACTACTTCGGCCCGGCGCCCAATAATCGCGACGACCACACGTTCACGGCGCGCTTCGACCACAGCCTCGGCGAGCAGGGCCAGATGTTCGTCCGTTACAGCCGCGGCGACTCGTACCGTAAATACAAGTCCTCCGACGCGGCGGCGGTCACCCTCGACGGGGCCACCAACGTCACTCTCACCGGCAGCGATATGCAGAACGGCGTGCTGTCCTGGACCCGCAGCATAACCCCGACCTTGTTCAGCGAGACGATCCTGTCGCTCGCGAGCGAGATCTTCGACGTGCGCACCGGCACTTACGAGATCAACCACGCCGACCGCCGCGGCCTGCCGAATCCCTTCCGCGAGACGGGGTTCCCGTCGATCACCGGCACCGGCTTCGGCATGACTTACATCCAGGCCGACACGCGCCGCAACAACCGCACGCTGGTGGCCACCGTAGATCAGACCTTCACGCTGGTGCGCGGCCGCCACGAGATGCACTTCGGCGGCAAGTTCCGCAACGAGCGCATGCACGTGCTGCCCGACCAGCAGTTTGTCGCCGGCAACCACAGCTTCTCCAGCGGGGCGACGGGGCTGTTCGACCCCACCAGCGGCTCGGCCTACGGCGCCGTGCCGCGGACCGGCCACGACAGCGCCAACCTGTTCCTGGGCGTGGCCGGCACTTACGGCGTGCAGTTCGTGCAGAAGTGGTACCGCTTCCGCGACCGCGAGTACGCGCTGTTCCTCCAGGACAACTACAAGCTGAGCCCCCGGCTGACGCTCAACCTCGGCCTGCGGTGGGAAATCCGCCCTTCGTTCCACGAGGCGGACAACCTGTTCACCGGCTTCGACCCGAAGACTAAGTCCACCGTCAACGGCCGGAGCCTGGAGGAGTTATACAAGCTGGGCAAGACGACGCCGGAAATCGTCGGCAACTTCAGCCGCATCGGCGTGAAGTTCGCCACGCCGGCCGAGGTCGGGCTGCCGCCCAGCATGCTCTATCCGAATTACCGGGACTTCGGTCCCCGCGGCGGCTTCGCTTACAAGATCACCACCGGCAAGCGCCCCACCGTACTTAGAGGCGGCTATGCGCTGTTCCGGTTTCCGAACCCGCTGCGCAACTTCAACGCGCGGACCCGCAGCAACCCGCCGTACAACGCCAACTTCCAGGTGTCGATCACCAGCGCGGCGCTGACTCCGGACGGGAGGCCAAACTGGGGCCTGCGCTCGGCGCCGGCCCTGATCGCCGGCGTCAACAGCCAGGGCGTCATCGACCCCACCAGGCCCGGCGGCGTCGCCCGCGGCAGCTTCCGCACCAGTTACTTCGACCCCGAGCAGCCCAGCACGCAGGCGCACCAGTGGAACCTCACGCTGGAGCGCGAGGTGATGGACGCCACCGTGGTCCGGCTGGGCTACATCGGCAATCACGCCTCCAAGCTGGAGCAGTTCTACAGTTACAACGAGGCGCCGAACAGTTACGTCTGGTACGTGACCACCGGGCTGCCGCTGCCGACGGGCGAATACGCCAACGTGGCGCGCCGCGGCTTCGATCAGACCAGCTACGGAGCGATCGAAACTTACCGGAAGACCGGCTGGTCCAACTTCAACGGCGCGCAGGTGGAGGTCCAGCGCCGCTACAAGAAAGGCTACGCCTACCAGTTCTTCTACGTGCTCAGCAACGCCTTCCGGGTGGCGGGCGACGGCTGGCGCGACGACCTCATGGGAGAACCCAACGTCTTTCTGCCCGGGGCGGTGCCGGCCGACTACGCGGCGCGCAACCGCTTCCTGAATTACCGCCGCGACACCGGCATCCCCAAGCACCGGTTCCGCTGGAACTGGCTGGTGGATCTGCCGTTCGGCGCGGGCAAATGGCTCGGCGGCAAGGCCGGCCCGTGGCTGGACCGGCTGATCGGCGGCTGGCAGGTGGCTGGCTTCGGCAGTTACCGCGATAACTACTGGTCGCTGCCCACCGGTAACTGGGGCTCGCCCGGCCAGATCGAGGTCTATGGTAAGAAGTACAGGGTCGAGGATTGCCGCGGCGGGACCTGCATCCCCGGTTACCTCTACTTCAACGGCTACATCCCGGCCACCCGCATCAA
>JBBTDS010000225.1:0-22372 GCA_038060875.1 Acidobacteriota bacterium | reverse complement strand
GTACGCCAGCGGGCTGGCAGGGCCGAGCAGGCTCGCCACCGTCGCCGGCATGACGAAGATGCCCGCGCCGACCACGCCGTTCACCACCATCGCCGTGAGGCCCAAAGGGCCAACGGCGCGAACGAGCTTTGTCGGAGCGTTCATGCGCCACCCCGCGGCCCCCTCACCACGTCAGCCGCACGGTGAGCTGAAGCTGGCGTGGGCCGTTCGACGAGTTCTGGAGGCTCAGAATGCCGTTCGAGCTGCTCGGCATGCCCAGCCCCGGGTTGTTCAGCACCTGGAAGAAGTCGGCATTGATGCGCAGCGCCGCGCGCTCGCCCATCGACACGCTCTTGAAGACCGATGCGTCGAGACCGAAGCTCCACGGCCCGGCCACGTACTGGTTGCGCCACGGGTGCAGGGCCGTGTCCATCGATGTGCGCTGCACGGTGCCGTTTTTCAGCGTAATGAAAACCGTGTTGCCGTCGTAGTAAGGCGCCAGCGGGTCCGACGGGCTGCCGCCGTCCTTGGGGATCGGGATCAGCGGCTTGTGTGCCGGCGTGTAGTTGTCGGGCACGCCCATGATGCCGTTGGGCCGGCCCTGCGCGTCGCGGCTGTTGATGCGATTGGCGGCCATGTAGCCGTTCCAATACAGGTAGCCGGGGATGCATGCCCCGGAGCGGCAATCCTCGATGCGGTACTTGGTCCCGTAAATCTCGACGTTGCCCAGATAGCCCCAGTTACTGGTCGGCAGCGTCCAGTACCTGCTCCGGTAGGTGCCGAAGCCGGCCACCTGCCAGCCGCCGATCAGCTTGTCAACCCAGCCGGAGGCGTTGCCGCCAATGGCTTTGCCGCGCCCGAACGGAAGGTCCACCAGCCAGTTCCAGCGGAAGCGGTGGTGCGGGATCGCATCGTCCCGGCGGTAGTTCATGAAGCGGTTCAGGGCATCGATGTCCGAAGGCACGGTGCCGGGCAGAAAGGTGGTGGGGTCCGGGATCAAGTCGTCGCGCCATCCGTCGCCGGCCACGCGAAAAGCATTGGAGAGCACATAGAATAACTGGAACCCGTAGCCCTTCGTGTAACGCCGCTGCACCTCGAAGGTGACGCCGTTGTAATTGGACCAGCCGGTCTTCTGATACCGGCGGACGTCGCCGTAAGTGACCTTGTCGTAACTGCGCCGGGCGACGCCCGAGTACTCTCCCGTCGGCAGCGCCAGGCCGGTGTTCGTGAACCAGACGTAGTTGTTCGGCGCCTGGTTGAAGTGGCGGAACTGCTCCAGGTTGAAGCCGTGGTTGCCAACGTAGGCCACCCGGGCCACCGTGTTGTCCAGCACTTCGCGCTCCAGGGTGAGGTTCCACTCGTGGACGCGGGTAAGCGGCTGCTCGGGGTTGAAGAAATTGATGGTGAAACCGCCGCGGCTGACGCTGCCCGGCTGCCTGGGATCGATGGCGCCCGCGCTGTTGACGCCGGCGATCACCGCCGGCGCCGAGCGCATGGCGTAGTTGGGCAGACCGTCCGGACTCTGCGCGGCGCTGGTGAAGGACCGTGTAAACGTCGCCTGGAACGGCGGGTTCGACCGCAAGGGGGAGTTGAAGTTGCGCAGCGGCGGCGGATAGACGTAGAGCGCGTAGCCGGTGCGCAGGACCACTGGCCGCTTGCCCGAACTCAGTTTCCACGCCACCCCGGCCCGCGGGCCGAAGCCGAACCGGTCGCTATAAGTAAGGTTGGCGGGGAGGCCCGCCTCGGACGCCGTGAGGAACTTCACGCCGATGCGCGTGAACGTCTGGACGATCTCCGGCGTCGTGCGGCCCAGCCGGATCAGTTCCTCGATCGGCCGGCCGTTGATGACCGCGCGCCGCTCCAGGTCGAAGCCGGTAAACAGGCCCTGGCGCTCGTGCAACGGCGGATGGTATTCGTACCGCAGCCCCAGGTTGACCGACAGCCGCGAGCTGAGCTTCCAGTTGTCCTGTAAGTAGAAGGCGAACTCGCGGTCGCGGAAGCGGTACGTCTTCTGCGAGAAGATGGCCGAGTAACTGTTGGCGATCCCCAGGAATAGGTTGGCCGAGTCGTGCCCGGTGCGCGGCGTCGAGGAGTAAGTCGTGCCGGAAGCGGGATCGTACAGGCAGGTGGCGCAACTGTTGAAGCTGTGGTTGCCGGAGACGCCGCCCTGGTCGGGCAGTATGTGCATCCGCTCGTTGCGGAGCCGCACCCCGAAGTGCAGCTCGTGGCGCCCGGCGACGCGGGTGAAATTCTGGTCCAGGCCGGCGATCCAGGTGCGGTTGTTGCGGCGGTTATCGGGCTGGACGTAGAACATGTCGAACCCCGTGTTGCGGATGTAGGGGAACCCCACCTCGCGGAACGGGTTCGGAAGACCCAGCCGGCCGGCCCAGTCGTGGAAGTAGTCGCCGGCGTAGAAGTCCAGGTTCTCGTAGGACCAGTTGACCAGGGTCTCGCTGAAAAACGTGGCCGAGAGCGAGCGCGTCCACGACAACACCGTGCTCAGGTTCCGCGTCATGCGGTAGGTGACGTTGGTCGAGTTGTCCAGCGTGGGGATGCTGGGCTCGTTGCCCAGGTACTCGCGCATGTTGTCGCCGTGGGTGACGCGGAGGAACATCTGGTCGCGGTCCGAGAAGTTGTGATCGAGCCTGATGGTCAGCGTATTATCGGTGCGGTTCTCCGGGCCGGGCGCGAAGAAGTTCGAGGAGACCAGCGGATTGCGCTCCGGATGAGTCGGCGCCGGCGTGACGCTGTAGAGATACTTCGCCAGCGGGCTCATCCGCGAAAGCGGGATCTGGTTGCCGGCGAACGGCGTGCGGGACCACTTCTCGTTGGTGGTCCATGGGTCGTACAGCGTGTAGCGCCGGCCCAGGCTGTCGATCAGGCCCGAGAAGTCGCCCTGTCGCATCGCCATGGTCGGCATGGTGAGGCTGGTGGTTTGCGAGGAGCGGAGGCGGTAGCTCTCCCAGGCGCTGAAGAAGAAGCTGCGGTTGCGGCCGTCATACAGACGCGGGATGACGATCGGCCCGCCCGCCGACCCGCCGAACTCGTTGCGGACAAGCTGCGGCGGCTTCTGGTAGTAGTCCTGCCGCCGGCGGGCCACCCCGAAAGCGTTGTTACGGAGCGTTTCGAACACCGAGCCGTGGAGCCGGTTTGTGCCGCGCTTGGTGCTGATGATGACCGTCGCCGGCCGGTTGACCTTGGCCGAGGAGTTGTTGGTCTCGACCTTGAACTCCTCGATGGTGTCCAGGCCCGGCGGCCGCGTCGGCAGCGTGCCGGTGTCGCGGTTGACCAGCGCCGCGCCATCCTGCACCCACTCCATCGCCGCCTCTCTCAGGCCGAACGTGCGGCTGCCCTCCACTCCCGGGACGGTGACGTTGACCAGGCTCGACAGGAAGCGGCCGTTGAGCGGAAGCTGCTCGATGCGGCTGCGCTCGATCACTTGCCCCAGCGTAGGGCTGTCCTGGACCGTGAGCGGCGTCACGTCGCCGGCCACCGTGATCTCGGTGGCCAGTGATGCCAGCTTGAGCGCGGGATTGACCACGGCCGTCTGCCCGACCTGGAGCGTCAGCTCGCCCTCCCACGTCTGCATGCCCGGCGCTTCGATAGTGATCTTGTAAGGGCCGATCGGCAGGGCGGGGAAGAGAAAGAATCCGACTTGGTTGGTGAGTGACTCCCGCGCCCCCGCCGTCGGCACGTGGACGGCCTTTACCTTGGCCGACGGGATGACGGCCCCGCCGGGATCCCGCACCGTCCCCTGAATCGCCCCGGCCCCCGACTGGCCCCAGACGGCAGGTACCAGCAAGAGAGAGAGTATGCACAATCGCATAGCCTCCCATTCTCCTATTTCGGTGACAGGCTACGCTTTCACTAATTTCCTCCTCCGCGCCCGATTTCGGATAACATGGTCTCCCGGTACCCGATGGCCTCGCCCACTGTCTTCATCAGTTACAGCCACAAGGACGAAGCCTGGAAAGACCGGCTGGTCACCCAGCTCAAAGTCCTCCAGATGGAGGGCATCTTCGAGGTCTGGGACGACCGCCGCATCGAAGCCGGCCTGGACTGGTTCCCCGAAATCGAGCAGGCTATTCAGCGCGCCGCCGTCGCGATTCTCCTCATCTCGGCTGATTTCCTCACTTCAAACTTCATCCTCGGCGAGGAGATTCCCCGTCTCCTGGCGCGCCGCCACAAGGAAGGCCTGCGCGTCATCCCCTTGATCGTTCGCCCTTGCGCCTGGAAACAAGTCTCATGGCTGGCGCGGATCCAGGCCCGCCTGCTCTCCCGGGGCCGCAGCGAACAAGACCTGGCCGCCCTCGCCGAAGAAGTTGCCGGCATCGTTCGCCGCGCCCGCCCCACAACTCCCGACGGCCACGTTGTGGTTGGGCCGGGGAAGATCTCCCTCGCCAAGCTCCCCTCCACCAGCCCAGTCCTGTTCGGCCGCCAGGGCGAGCTTGCCGCGCTTGACGCCGCCTGGGACAACCCGCGCACCAACATCGTCAGCCTCGTGGCCTTCGGCGGCGTGGGCAAAACCGCCCTGGTCAATGTCTGGCTGAACCGCATGCAGGAGAAAGGCTACCGTGGCGCTGAGCGGGTTTTCGGCTGGTCCTTTTACAGCCAGGGCGCCGCCGAGGGCCGGCAGGCCTCGGCCGACCTCTTCATCGACTTCGCCCTCCGCTGGTTCGACGACCCCGACCCCGGGAAAGGCTCGCCCTGGGAGAAAGGCGAGCGGCTGGCCGAGCTGGTTCGCAATCAGCGGACGCTGCTCGTGCTGGACGGCCTGGAGCCGCTCCAATACACTCCCGGAGGAGCGCTCGGCGGCCGCCTCAAGGACCCGGCGCTCGAAAGCCTGCTGCGCGAGCTTGCCCGCGGCAACTCCGGCCTGTGCGTCCTCACCACCCGCCTGGCCGTGGACGATCTGAAGACGTTCACCGGCGCCTCCGTGGAAACCATCGACCTGGAGAACCTCACCCCGGAGGACGGAGCCAGCTACCTCGCGCGCCTCGGCGTCAAGGGCACATCGGTGGAACTACGTCATGCGGCGCAAGAGCTCGACGGCCACGCCCTGGCCCTGACCTTGCTCGGCACCTACCTGGTCATCGGCCATGACGGCGATATCCGCCGGCGCGACCTTGTGCCCCGGCTCACCGCGGAGGCCAGATATGGTGAGCACGCCCGCCGGATCATGGATGCCTACGAGCGGTGGTTCGAAGCCAAACCGGAGCTGGAGATCTTGCGCCTGATGGGCCTCTTCGACCGCCCGGCCGAGCACGGCCCGCTACAGGTCCTCCGCCAACCGCCCGCCCTCCCCGGCCTGACCGAGCGCTTGGAGGACCTGGACGAATACCAGTGGAATCTGGCGCTTGACAACCTGCGCCAGGCCCGCCTGCTCGACCCCAAGGACCCGCACGAGCCGAATACGCTCGACTGCCACCCGCTGGTCCGCGAGCATTTCGAGGAAAAGCTCAAGGCGGCTGCCCCCGCAGCCTGGCGCGAAGCCCACGGCAGATTGTACGAGCATTACAAGTCCGCGGCTAAACAGTATCCGGACACAATCGAGGAGATGGTGCCGCTCTATGCCGCCGTCTCCCACGGCTGCCAGGCCGGCCGCCATCAGGAGGCGCGCCAAGACGTCTACCGGACGCGCATCCAGAGAGGGAACGAGTTCTTCAACCTGAATAAGCTCGGCGCGTTTGGCGCCGATCTGGCCGCGCTGGCCGGCTTCTTTGACCCGCCCTGGCAAAAGCCGGTCGCGGGATTGCGCGAAGCGGACAAGGGCTTTGTGCTCAACGCGGCCGGCTTAGGCCTGCGCGCCCTGGGCCGGCTTCCCGAGGCCGTCCAACCCATGAAGGCCGGCCTCGATGCGGCCATCGCCAGGGAGGATTGGAAAAACGCCGCGATCGCCGCCGGCAACCTTAGCGAGCTCCACCTCACCCTGGGCGACGTCGATCAGGCCATTGCCTACGCCGAACAAAGCGTCGAGCTGGCCGACCGCAGCGGTGATGCCTTCCAGCGAATGTCAAAACGCACAACCCTGGCCGACGCCCTGCACCAGGCTGGCCGCGTCGCTGAGGCCGAAACACTCTTCCAACAGGCCGAGCGGATGCAGCGAGAGCGACAGCCCGAGTACCCGCTCCTCTACTCTCTCCAGGGCTTCCTATACTGCGACCTGCTGCTCGGCGAGGGGAAGTGTGGCGAAGTCCGCGACCGCGCCACGCGGACGACCCAATGGGCAATCCAACAGGGCTACCTTCTCGACATGGCATTGGATCACCTCTCCCTCGGCCGCGCCTACCTCCTGGAGGCCAACTTCACCGAAGCGGAATCTCACCTTGACCAGGCTGTTACCGGTCTGCGCCAGGCTGGGCAGCAAGACGATCTCCCCCGCGGCCTCCTCGCCCGCGCCTCCCTCCACCGCCTCCGCCGCGACTTCCCCAGCGCCCACCGCGACCTCGACGAGGCCTTCCTCATCGCCGCTCGCGGCCCCATGCGCCTCCACGAAACCGATTGCCACCTCGAACAGGCCCGCCTCTCGCTTGCCCTCGGCGACCTCCCCCGCGCCCAGGCCAGCCTCGCCGCCGCCCGCGCCCTCATCGAGCAAACCGGCTACCACCGCCGCGCCCCCGACCTCGCCGAGCTCGAACACCAAATCCAGCAGGCACAGGAGTCCACCTGATAGTATGCTCAGCCGCCGCGAGCTCTTGAAGGTCACCGCCGCCCCGATCCTGCCCGGCCAATCGCCGCGGCCTCCCAATATCGTTCTGGTGGTGGCCGATCAGTGGCGCGCGCAGGCCACCGGGTATGCCGCCGATGTGAACGCGCGCACCCCCGCGCTTGACCGCCTCGCGTCCCAGAGCGCCAACTTCTTCAACGCCGTCTCGGGCTGTCCGGTGTGCAGCCCTTATCGTGGCAGCGTCATGACGGGGCAGCAGCCGTTGACGCACGGTGTTTTCATCAACGACGTCCCGCTCGCTCCCCGCGGTCCCACGCTGGCCCAGGCTTTCTCCGCTGCCGGGTACCGGACGGGATACATCGGCAAGTGGCACCTCCACGGCAGCCCGGACGGCCAGTACGGACGTCGGCAGGCCTTCATCCCCAAAGCCAACCGTTTCGGCTTCGACTACTGGAAGGCTTGCGAGTGCTCGCACAGCTACAACAAGTCGCCGTATCACGAAGGCGACGACGAAACCGCGCGGTTCTGGAACGGCTACGACGCCATCGCGCAAACCGAGGACGCCTGCCACTACATCGAGCGCCACGCCGGCCCCGCGGATCCTTTCTTCCTGATGCTCTCGCTCGGGCCGCCTCATAATCCGTACGAGACCGCGCCCGAGCGTTATCGGGCGCTCTACGCCGGGCGCCCCATCCGCCTTCGCCCCAACGTCCCCAGCGACCGCCGCGAGGCGGCCACCAGGAACCTGCGCGGGTACTATGCGCACATCGCCGCGCTGGACGATTGTGTCGGGAAATTACTGGCGGCCGTGGACCGGAGCGGCGCGGCCCAGGACACCGTCTTTCTGTTCACCTCCGACCACGGTGACATGCTCGGCTCCCAGGGGCTGGAGGCGAAGCAGCACCCCTGGGACGAGTCTATCCGCGTCCCCTTCCTGCTCCGCTATCCGCGCAGGCTCGGCACGCGAGGCCGCGTCGTCCGGCAGCCCATCAATGCGCCGGACATCATGCCCACCCTCCTCGGTCTCGCGGGTCTCGCGGTTCCAGGCTCGGTCCAGGGAGCCGACCTCTCGCGTCTCGCCGCCGGGCAGGCTGCGCCGGACCCCGAGGGCGCCGCGTTGCTGAACCTGCCGGCGTCGTTCGTGCAGGCGCGTCGCTGTGGCTTCGCCGAGTACCGCGGCCTGCGGACCGAACGCTACACCTACGTCCGCTCGATCCACGGCCCGTGGCTGCTGTACGACAACCAGGCGGATCCTTACCAGATGCGCAACCTCTGCGGCCGCCCCGAGCACGCGGCCCTTCAAAGAAAGCTGGACGGGGTGCTCGACGCCATGCTGCGGCGCTTCGACGATGACTTCCTGCCCGGCGAGCGATACCTCGAGCGCGCGGGACTCAAGCACTACCGCGAGGTCAACGTGCCCGTGGGTAGCTGCGCCAGCCCCTGGGGCGACTGGCAGCCCACCATGAAGAAAGGCGCGACACCGGACGAAACATCAAGCTGAAAAGGGTTTCAGCCAGGCCGCGCAAAGCTGCCCGATCCGCATTACTGGCTACCGGACCCCCCTGTCGCCTGCTGCACCGGCGTCGCCCCGAGCGCCGCCTCGATCAGCCCGGCCACCCGGGCCGCCGCCCCTATGCCGTAAGCGCGGGTCCAGGTCCCGGTGGCATCGTTGCCGATGAGCACCACGGGGGTGTGGTCCTCTTTCCGCGACGCGTAGGCGCCCAGGGCCCGCAGCAGCTTGTCGATCTCCGCTTTCTCCCCGCTGACAAACGTCCAGCCGGGTTTGGCCCGGAACCTCGCCAGCCATTCCTTCATGCGCGCCGGGGTGTCGTTGAGTGGATCGACACTGACCGAGATCAGATTCACCTCGCTGCCGGCCCGGCTGCCCAGCCGGCCCTGGATGGTCGAAAAAGTAGCCGACAAGGGCGGGCAGATGGTGGTGCAGGTGGTGAACAGGAAATTGATGGCCACCACCTTGCCTTTGACCAGGTCGCTGTAAAACCGCAGTTGCCGGCCCTCCTGATCCACCACCGTGACGTCGGGAATCGATAGTGTGGTGGCTTTCGCGGGCGCGGCCGGCTGAGCTTTCTCAGCCGCCGCTGGCGGGTGACAGGGCGGCGTCTGCGGCGCGGCGGCCTCTTGAGCGGCCGCAGCCACCAGGCCCACGGCCACGCTGAACACGCACCCCAACCGGTTGATAGTCGTTCCGATACCCATAGTTCTTCTCCTCCTCACGCTGCCTCTTGTCGTAAGCTCCCTGGCCCCACCCGCGGCTTACTGCACTTCAATCCATCCGCCCACGCGCACCATCTCCTTCTTCTCCAACTCAACCTCCACCACGTGGGCCCCCAGCGCGCCAATGCGCCGGTTAGGGCCATAAGTGATGGGCGGGGTCAAGCCCGTGTCGAACTTGTACATTCCCTCCAGCGCTACGATCAGCTTTTCCCGGCTCACGTCCCTGCCTGCCTGCTTCAGGCCCTGCACCAGCACCTTGGCCGCCGAGTACGCGGAGATCTTCACCGCGAGATTTCCGGCAGCGATCTTGTGTTTGGCGGCGAAGGCGCGGAACTCGGTCACCGCGCCCGGCGCCTGGTCCGAAGATGACATCGGAAGTGACAGGAAGATCCTTCCCTGGAAACTCGATGGGGCTTCCAGGATGTCCCCCCCCGCCAGGGAGCCCGGCGAGAGAATGTTCGGTTTCCAGCCCAGCTTCCCAGCCTCCTGCGCCAGCGCCGCTTCCTCCCGGCCCGAGCCGAGAAAGAAGACCACGCTGGTTGCCCCCTCGCTCAACTGCCTGGCCAGCGGCCCGGCATCGAAGCGGCCGCGCCCGTACCCGATCTTCGTCACCTTGTCCCATCCGGACTTGCGGCACTGACTTTCCACCTGGCTCGCCGCCTCCGCGGTCCAGGCTTCCTCCGGATATACAACGGCCGCCCGCGCACCCCCGGCCTTTAGAGTCTTGGCGGCAAAACTCACCAGCGCGCGGCTCTCCTCGCTGACGCCGGAAAACAGATAGAAGACCTGCCGGTTCGGCGGATCGGCGATACGGGGGTAGAGCGTCGAGGGACCCACCAGCGGCACTTCTTTTTCCTGCGCCACAGAGGCAATCTCGCTGTCGGCGCCGGCGATGAACGCCGCCACCATGGCAAAGACGCCCTCTTCCTCCACAAATCGTTCCACCTTCTCCTTGGTTTCCGCCGGATCCTGCCCGCATTGCGCCACCCGCAGCTCGATCTTGCGGCTGGAAATCCCTCCCCGTTCGTTGAGATCCGCGAAGTAGGCTGAAAGCACCGCTCGGATCGCCTCGCCCACCTCGGCCAGCCGCCCGGTGGACGGCACCAGTGTCCCCAGCGTGATCGTGTCGTCGGTCAGGCCCGGGTCCAGGTCAGTCCCTACGCGCTTCAGATAGGCGACGAGGTCGCTCATGTCCTCCCGCGACATGACATACGCCGGCATGGTCGCCGGATTCAATCTGTTGCCCGCGGGATCCAGGCCCGCCACGAGGGCGCGCTCCAGCAGAGCTTCGGAGTAAGGAGGGTGCCGCCTCCCGCTCGGGTGAGTCACGCCGTAGGGTTTCGTCAGCAGTTCCCAGGTGATGTCCGTGGGGGTCACCCCGCCCTCGGGCCTGCCCCGTCCGTCATAGCCATGGCAGTTGACGCACGTCATTACCGATCCCGGTACTTCCATGGGCGGATTTCCCATGTAGGCAGTAGTCTCCTTGCCGGCGGCATTGGTTCCTCGCAGATAGATCCGCTTGCCGCGCTTCTCCGGCGCGGTCAGCCCGGGTGCGGCCGGCGCGGCGGCCGCGGCCAGCATGCACCCGGTCAGCGTAACTCCAGCCAGTGCTCGAAGTGGCGTCATTTTCCGCCTATTAGAACCCAGCGCGCCAGTTCATAATCCGTTCTCCTCTGCTGCCGCTTTACTTCTTCTCCCCGCCCCCCGGATGAGGGCCTTCAGATCCCTCAGCGTATTGCAGAACGAGCGCACGCCGACTGCTCCATCGTTGACGAAATCCAAGATTGCCTGCTTCAACAGCGGCGAATCCTCGAAAGCAAAGAGCACTCTTTCGTTCTCGCGCTGGAGGCTCAGGACGTGGAAATCGCGGCAACGCAAGAAGCTGGCCAGGTTCAGGTCGGAAGTCTCGAACAGCTCGCACGGTTGCTGAAAGGAATTTACCATTGCCTGCTCTCTCATCTGCCAACCCTTGCTTCGTTGAGAACCCCCGGGGGCGCGACACGCCCCCGGGGGAACCCAATCGGCCGGCGCTCAATCCCGAATCAGGTCGCCGGCCGCGCACGGGAACCAGACCGCGAAACGCACCTACCTCTTGCAGGGATTCGGAAAGCTGAGGCAGCGGCCCGTATGGTCGAGTCCTCTGTGCGGATTGGCGTTGGAGACTGTGATCTCGACGACCGCGCGAACCGCGTTTGCTCTCGGGTCGATGCGCAGATTGGTGCAAACGTTTTCGTAGAGGTGCGAGTCCACCTCAACAGACTGACCCGCTGCCACTTCGGGAATCGAGAGGCCCAGGTTTTCGATGACCCGAGAGCCGCCCACCTCCTGAAACTTGGGGTTGCCCGGAATCTTCTGCTCGAGAGAGTACGTGACCCGCGGGACCTCGTAGGTTCCCGGTCCCGGCTTCTGCTTTTGCACGAGGAGCGCATTAACCAGCACGTCCGTGCCGGTGGTGGTGGTGGTGACCGTGCACACTGCCGCCGCGCTGACGTTGGCGAAGGGCCCTTGGGGCCCTTGTTGGGCCAGCGCACTCTGAGCAATCAACGCCAGCAAGATCGGCAAACCGGCTGCAAGCCGTGCCGTGAAAAACTTCTTCATTGTGCTTTTCATTGTTATTTTCTTGTCTTCTGGTTTCGCGCTCGGAGAACGTGTTTTAGTGCTTGACGTTTGAGCGGCCAAGGAGAACCCCCATGCACGGCATCGGATCTCCCCAGCCTGCCCGGTTCAGATCCCAAGATGGTGGTGCGGCCCCGTCGCCGCCCGGTTCAGTTCGAACTCCCCTCCTGTGGCTTGTCGTTCACCACGCTATCGACGATCTTGATCAGGTCCTCGATCTTGGCCAGTGCGAGCGCCTTCTTCCACAGCCCGGTCCGCTGGTTTCCGATGATCATGATGGGGCTGTGGTCGTCCTTTGCCTCGACGTACTGGCCGAGCTTCTTCAGCGCCAGGTCCACGTTCTCCTTCTTGCCGCCCAGGAAGTACCAGCCCGGCTTCGCGTGGTACCGCCGCGCGTACTCCTTCATGCGAGGCGGGGTGTCATGAAGCGGATCGACGCTGATGGCAAGCATGTGCACATCCTTGCCCAGCCGGTCGTCTAGCCAGCTCTGAATCTGCTCCAGATTGCGGTTCATGGGAGGGCAGATGCCGGTACAGGTCGTAAAGAAGGTAATGACCATGACCGTCTTGCCTTCAATCAGGTCGCTGAAAAACCGCATCTCCTGTCCGTCCTGGTTGACCAGCACGACGTCGGTGAAGTAGGTGCGCGCCGCCAGGTTTTTGTCGCCCGCTTTGGAGTTGCCCGTCTGCGCTCCCAACAGCAGCGCGCAAGGCAAAGCAGCCGACAGAATCCCCGCGGCGATTACGCCATGTGCCCTTGTCATTTCTTAGACTCCTCCCGGACGGCCATCAGGGTCCGGTACGGCAGGTCGCCGTATCGCACCTTGCTCGAAGGTGAGGCGACGTAGATGTAGTAGGCGCCCGCTTGGGGCAGGGTCAGGGCGGCCTCGTAGATACCCTCGGAGATCTCCCGGGCCGGCGCCTCCGTGCGATGCAGTCCCGGCACCATATAGAACTGCACGCGCACGTCTTGCAGGCCCAGTCGCGGCTGCCCGCTCTCGGGATCCGTCAACCGGAAGGGAAACCGGGTCGCTTCCCCAGCCATGACCTTCTGTTCTTTGGTCAGGTACTCGATGGCCAGTGCCGGACCCTTGCGCTTGCGCGCGGGATTCGGCTTGGCGGCGAAGTTGAAACAGTGTACCTGGCTGGGAGAATCCAGGAGAAAGGCGACGTCATAGGCGCCCGCCACCGGAAGCTCGACCTTGGTGGAATACACTCCGGGCTCCTCCTCCCGCAGGCTCCGGTCGATGATTTCGATGGCCCGGGCGCTTTGCCCGTATGTTCGGAAGCTGCCGCTGGGCGCGGCCATCCCTTCCATGTAGTGATAGATGGCGTTGTCGGCCGGGCTGAGCACATATACCGCCGCTTCCTTCGGAGACGGCGCCATTCCGCCGGCCAGGCTCAGCTCCGGCATCTTGTTGGGGGGAGATGCTCCCGCGGCATAAGAAAGGGGCGGCGGCATGGCCTCCTTGCCCAGGTACGCCAGATTGATCAAGCTGACCCGTTCGGCGCCCAGAGAGCGTATGTGCGCATAGGACTGGGTAAAGGCGATCTGGTACGGCTCGGCCTCCACCGGCACGGTGTACATGAGCCGGTTGGTCGCCGCGTCCACCACGTGCACCGCGTTTTCGATGGAATTCACCACGAATCCCCAGCGGCCGTCCGGGGTGAAGCGCAGCGGCCCCAGGCCCGGCTTGGCCGGGATACGCGCCAGGACTTCATGACGCTCGCTGTCCACCACGGAGATCGCGCCCTCTCTTCCGTCGGCGACGTACACGGCCCGGCTCAACGGGGAATAAGCCAGCGAGATGGGCAGGGGGCCGGTGCCGAGGTCTTTGACTTTCTTGAGCTGCCGGATGTCGATCACCGACACTGTCCCCTCCTCGCGATTGCTCACGAAGGCATAGCGGTCGTCGCCCGAGAATACGATCTCATGGTGGCCCCTGCCGGTCGGAATCCGGGCTGCCACCCTCAAGGCTCCGGCGTCAATCACCGTGACGCCGCTTTGCGCGGCTTCCGGAGCGTCGTTGCCCACCCAGAGGTATTTCTCATCCGTCTGCAAGATGACCCGGACCGGGTTGACGCCCGCCTCGACGTTGGCGGTCACCTTGAAGTTTTCCGTGGCTACCGCCGCCACCTGGCCGGCCTTGGGCATGCTCACGAACAGCCGCTTGTGGTCCCGGGTCTTCACCCAATCCACGCCGGGCTCCTTGAGCGGGATCTTGGCGAAGAGGTTGGTTCTGCCGGTAATCCCCACGCGAGGGTCGATGACCGAGATGCTGGCCTCGTTGTTCAGCACCAGGAGGAAATAACTGTTCAGGTCGAGCAGCGGGCGCATCCCCACGATGTTCTTCAGGTACAGGCTGACCCTTTCCTTGCAGGAGGGCGCCGGGGCGCCCCGAGCCTGCGGCGCCTCGCCCACGTTTATCCAGGCGCCGGGGTAGAGCGAGTTGAGCGGGTTGCCGGTACCCTCATCGGTGAGGCGGAACTTGACCTCGACCTGGTCGCCCTCCATCAGTTCCTTCCGCTCGCCTCCGTCTGCGGGAGCGATCGAGAACTCCAGGACCACCCCGTCGCGAACGACGCGGTTACCGGGCGCCGCCTCGGAGGCAAACGCCGGCAACGCGAGGCCGGCAATACTCAGAACTCCGATCAACGTCAACGTTCTTTCTCCCTCCTTAGGCTGCGGCCGGAAAAATTGTGGGTGCAGCCCCGATCCGGAGCTGCACCCACCGGGAAATCACGGGCGTCATCGTTGCGGTTACTGCACCCGCAGGATGCCCCAGAGCCCGCTCGTGATTCCGCTCCCGGCCTGGTCGCGGAAAAGGTAGTCCCCCGTCACGCTGTCCACTCCGCCCGCCTTCGGCAGCAAGAAGTCGAAGTGCGTGTACGGGGTGAGGCTATCCTGAGCCCCCTGGGCGAAGCCGAACGGGTTGTTGCCGAGGGCCTTCGAACCGACAGACGGCATCGGCCCGAACAGGGTCAGCGTGGTCATGTCGCACGCTCCGCTGAGCGTGAGCCTTGCTTCACCCGGGCAGATGTACGGGTCGCGCTGCCAGACGTGGCCGTGGATCTGAAGCGTGCTGCCGCGGCTGGCGCTGTGTGGCACCGCGAAATGCAGGCGCACCTCCTGGCCGGCGCTGGCCGTGAAGACCGGGGTCGCCGGATCGCCGCCAACCCCAGGCAGGAAATTGCTGTAGGCCAGGTGCGCGTTCCCGACGTCGCCGAAGCCATTGCCGGCCGCGTGGCCGAACGGCGCGTTGGGCTTCTTCCCAAAGCGGAACCACAGCGGCTCGATGCCGTAGTTTAGGGCCATGCCGCTACTATCCTGGCTGTCCTCCGGGATGCCCAGTCCCTCGCCGTTTACGTGCTCGACAGGGAACCCGTCGGCGTAACGATGGTCGATGTCCTTGGTCATGACGACCATGAAGTCACGGAAGATCTTGCCGGGGACTGTAACTGTGGCGGCCTGGTGCCCAGGATTGGTGAGATCGGGGCCTCTGCCGCTGCCTTCGGTCCAGGTGGCGCCCGGGGGCAGGATCACAAGACCGCCGACCATCGACTTTTGACCCTGCTTGATCTTGTCCGCCGGGATCAGCCCGCTGCCGCCGAACTCGACCGGGGTCGCAACCAGATTGATGCGGTTGGCCGACTTCACGGCGGTGAGATCGCCGGCGTACCAGCGGTAAAGCATTTTCGGGGGTCTCGCTTTGGTCACCGGGTCCACGGGCGGCACGGTCTGCACGATGTTCTGTCCGACGTTCGTGCCGTCGTCCTGGGTCACGTCCGTCATGACGAGCTGAGGGTGGAGTCCCGCGTGGCCCGAGGGCCGGATCAGGTTGTTGTTGAAGGTTGTCGAGCCCAGAGGGTTGAAGCGGTCGCGCTTGACCACGCCCTGGAGCAATGAGAAGGTCGGCAGGTCCGGCATGTTCTGCGGCAGCCTGCTGTAAAGGGTCACCTCCAGGCAGTCCCCGGCATTCGCGCGCAGGATCAGCGGTTCCGGCTTGTGGTCATTCTTGAACACCACAGGGCACGTCGGGTTCGTCACACCCGGACCCCCGCCCGAGTCCTTGCAGGCGTTCGAGGCGGCCGCGGCGGGCGTCGCCGGCTTCAAATCCGTGACGTGCAGGTACAGAATCGCCGTTGGGTCGTGGATGGGACCGCTATGGCCGTTGACGGTCGTGCGCGGGTTGTAGACCAGCGTGCCGTTGCCGTTGAGCGGTCCGCCGCTGTGCATCTGGTTTAGCGTAAGCGTCGTGCCTGGAATAAGCGTCGAGGCGCTGGGAGTGATCGCCACGCCGGGGTTGGGCAGCACGTCGTTTGCCAGGACGGCCACGATGTTGTATGGCCTGGGGGTCAGGGTCGCGCCAGTAGTCGGGTTGGCCGGGCAAACGCCGTTGAAGCTCCTCCTGTTCTCGATGCTCTGCGCTGGCGGATTCGGGGTGCCGGGCAGCGCAAAAAGGTCAGCTTCATTTACCCCGACCGTAAGGGGATTGTCAACCCGTAACTTGTCGTAAGCGCGGAGAATGCCCCACATACCGCTCCACCAGCCGTCCTGGGAGGCATCCACGCTCCAGGCGTAGTCCCTGGCGGATTCCGGGGTCTTGACTTGCATCGGCGCCGCGAACATGGGCACGCGGAATGTGAACTGCTCCGAGATGCCGGCCGCCTGGCCGTTGCGCCAGCCGGAGTTCGGCGCCCTGCCATGGGCCGACCCTGCCTGGAGCCACTTCATCCCGTGAACGGTTACGTTGTGCTCCTCCTCGTCACCGCCGGCCTGGGCCTTGATGCGGACGATATCGCCCGTGTAGACGCGCGGCATCGGCGTGAACGGGTCGTTCTTATCGACGGCCGTTGGCCGGTTCAACGGCTGGGTGAAGAAGTTGAGACACTCCGCGCTCGCGCCGAAACAATCCTTCTTGTTCATCTCGGGTATGGCGCGCACGATCGGCGTCACCGTCCCTGCCTTGTTAACGAGCTTGGTCGAAAGCGCAAACGCGAGATCGCCCGCTATACCGGCAGCCTGGGCGCCCGGTTTGCCGTCCGGACCCAGTTTGTTCGGATCATACACGCGCAGGCCGACAGGCTCGTTCCGATAATTGACGACCATCATACCCGGATCCTGTCCCGAGATCGCCTCCGGGCACGGGCGCACGAGGCATGGGGCGCCCAGCGAGGCCGCCTCAAGCACCAGGTCGGGGAATACCGGGGCGATCTGCGTCCGTCCCGGCGGGTTGATGGCGTACCGGAAGGTGTTAGCCCGGTCCGCCGGGCCCAGTACAGGCGCCAGGTCGGTGTTGGGCAGACAAGTCGGACAGGCCTTCGGGCCCGGCATCGGTGCGCCCCACTGGTTCGCGCCGACATAGACGCCCTTCTCGTAGGCGTGCTGGAAGTCGGTGAACTGGAAGTAGAACTCACGGAACGCTTCTCCCCCTTCCGGCGGCGGAAGGATCGCAGCCTGCCAGCTCGTTGGGCCGCCGTCCGCGCGGCAACCCGCGTCGCCCGGGAACCGGCATCCGAGTTGCTGGCCCGTCTCGTTATGTCTCCAGACCGAACCCGCAGGCTCGGTCAGCACCGCCGAGTACAGGCCGACCTGCTGAAAGGTGGACGGCCCGTAGTGGTCGTGCGTGAAGATGATGCCCAGGCCGCGGTCCTGGCCCTCGACGTTGACAAGCGGGTCGGCGAACCAGCGCTGCAAGGTTACGCGCGCGCCACTCCAGTCCACCCCGCCCGGCCCCGTGAGTGGGAAGAAAGGATGCTTCTTAGCCACCAGGGTGCCAGGCAGCGTGAGGCTGCCGGAGCCGGTTCCGAGGGCCTGACTGCCATCGTTGATGGCGTGGATGCGCTCGCGGACCGCACCCGGCGAGAGCGTCCCGTCCTCGTAGTTCCAGCCGTTTCCCGAGCCGTCCGTGGTCGTGAGGTCCCACTTGGGCAGGTGGATGTGCTGGCCGATGATGTCGGTCGGGGTGCGCACCTGGTAGTCGTCCATCTCGAAAAACTCGGGAGCCAGGTTGGTGTGCTGATACGAGGCGCAGTCGAAAGTATTGATGCGCATCACCAGGGGTTCGCCGGGCTTGACCTTGTTGATCGTCGGCTCTGCGTCCTGCCACAGCGCCACGATGCGCTGCTGGGGATAGTGGTACCCCGCCTTGTTCAGGATGGCGTCGTACTGGATGTTGGCGCCCTTGTAAACGCGCGGCGTCGTAGCGTTGAATACGGATGAACCGGTCACGCTGAGGCCACTGCTTCCAAAGAAGTTACCGAACAGAGGGGCGCCAGCAGGTGCGTTACCTGCCCTGATCAGCCTCTTGCCGGCGTCGTCGATACATGGTTCGTGGAACGGCGAGCCGGGCTGAGGGGCAGCCGCAGGATTGCCGATGGTCGTGTCGCGATACCCGTTCGTGATGAAGTCTCCCGCCGGTTGTGTTCCGTCAAGCTTAAGGGCGTAGCTCGGGTGGTTGCGCACGAGACCGTGGAAATCCATGACGGCTTTCTCCACGTCGGTGCCGTCCTCAGGGTAAAACACCCCCTTTGCCTTGAGGACGACCTTGCTCAAGTCGCGCGCGGTGGCCGTAGATGCGAATGAGCCCGGACCGGCTGCGGCGATACCGTCAAGGGAATGCCTGGGCAGGCCTCCGTCCCAGCCGCCCGCCGCCGGATCCATGTCCAGGACCGGTGTGGGGGGACGCTGTCCGACGGTGTCCTCGATGCCCGCGATCCAGAAGGGGTAGCCCGGGTTCTTGATCTTGCCGACGAGGTTTGAGTGGACTCCCGGACCGGCCGCCAGGTATGTGTCTGTCCTATCGACGAAGGCCTTGCTTCCCAGAACGGTGGCGCCTTCTTTCTTCTCCACGACATACACCCTGCCCGGCATGACCGGCATGGGCTTTCCGGGCAGCGGCACCAGGGCCGGTATGGGCGTACCCGCCGCTATCTCACCGTCCGGCAGGCCCCTCGTGCGGGCGCCGACAGGTGGTGCGGGAAGCAGCCCCGGAGGCGCCTCCGCCGGTCTGCCGTGCAGGAGATCGAATGGGTTTGCATGGAACAGTCCTCCTGGCGCAGTCGCGGTTTTCTCCAGGATCGTGCCGGTCTCGTAGACGTCATGGTTGCGCCAGAGCTCCCACATGCCCTGGGCGAAATGGGGGTAGAAGTGACAGTGGAAGATGGCGTCGCCCGCGCTCTTGTTCCGGTTCCCACTGCCGCCGTAGTTGATCTCGTAGGTGTATCCGGAGCCCGGGCCGATGCTCTGAGCGTCGAGGTAGTTGCTGTTGTCGTCGTTCGGGTTGTAAAGCCACTGGTGGTTGTGCAGGTGGTAGATGTGCTGCTCTCTACCCACGCTGAGGTTGTGGAACACCGTCCGGTCGTTGGTGTAGCTGTGGTGGACGTTGGACGGGTCGTCCGGGTAAAAGGCTTCGGTCGCCTTGCGGCCGGTGGTTCCCGGTGGTGGTGTAGCGCCCGGGGCTAGGGCTTCCAGGCCGAAGTTGGCCGGGACATCCACAACCATGGCCGGGTCACCCACCGCGTAGGAGGTCAGGAAGAACTCCTCATACGCGCAGGTGAGGCAGTCATGCATCGGGCCGACGCCGAGCCGGTTCGAGATGATCTCGGAGCCGACCCCCCCGGAGCCGTAGTTGATCATGAAGCTGTCCCTGACGGGATGGAGCACGTAACCCAACACGGGGTGGTTGTACCAGGCGGGGAAGACCTGCGCCGCGGCGACCTCGTCGTGGAAGATCACCGTGAACTCGCGGAACGCCTCCAGCCGGTTCGGCAGGGCCGGGTTCCTCTTGCCTACGTTCTCAAGCGGGAAGGTGCTCGTGTCGAAAGTCCCGTCCGGATTCGGGCCAACGATCATCGCGTTGATGTCCGAGTGGACCAGCTCGTTGCTCGCCAGCATGTTGATGATCGGCAGCCCCGCTTTGCCCTCCTTGCACCACACGTCAGTTGGAGCGCAGCCCGCCGGTGTCCAGGGCGTTCCGGGATAGACTTTTTCGTAGTTGATGATCGGCTGGCCCGCGGGCGTCTTTTCGCCGGGATCAATCAGGCCGTTGTTGTTCGCATCTGCGGCAAGCCGCATCTCCTCCTCGGTCAACTGGCTACGGTAGAATCTCGTGTATCGGCCAGCCGTTTTCGACGAGGGCTCAACGTTGACGGCGCCGAAGAGCCCATTGGCGCCGTTGCCCTGCGTCCCTTCGCTGCCGAAGGTCGCGCCATAGCTCTGTGCGAGGTAGGTGCCGCTTTTTTCGGCGTACAGTCGATATGTGATGCTAGCCCCCGGCGCCACGATGCCGCTCGACCCGGCGGGGTTGGCGCCCACATCGGAGCCGTCATTGGCTATCCCCCCTGTTGCCTGAAGCTGCATCCCCTGTGCGTGGAAGCTCGCGAAACGATCCGCCACCTGCTCGTCAATAATGAGGTTGAATGGCGGCAAGCCGAAGCCGGGAATCGGTGCATTGAAAGGATTTGCCAGTGGCGCCAGCAGATTGTGGAAGTTGACCGTCAGGCAGTCGCCCTCCGCCACACGCAGCACGAGCGGCCGCGGCCGCTTGTCGGGCCGGAGCTGCACCCTTCCTGGCACAGCCAATCCTCCCGCGGTCAGCGGCATGCCACTGTCAATGTTAATCACATCGCGCCGCAGCGCGAACACCATGCCGTTAATGTTCTGAGCGCCCAGCCGGTTGAACATGATCGGCTGGTCCATCGCCACGACGTTGGCGGTGATGGTGCGGCCGCACGGCGCTGCTCCCGCAGCGCCGGGAAGCGCCAGCCACGCCAACGCGACTGCCCCTCCCAGAAGCACCGGTTTCCGGTGCGCGATCAGTCTGCTTGCTGTCAGTACACCCTTCATGGCTCTTTGGCCCCCTCCACCTGAGCATATTCGGTGAGGGAAACTAAGACTATCCGGTGTACTACGGCAAGCACCCTGGGGAACTACCAGTAATCTGAGCCGGGAATCCCGGCCCGGAGGCTGGAAAGCCTGACCCCACGCCAGGAGGCACACCCCCCGGGAGGTGCAGAGAGGAAAAGTAAGTGGCATTAACCTTCAGGGTGCCGGGGCACCCTCTGCGTCGGAGCTTCAGCTCGCCGTGACCGTCGGCTGAAGCCCACGGCGGCACGCTGAAGACGGTGCTGAAAAACGCCATTCAAGGGCCAACCATGATAAGTGAGGACACTTATCCCACACGGGAAACCAACAGCTTGCGGCCCAAGTGGGGTAAGTCTCCTGACTTGCCGTTGCGTTTTTCAACATCCCCTGAAGCGTGCGCCACCACCGATTGAAAGGAATTACGTGGGACAGGACGCCAGTCGCAGCTCGCCGAGAAGTCCTGGGGCAGCTCCGGGCGATCTCCAGCAGGCTGATCTTCTCCCGCGTCGAAGATACCTCCCTCCGCGTGGTGCGGCCTTCAGGCTGCGGGGTCAGAACCCCCGAAATCCCTGGTCCTCACCCCAGCCAGGGAGGGGCCCGGGGACGTGCCGGCAGCGGCACCGGGCAGATGGTATGCCCTCCTCTACTGCTTACAGGTCAAGCTGCTGCCGGCGCGGGCGCACTTTCCGATATCGACGATCGCGGTGGCCGAGCCTCCGAAACAGGATTTGACCGTGACGCTGGGCGGTGGCACGAGGGTTGGGATAGTGAGATCGATCCCGCCTGTAACCGGTATGGTCAAGTCGCCAAGCTTCGTGCCGCTATCCGTATACGCGGTCAGCCTGGGCACGCCCGCGGGGCACAAAGAGACTTCGTCGCTGGATGCGGCCATAACATCCAGCGTGGTTGTGTTCCGGTAGTAATACGCCTCCTTGATGAAAACCGTGTCCGTCAGCGGAACCGTCACCGAACTCTCCGGGTACGCCGGACTCAGTTCCGGTGGATCCGATATGTTGGTGAAGGTGACGTTGCTTTGAGGGACGTCGCCTTCAACAAAACCGTAATACCGTCCATTCGCGTCACCGGCCATGAGAGCGACCGGGTTGTTTGGCACGTTTACCCTGATCAACTGCCCCGGCCTGGAGAAAGCGAAGACCTCAACCCCGGGATCCCATGGTCCGCGCGTGTAGGCGGCGCGGGTGACGCCCACGCCGGCGCGGGTCGCCACCTTGCCGCTGACCGTGAACAGGTCGGTTGTCACAAAGTTGTTGCCCCGGCCGTCCAGGTCCAGCCGTTTTCCGGTCAGGTCCCAACCCTCAACCTTCAAGAAGTCCGTACCGCAAGGGCTTCCCTTAACACGGTGGGGAGTGACGCCATCCCCGATGTATCCGGCAGGCGCGAAAGGCGCAACGGCGGGATCCCATTTCAAGAACGGTCCGACACGGCCCTGGTTTTGACCGGCGGCAGCGAACGGCATATCGTGGCTTACGAATACGCCTACCGGTTTGCCCTTGGCGTCCAATGTATCCACGACGAACTCGGTTATCCCATAAGGATGGGTGACTCGGTACTTGCCTCGGAAAACCAGGCCGTCCAGGCGGAAGCGCAACCGGGTGAAGGGGAACTGGTCGCCCGGAGTGGGATTCTCGTTGAGCCAGGCTGCCTCTGCCGCCATTACCACCCCGGCTTTGATGTTCCGGGCGCTGATGCTGCCATCGGCGAGCCACCAGAAAGCCTCCGGTCCGAAGCCGACGCGGACCGAGTACGGATTGGACGGATCGACCGGATCGAAGAAGCAGTTAACTGGGTCCAGACAGATCTCCAGTGAAAGCCCGTTCGTATCCTGAACCCAGAGGGGAAAGCCGCTCTTGGGGTTCAGGGGCCCTGCCTGGAACGGGGTGGCGCCGTCGATAGGGCATTGCGCATAGGCTGACCCGCCAGCGAGGGCCAGCACAGCGCCAAGAACAACTACAGACCTGAGTTTCGCACGCATATACTCTCCTCCTTGC
>JBBTDS010000224.1:3832-6699 GCA_038060875.1 Acidobacteriota bacterium | reverse complement strand
TCGGCTGCCAGGAGCTCAAGGAAGCCATCCTCGCCGGAATTCGCTGGGCAGAGATCCCGTGGCGCTCCTCGCCGCGGCTATTCAAGCGGCTCAAGGAGGAGATCGTCCGGCTGAGGGACGAGGGCCGGGTGCTGATGCGGTTCAACGAGCTGCGGGACGCCTTGCGCCTGCGGTTGACCGGCGAAGGCGAGCCGTTCAAGGACGAGGAGCTGAAGGCCGTGGTGGGGCTGCTGGCCGGCCCCGGCGTGGTGTGGGAGCTAACGTTCGGCAGTTGGGTGCTGCTCCAACCGGAGCGGATCAACGCCTACGCCCAGGCAGTGATCCAGACGCTGCGCGCCGACAAGCACGAGCTCGGGTCCATCGCGGAGGAACGGGTGCTGGGCGGTGACTTGGCCTATGAATCCTCGATGCAGCGCCTGGAAGCCGACGAGGAGCGTTTCGTCCTGCTGGCCATGCACCAGACGCTGGTCGGGCGCGGCTTGTGCCTGCGCGAGCACACGGACAGAGGGCCGTTGCTGATCTTCCCCAGCTATTACCGCCGCGAGCGCCCGGAGCTGGTGGGGCATCCGGCGGTGCTGGTGAGTTACCGATTCAACGGGTTCCTCGACGACATCTACGCCACGCTGGTGGTGCGGCTGCATCACACCAAGCCGTTCCAGCAGGACCAGCTTTGGCGCTACGCCGCCGACTTCAAGACGCTGACCGGCAAACAACTGGGCGTGAAGCTGACGCGCCGGGCCGAGGGCGCGGGCGAGCTGGAGGTGTATTTCGATCCGGCCATTCCGGTGGAGGAAGAGATCATCTTCAGCCGGTACGTCCACGAGCACCTTTTGCAAAAGGGGCAGGAGGTCGTACGGCTGCGGCACTACGTATGCCCTCACTGCGGCACGCCGGTGGGCAACCGGGAAGTGGCGATGCGGAAGCTGATGGAGGGTAAGAAGGACATCCTCTGCGTCAGTTGCGAAGATCGCGTCCCGCTGTGGGACCAGATGGAGGAGCTGTTTGCCAGTCCGGAGATGCAGCAGCGCGTCCGCGAACTTCAGGAGCAATCGGCCATCGTGCTCGACAACGAGAGCAAGGAGCGCGCGCTGGTGGGTGAGGTGATTTCCACGGTCGCGCTGGCCGGGCAGATCAGCCGGGAGTTCAACGTGAGCGACCACGGCATCGACATGGAGATCGAGTTCAAGAACGACGCCGGCGAGGCCACGGGGCAGAAGCTCTACCTTCAACTCAAGTCGGGCGATTCCTACCTGCGCCAGCGGCGGCGCGACGAGGCGGAGGTGTTCACCATCAGGGACGAGCGCCACGCCCGCTACTGGATGGCGCAGAAGTTTCCCGTACTGCTGGTGATCCGCACCTCGGAGGGTGAGGTCCGCTGGCTGGAAGTGCGCGACTGGCTGAAACGCGCCAGCGGCAAAGGCAAGCCCGCGGTGAAGCAGATCGTCTTCGAGGGCGAGCGGTTCGACGTGATGAGCGTGCGCCGCTGGCGGGACAGGGCGTTGCGCGGATGTCCGGCCGAAAGCTGATCGTTAATGCCGACGACTTCGGCTTCACGCGCGACGTGAACGAAGGCATCATCGAGGCCCACCAGCGGGGCGTCCTGACCGCGACCACGCTGATGGCCAGCGGCGCGGCCTTCGAGCATGCGGTCGCGCTGGCCCGCCGCAATCCCGAGCTCGACGTAGGCTGCCACCTGGCGCTGGTGGGAGAGCCGCCGCTCGCGGCCAGCGTAGCCGGGCTGATCCGTGCGATCGCACTGGGGCGCATCCGCATCTACGAGGAGCTGGCCGCGCAGGTCAGCCGCATCCTCGATGCCGGCATCAGGCCCACCCACATCGACACCCACAAGCACACTCATCTTGTGCCGCGCGTACTCGAAGCGGTGGCGCGCATCTCGCGGGAGTTCGGTATCCCCTGGGTGCGGCTCCCGTTCGATTTCGCCCCGCGGGGCGCGGCCCACATGCTGCGCCTGTGGCGGCCGCATGTGCGCCGCACGCTGCTCCGCCATGGCTGCCGCGTCACGGACCACTTCGCCGGTTATGCCCTCACCGGGCGGCTCGACACGGCGGAACTGGTCCGCCTCATTCACCGTCTGCCCGCGGGAACCACCGAGCTGATGTGCCATCCGGGCCATTCGACCAGCGAACTCCGGGCTGCGCCCACGCGCCTCAAGGAAAGCCGGGAGCGGGAGCTACTGGCGCTCACGGCCCCGGAAACGCGCCAGGCGCTCGGTGAGGCCGGCGTCGATCTGGCGCGGTACCGGGATTTGTAGCGCCGGGGGCTTTCTGGAATAATCGTCGAGTGCGCGACGAAACGGGGCGGACAGCACGACGTGGCCGCCGGCCGAAAGTCATGGTTCCAGCAGACGTGGAAAGCCGGCAGGCGGCCCGTAAGCGGGCGCAAGAGCTTGTCAGCAGGCGGATACCGAAGGGCGTCTCCCTCGCCTCGGAGGTGATCGCAGAGCGCCGCCAGGAGACCACTCGTGGCTGGACCTGAAGACCGCTGACAGCATCGAGCTGGCACGATGACGGGATCTGGAGATTCCTGCGGGCTGAAGCCTGCGCCACGTCAGAGCCTGTAGATCGTCAGCCCCGAGAGCAGCTTGGGGTAGAAGTCGGTCGATTTCTGCGGCATCACGCCGCCGGCGAAGGCGATGCGGGCCACCTCCCCGACCGGCACCGGCTCGACCAGCAGGGCGATCTGGGCGGCGCCGCGGCCGACCTCGGCCACGGCGGCTTCCAGCCCGCGTATGTAGCGCAGGTACTTCTCCTCGCGGACGGCTTCGGCGGTGATTCCGAGGACGCCGTCGAGCAGGTCCTGGTGCAGCACTTCGAGATCCAGCCGGCCCTGGCGCGGCCGGTCAAACA
>JBBTDS010000224.1:0-3732 GCA_038060875.1 Acidobacteriota bacterium | reverse complement strand
GCCCGCTCCAGAAAGGCGCCGGCCTGAAAGCCCTCCAGCCCGTTCACCAGCCGATGCGTGGCCAGGATGGTCAGGCCCGGCGCATGCATGTTCACGAAGGTCATCATGACCTTGTCCGCGCCAGGAAGGTGCGGGTTCTCACGGTGGAAGGCCAGCGCCGTCTCGTAGCGGTGATGGCCGTCGGCGATGAGCAGCTTCTTCGCGCTCATCAGTTGCTGGAGGCGCGCGATCCGCGGCGGGTCGGATACCTTCCACAGCCGGTGCTCGGCCTGGTACTCGTCGGTGACGCGCGCCAGCGGCTCGGCGCGCGCGGCGTCCTCCAGGATGCGATCGACCTCGCCTTCGGGATCAGGATAGAGCATGAAGAGCTGGCCGAAATGGGCGTGGCTGTGGCGCAACAGCGCGAGCCGGTCCTTCTTAGGACCCGAGAGCGTCTGCTCGTGGCGGTGGACGACGCCCTCCGAATAATCCTCCACCGCGCCCAACCCGATGAAGCCTTTGCGCACCAGCCGCTGGCCGGTATCGGGATTGGTGAACTCCTGAAAGTAAGGGAACAGCGCCGGCTCGGCCTCGCGCGCGAGCACGCCGCTCTCGATCCAGTCCTGTAAGTAGCTCGCCGCGCGCGTGTAGACATTGTCGGCGGCCGAGTCCCAGGGGAACCGCTCGCCCAGGATGATGCGCACCAGGTTGTGCGAGCTGAGACCGAGATAGCGCGCCTGCATCGCGGCGTTGATCTTGTCGTAGGGCTGCGTGACGAGGCGGTCGAGGGGACCCGCCGCCGGGCTGTAACGATAGGGTTGGAAGGGAAAGATCCTGGCCATGGCTCTCAGCGCGGTTGGAACTTTGGGTTGTACTCGCCCTGCTTCGCGAATCCGCCCAGTTCGGGGCGCATCGGCGAGTAGCGCGGGTAGCTGTCGAAGATGTCGCCAGCGCCGAGCGCTCGCGGGTCGCGCTGCGCCTTGAGCGTGCGTTCCAGCTCGGAGCGCAGCTTGCCCAAGACAGCCGCCTGCGCCGGCGCCCCGGCCAGGTTCCTGGTGCAGCCGGGATCCTTGCGAATATCGTAGAGCTGCTCGGCCGGGCGCTTGCCGCAGCTCAGCTCGAAGTGCTTCCGCACTTTCTCCTGGTCGCGGTTGGCGAGGACGTACTCCTTGGACGGTCCGTTGTCGATATCGGCAAACTGCGGCGGATCGCCGGCCGGCCAGAGGTCGGGCTTGAAGTTGCGGATGTAGAGGTGGTCGTGGGTGCGGAGCGCGCGGGTGGGATAGCCCAGGTTGTCGAAGCGGGCGTGGGAGTGACGCTCGCGGCCTGACAGCGCGCTGGTGCGCCGGGGGTCGACCCGGCCCGACTTGTTTGAGGCGAGAACGTCAACGAAGCTTCTGCCCGTCATCACCGCAGGAACCGGCAGACCGGCGGCTTCCAGAAACGTCGGCGCGTAGTCGGTGAAGCTGACCAGGTCCTCCACCACCCGGCCGCCTTTGGCCCGCGCCGGCCAGGAGACGGCCAGCGGCAGGTGGATGCCGTACTCGTACATGGTGGCTTTCGAGCCGGGGAACGACATCCCGTTGTCGCCGGTCACCACCACCAGGGTGTTGGCCAGCTCCCCGGCGTCTTCCAGCAGCTTGAGCGTCCTGCCGAGCTGGCGGTCGAACCACTCGATCTCGAAGTAGTAATCGAGGATATCGCTGCGCACCTCGGGGCAGTCGGGCAGGAAGGGCGGCACGGTGACGTCATCGAGCCGCTTGCCGGAGCGCAGCCCGGCGCCGGCTTCGTAAGCCCGGTGCGGCTCGTGGCAGCCGTACCAGAAGCAGAAGGGCTGGTCCTTGCCTTTCTTCCCGAGGAAATCCTCGAAGTTGGCGGCGTAGTCGGTCGCGCTGATCCCCTTGGGACGCTTATCGAAGTTGCGCGCGTCGTATTCGGGTCCCGCGGGGTTGTGTTTCCAGCCGCCCGCCTTCCAGTTGCACGGCCCGGCGCCCTTGCCGGTCAGCCCGACGTGATAGCCGGCGGCCTCCAGCAGATCCGGATAGACCTGGAACTTGTCGGGGAACGCGCTGGCGTGCGTGCCGGCCTCCTCCAGTTGCCAGGGGACGCGGCCGGTCAGGATCGCCGCCCGCGAGGGCGCGCAGCCGGGCGAGGCCGAGATGGCGTTGGTGAACAGCACGCCGTCGCGCGCCACCCGGTCGAAGGCAGGGGTCTTTACGACCTTGTCACCCGCGGCCGAGTTGTGCGGCCAGGACCAGTCGTCGGCGATGGCGAACAGGATGTTGGGGCGGCGGCCGGCCATCGAGATCGCGCCGACGGCGCCGAGGAACTCGCGTCGGGTTGGTGACATGGACCCACCAGTATACGCGAGCGACCGCTTGCTGACGCGCGCGGCTCGGTACTGAGCCGCGACCGCAGGGAGCGGGGCGCGCCCACTAGAACCGGAGGGCGCCGCGGAGAAGCAACAGCAGCGCCGCGGGATAGAGCAGCCCCGAAACAGCGAACGCCGGCGCGAAAGAAAAGCGGTCCACCAGAGGCCCGACGGCCAGACTTGACAGCATGCCGCCGACGCCGCCCGCCGTCCCGGTCAAGCCGGTGACCGTGGCGATGGCTCCGGCGGGGAACATGTCGCTCAACAGTCCGAGAAAGTTGCTGATCCAGAGTCCGTGGGCGAGCATGAGGCAAGACATCAGCGCAATCGCCCATTCCGGGCTGGGGGCCAGCGAGGCCAGCCAGGAAACCGGCGTCAGCACCGCGGCGATAGTAAGCAGAACGCGGCGCGCTTTGCGTGGCGTCCAGCCCTTGCGGACAAGCGTGTCCGAGAGACGACCGCTGAGGACAGTGCTCACTCCGAGCACCAGGAACGGAATCCAGTACCACCTACCGATCTGCGCCAGAGAGAATCCGCGCTCCTGCGCCAGATATTGCGGGATCCAGAACATATAGAAGTAAAAGACCGGGTCGAAGAGGAACCGGGAGGCCAGCACCCAGCGCACTCGCTTGTCGGCCAGCAGGCGCCGCATCGAAACCGATTCGGAGTGCCGGGAGGCGGAAGTGGCGGCTCCGCCCGGCGCCAGCCGGAAGGCGGCGAGCCAGGCCGTCAGCCAGATCAGGCCTATCGCGCCGGTGGCGAGGAAAGCGCCGCGCCAGCCGAACCGTGTCGCGAACAGCGCGGTCAGCGGCGGCGCGATCACCGCGCCGAACGCCGAGCCGCCATTGGCGATGCCGATCGCCAGCACTCGGTTCTCCAGCGGAAACCACTCCACCGCGCCCTTGGTGGCGGCGGGAAAACAGCTCCCCTCGCCAAACCCCAGGAAAAAGCGGGCGACGCCCAGGCTGAGGGGGCCGGTGGCCAAGGCGTGAGCGGCGCTGGCCAGCGACCACACCGCGAGCGACAGGGCCATGCCGATGCGGGTGCCCAGCCAGTCCATAAGCCGCCCGCCGGCGGTGAACATGACCGTGTAGCTGAGCTGGAAGGCGAAAACCACCCGCGAGTAAGCGGTGTTGCTCATCCCGAATTCGGCCGAGACAGTTGGCGCAAGGACCGAGAGCACCTGCCGGTCCAGGAAGCTCAGCGCGGTGGCGACAAACAGCAACCAGCACAGAAGCCAGCGGCCGGCGGACGGCTGACTCATTGGGCGACGACCACGGCTTCGATGCCAAACAGGCGGGCGACTTTGCGCAACGGTGCGCTCTGTCTCCCGACGCCGAGGGCGAAGTGGTGAGTGGGACCGGCGAGGCTCCAGCGCTCGA
>JBBTDS010000223.1:0-8496 GCA_038060875.1 Acidobacteriota bacterium | reverse complement strand
CCCGATCGTCCCGATCACGCCGATCATCCCGATCAGCCCGATAGAGCCGATCACTCCGGTGGAGCCGATCATCCCGATCGAGCCGATCCGGCCCGGACCGTAGGGGACAGGCGGGCGGGCCCTGGACAGGTAGGACGCCTGTTCTACCCCAATGCCGCCGCGCATCGGGGGTGGATTGAAGAAAGCCGTTTTCATCGGGCATAACGCGCTAGGCGACACGTTGTGTACGACGCCGGTGATTCGTGCCTTCCGGGGGGCCAATCCGGAGGTTTTCATCATCTACGTGGTCCAGAACGCGGGTTTCTGCCGCGTTCTGGACGGCAATCCGGATATCGACCTGGTCCTGTACAACGAGTGGATGTACCTCCACGGCATGACCCGATTCAGCCAGGAGTGGCTCCATTCGCTGCCGCTGGATCTCGCGGAGACTACACTGCTCTACCAGTTCGATATCCGGCAGGTTTGCACCACGGCTGAGGCATTCCAGGAGCACATCAGCATCGGGTTCTCGAAGCTGCTGGGGATTCCGATTGAATCCGTGCGGCCAGTGGTGACGATCAGCCCGGAAGAAGAGCGCCTGGCGCGCTGCTTCACCGCTATGCCGTACGTGGTGTTCAGCATGCATTCGATCGCCAACCCGCTGCTGGACAACGGGCAGGGCCGCGCCAAGGACTGGCCTCCCGAGAACTGGCTGTGCCTGGCCGGGCAGATCCGTAACTGGGGAGATTTCGACGTGATCGCGGTCGGCTCGGAAAAGGACACTCAAACCGCTTCGCCGCTGATCCGCAATCTCTACGGCCTGCCGATCAAGATTGTGGCCGCGCTGCTGCGCGAGGCCGCTTGCGTGGTTACGCTCGAGAACGGGATCGCGCACCTGTGCGCCGCCGTGGATGCGCCCACCGTCGAGATTTACTCCGATATCGTGCCGCGGGCTTGGGCCAATCCGGCCGAATCGACCTGCTGCCGCGTCTTCTTCGGCAATCCGCGGGAAATCGGGTGTGCGGAAATCGCCGCCGCGGTGAAATCCAGGTGCATGTCATGAATCTATGTTTCTTCACAGATATGGCGGCGCTTGGCGGGGGCGAAATCTGGGTCATCAACGCCGCTCGCTACTTGAGGTCACGGAATCACCAGGTGTCGGTCATCTGCCCGTACCGGTCCGATTTCTTCGCCGCGTGCCAGAAAGCAAACCTGGATATCTACAGCTACTACAGCAGCCAAGGCTCGCCGTTTTTCGAACCGCTCTACTACTTTCTGAAGAACCGGCGCGTGGATGTACTTTACTGCACAGTCATCGGCGCGTTCTGCGAGGCGCGGGTGCTCGAGCAGGTGCTGGACCGCGTGAACGCGGAGCGGCCAGGGAACCGCGCGGCCCTGATTCTGAAGACCGGGCTGCCGCCCGTCCCCGGCTTGACGCCCGAGTACTACGGCGCGGGTGCGGGCGCGGTGGTCCGCCGCCTGCACGTGGTCTCTCACGACATCAAGCGGGCTTTCCGGGCATGGCAGCCCGGCTTGGCGGAAGGCCTCGAGCGCTTCATCCAGGTGGTGCGGGAGGGCGTCGAGCTTTCGAAATTCGACCCGGCGCGCTACGACCGCGCGGAGGCCCGCCGTCACTGGGAAGTGCCCGAAGATCACAAGCTGATCGTGTGTCTCGCGCGGCTCCACCCCATGAAGGGGCAGGACAACCTGCTGCTGGCGGCGCGGGAAGTCCTCAAGGGATACCCGCAAGCGAGGTTCGTGCTGGCGGGCGAAGGGGAGGACCGGGCGCGTCTGGAGCAGTTCAGCGAATACCTGGGCTTATCCGGCGCCGTGCGCTTCGCCGGCCACGTCGAGGACACCGGCACGCTTTTGGCCTCCGCCGACATCCTCTGCCATCCGTCGCTCAATGACGGGCTGCCCAACGCCGTGGTGGAAGCCATAGCGATGGAGGTCCCCATAGTGGCCAGCCGTGTAGGGGGCATTCCGGAAGTGGTGCGCGATGGCGTTTCGGGGCTGCTCGTGCCGCCGCACGATATTCCGGGCATTGCAAAAGCACTCCTGGAACTGCTCCGGAAGCCCGCTCTGGCTGCCCGCATGGGGGCCGCGGCGCGCCAGCAGATCCGTGAGGAGTTCGATATCGAGAGCAACGCGTGCTCGCTGGTCGGCCTGCTGGAAGCGGAACTGGAGGAGCTGAACCGCGCCCCAGCCAGCGTGCCCGCGCCGCCGGCGCCGCTGGTGCGCGGCGCCACGCCGGTGCTGTTCCTGATGAGCGCCATCCGCACGGGCGGCGAAGAAACCGAATTGGTCATCCTCGCCCGTCATCTCGATCGCGAGGCCTTCCGCCTTTCGGTCCTGAGCTGCTGGGGCGTGGATGAGCCTGCCCCGGCCTTGGAAAAGCTCGCCCGGCTCGGCCTGCATGTGGATACGGGTTGCCACGCACTGCCGCCGGAAGAAAAGGTCCGCTATATCGTGGACAAAATCCGCTGCGAGGAGATTCGCCTGGTGGTGGCCTGCCAGGACACTCGTCTGGCCTACGAGGTTTTCCAGCAGCTTTCGCCCGATGAGCGCCGGCTCATCGAACACGGCGGCATTCCTGAGGAGGTGGCCGCCATCCCAAAGGATTTCACCACTCGCTACGTCGGCGTCTCCCGCCAGATCGTGCGGGTCGCGGCCGAGCGGATGCCGCGCAAAGAGCATGCCTTGTTCATCCCCTCCATGGTGGACATGACCGAGTTCCAGGGCCAGGACCGCGAGATGCTGCGCCGGGCCTACGGGTTCGGCGGTGACTGCGTGGTGGTCTTCGTGGGGCGGCTGGACCCCAAGAAGGGACTCGATCAGCTCGTGCAGGCTGCGGCGGAGATTCTGCCGCGCCGGGCCGGCGTGCGCTTTCTGGTAGTGGGCGGGCGCGACGGCTATCAGCCCGAACACGCCAATCAGATCATGCGGCAGGCCCGCGGGTTGATGGACAGCGGCCGCTTCATCTTCGCCGGCGCGCGCGGCGACGTGCCGCGCATCCTGTGCGCATCCGACATCCTGGTGCTGCCCTCGCGCGGCGAGGGCATGTCGCACGTGATCCAGGAGGCCGGCGCGGCCGGCCTGCCGGTCATCGCCGCCGATGATGGCGCCGCGCGCGAGCAGCTCGAAAACGGCGCCTGCGGCCGCCTCATCCCGCCTGGCCGCCCGGACCTGCTGGTCCAGGCGCTGGATGAGCTGATCGCCGACGCGGACCTGCGCCGCAGCCTGGGGCTCAGCCTGCAAGTCCGCGTGCGGCGCGAGTACAGCGCCCAGGCGCTGGTTCCCCGCTGGGAAGCGTTGTTCCGCGAACTTACGTCGGACCTGCCGGCCCCCTACGCGCCCGCCGTCCTGCGGGTCATCCAGCCGGATGCGCTGCCGCCCTTTCCTCGCGAAATCCAGATCGAGACCAACACTGCCTGCAACGCCACCTGCATCATGTGCCCGTACCCGGAGGTTTCCAAGGAACTGCCTCCGGGGCGCATGACCGAGGAGCTGTACCGCAAGATCCTGGGCGAATGCGGGGGCGAGGAGACGCTCCGGCGCATCGAGCCTTTCCTGAACAACGAGCCGTTTACCGACACGCGCCTCGTGGCCTGGATCGCGCTGGCCAAGAAGATGGTCCCGCAGTCCATGGTCACGGTGACCACCAACGGGTCGCTGCTCACCCCTGCGGTCACTGACCGGCTGATCCGCTCGGGGCTCGACGCCATCTGGTTCAGCTTCAACGGCGCCACCAAGGAAACTTACGAGAAGATCATGGGGCTTTCCTTCGACAAAGTGAAGCGCAATATCGACTATCTGCTCTCGGTGCGGCCGCCCACCCTGCAAGTCTTCACCAACATGATCGAGACGGTACCCATGAAGGACGAAATCGAGGAGAACATCCGGCGCTGGGTCAGCCTGGGGGTACAGTCGGGATCCTCGCCGCTGGTCAACCGCGCCGACAACGTGAAAAATTTCGCCGAGCTGAACTACCGGCCCGTCAGCCCGAAGCCCGTACGCCTCTGCGAGCTGCTCTACCACAAGATGTGTATCGGCTACAACGGCGACGTGCTGCTGTGCTGCATGGACTGGCGCCGGCGCGTGGTGCTCGGCAACGCCGGGCGCCAGTCCCTGCGCGAGGTCTGGCACGGCGAAAAATACGCGCATTACCGCCGCCTGCACGAGGAAGGCCGGACCGGCGAACTGGAGCTTTGCGCGGACTGCTCTTACATCCACAACTGATATGAGGCGCCTGGACTTTCCTAACAACATCCAAATCGAGACTACCTCGCGCTGCAACGCCAAGTGCAGTTTCTGCCCCTATCCGGAGACTTCCAAGACGCAGCCGCAGGGCCACATGGACGAGGACCTGTTCCGCTCCATCGTGGAAGAGATCTCACACTACCCCTTACAGCTCATCCAGCCGTTCCTCAACAATGACCCGCTGATGGACCGGCGCATCATCCCGCGCCTCGATTTCATCATCTGCAAGAACCCGCGGACTCGGGTGATGATCACCACCAACGGCTATCTGCTGCGCGAGGAGATCGCCCGCGAGCTGGCGCGCATGAACCTCCATACCATCCATATCAGCTCCAACGCGCTGGCCCCGGAGGTTTACCGGGAAACCATGGGGATCGACGGCTACACGGTGATCCGCAACGTGAATTACTTGTGGGACCGCCTGCGCGAAGCCGGCTCGCGCACACGGCTGGTGGTCACCGTCCTCCTGCTGCGGGCGAACAAGAACGAAATCCGGCACATGCGTGAGTACTGGCGCAGCCGCGGCGTAGATTTCTACTTGAACCCGTTGAACAACCGCGCGGGCAATATTCCGGATGAAACGTTTCGCGAGATGCTGCCCTTCAGCGAGCAGGCCAACGCCCGCCAGCTCCTCAGCTACAACATGTCCGGCTGCCCGGCGCTGCATTCCTTTATGGGGATCCTGTGGAACGGCGATCTGATCACCTGCTGCATGGACTGGCGGCGCTCGCAGAAGCTGGGCAACGCGCGCCAGGACAGCCTCTATAACCTGTGGCACGGCCGCCGGTATCAATACTTGCGCAACTTGAGCAATGCCGGGCGGCTGGATGAGCTGGAGTTGTGCCGCCAGTGCGGCGAAAACCGCTTCAGCATCGATACCGGCGCGCTACGCGAGCTGCTGGAACATCAGGGCGACGGCGACGTGGAGGTGGTTTCCTTGCTCGAAGGCTTCCGGCGCGAGCCGGACCTGATCCAGTTGGGATTATTGAGACAGTAGGACAGGCATTCTGCCTGTCCTTCTTGCTTGCTATGGACCGCGTCCTTCTGCTCAACATGCCGTTTGTTTCGCTGGGGCGCCCCGCCATCGGGATCAGCCTGCTCAAGCCGCGGCTGAAACAGGAAGGCATCCAATGCGACGTCGCCTACCCCAACCTGTTCTTCGCCGAGTGCGCCGGCCTGCGCGCTTACTCGCTGATCAACGATCAGATGAGCCCCGCTTTCTTCGTCGGCGACTGGCTGTTCGCGCAGCACCTGTTCGCAGACCGGCTGGATTGCGAAACCTACGTCGCCACCCTGCGGGCGCATCTGAAGGACCCCGGGGAATTCGAACTCCTCATGCAGACGCGCGAGCAGGTCCCGGCATTCCTGGACGCCTGCCTCGAGAAATTCCGAATCGCGGATTATGGCATCATCGGCTTCACCACCACCTTCGAGCAGAACCTGGCCTCGCTCGCCCTGGCCCGCCGGATCAAGACCCAGTATCCAGAGAAGACCATCGTATTCGGCGGCACCAATTGCGAAGGCGTGATGGGTCTGGAGCTGCACCGTTCGTTTCCCTGGATCGACTATGTGTGCTCGGGTGAGTCGGATTACACGTTCCCGCGCTTGGTGAAGGCGGTGTTTTCGGGGCAGCCGGTGCTTGAAATCGGCGGGGTGCTCCACCGCCAGGGCGGCGTCTCCGTGCTGGCCGGGCCTCCTGACCAAGCGCACGAGATGGACCGCCTGCCCGATCCCGACTTCGACGACTACTTCGCCGCCCTGGCACGCAGCGTCATAGGCTCCGAGATTTCGCCGGCCTTGCTCATCGAGACCGCGCGGGGCTGCTGGTGGGGCGCCAAGTCGCACTGCACCTTCTGCGGGCTGAACGGCGCCACCATGACTTTCCGCGCCAAGAGCGCGCCGCGCGTGCTCGCCGAACTCGAACGCCAGAAGCAACGCTACGGCATCAACCGCTTCCTGGCGGTTGACAACATCATGGCGCATAACTACTTCAAGGACCTCCTGCCGCTGCTCAAAGAGCGCCGGCCGGGCGTGTCGCTGTTCTACGAGATCAAGGCCAACCTGAACCGCCGCCAGGTGGAGCTGCTGAGCGACGCGGGCGTGAAAGCCATCCAGCCCGGGATCGAGAGCCTGAGCACCCACGTGCTGCACCTGATGAACAAGGGCGTCACCGCCATCCAGAATATTCAACTGCTGAAATGGTGCCGCGAGTTCGGCGTCGATCTGGCCTGGAATCTCCTCTACGGCTTTCCCGGTGAAACTCCCGAGGATTACCAGGAGACCGCCCGCACCATCGAAGCCGTCTACCACCTGAAGCCTCCCGGCGCGGTCAGCGTCATCCGCCTGGACCGCTTCAGCCCGTATTTCAACTCTCCGGAGAGCTACGGGCTGGTCAATATCCGGCCGTTCGACATCTACCGATATATCTACCCGCTGCCGCCGGAGCGCATCGCCAATGTCGCGTACTTCTTCCAATACGACTATGGTGACGGGCGGCGGCCCGACAGCTACATGCGGGAAACCCTGGAGCGCGTGAAGGCCTGGAAGGAGAACGGCGGCGGCGACCTGACCAAACGCTACGGAGCCGATCCCGAGATGCTGATCACCGATACGCGCCCCGGACGGCCCCCGCTCCAGTACGCGCTGAACGGCATTCAGCGGCAGGTCTATGATTACTGTCAGGAGGCCCGCAGCCGCGCGAGCCTGGAGTCGTTCGTAGGGATGCAGAACGGCTGGCTGGACGCGTTCCTCGAACAGATGCTGGCGTGGCAGCTCATGATCCGGGAGGGCAACCAGCATTTGAGCCTGGCGGTGACCGCTTCCTGACCCTTCGTGGTTTACACCTGCTATGACATGATACTTGACTGCCGCGCGGGGACCTGTTCCCGTCACTCGAGCCGATACCGGAGCGGCTATTCGTGATTGTACAACTGCCCTGCGCGCTACACTGGAGGCCATGGAACGCCGTGATTTCCTCAAGTCAACGATGTTGGCGGCGCTGGCTGCCCCGCGGCCGCTGCCCCGGCGGCGCTACCGGGACAACGTGGAGCTCTCGATCATCGGCTTCGGCGGCATCGTGGTCGTCGGGCTGGAGCAGAGCGCGGCCAACAAGATGGTGGCCGATTCGGTCGCGCGGGGAGTGAACTACTTCGACGTGGCGCCCTCTTACGGCAAGGGCGAGGCCGAGGAGAAGCTGGGACCGGCGCTGGAGCCGTTCCGCAAGGACGTCTTCCTGGCCTGTAAGACCCAGCAGCGGGACGCGGCCGGCGCGCGCGACGAGCTGGAGCGCTCGCTCAAGCGGCTGCGCACCGAGCGCTTCGACCTCTACCAGCACCACGCGGTGACCGAGATGAAAGACGTGGAGCGGATCTTCGCGCCGGGCGGAGCGCAGGAGACGTTCCTCAAGGCCCGCGAGCAGGGCATGGTGCGCTACCTGGGCTTCTCGGCCCACTCGGTGGAGGCGGCGCTGGCCATGCTGGACCGCTTCGCCTTCGACTCGGTGCTGTTCCCGATCAACTACGTCTGCTTCGCCCAGGGCAATTTCGGGCCGCAGGTGATCGCCAAAGCCAAAGAAAAGGGCGCCGCGCGGCTGGCGCTCAAGGCGCTGGCCTACACGCGGTGGCCGGCGGGGACCGACCGCAAGAAGAGCGCGCATCCCAAAACGTGGTACCAGCCGATCGACGACCGCAAGCTGGCCCGGCAGGCGCTGCGGTTCACGCTCTCGGAGGAGATCACCGCCGCCGTTCCGCCCGGCGACGAGAAGATCTACGAGATGGCGCTGGAGCTGGCCGGCGAGTTCAAACCGCTCACCGCCGGGGAGCGCGAGCGCCTGCTGGCGAGTGCGAAGGGCGTCGAGCCGATCTTCAAGGCGTAAGCGATGGCCGTCTACCAGAAGAGCTTCCGCATCTCCACCCGCGGGCAGTGTGACGTGCTGGACATCAGCACCCAGGTGGAGCGCATCATCCGCGAGAGCAAGATCCGGCAGGGGCTGGTGAACGTCTCCGGCAAGGGATCGACGCTCGGGGTCACCACCATCGAGTACGAACCGGGGGCGGTGGCCGATCTCCAGCGGGCGCTGGAGAAGATCGCGCCCGCCAGCCACGACTACGCCCACAACGCGCGCTGGGGCGACGACAACGGCTACTCGCACCTGCGCAGCGCGCTCATCGGCACGGTGAAGAGCTTCCCGCTGCGCGACGGCGCGCTCGACCTCGGCACCTGGCAGCAGATCGTGCTGTGCGACTTCGACAACCGCCC
>JBBTDS010000222.1:0-1601 GCA_038060875.1 Acidobacteriota bacterium | reverse complement strand
CCTTTCGGAAACAGGATACCACAGAAATGCTCTTAAGTGAACAGTATTGGGGTTAGCCCCGCGACTATGGGGTTCGGGGATGTTGATTCTGGCCCTCCCCAAAATCCCTGGGTAAATGTGCAGCAGGTCGTGCAGCCGGCACAAACCGCGAACAGATCGACCGCCAGATTAGTCACACCACTACTGGGGTTTTGACCGGGGGCGTTGAGCGCAACCCAGGTCACGACGGAGGCAGCGGGGACCGGGTTCCCGGTTCCATCGGTCGCAAGCTGAATCGCGACTTTCCCGTCATCGACTTTCTCGGGATGGCCTGTTGAGGTCGTAAGGGTTGAGATTGTCACATCGTTACCTGCGACGAGGGTGGCGGGGTTGCTTGAGAAAGACACAGTGGTCGTTCCCGGTGCACCGTGCGCCCACAGGAGACTGCCTCCCATGGCAAACAGAAACGCCGCCAGTGCGAAACGAATGCCACAGTTGTGGCTTAGGCTGCCTATAAACATCCGTCTTCTTCCTTCGAGATGAACTTGTTACTCCAAGTTATAACTCTGGATTCCTGGGGCAGCAATACTCTCCTTGGATTAGGTCCCGGCCGTCAGGTACGGTTAGCACTGGAACCGGGACTCAGGGCTTCGCCGCCAGCCCTGCCGCGAACTCCAACGCCTTGACCAGGCTCCGGGTCGAGGCCACACCCTGCCAGGCGATGTCGAAGGCGGTGCCGTGATCGACCGAGGTGCGGACGATGGGCAGGCCGAGGGTGACGTTGACGCCACCCTCGAAGTCGAGCAGCTTCAGGGGAATGTGCCCCTGGTCGTGATACATGCACACCACCGCGTCGAAGCGCTTCTTGCGGACGGCCAGGTAGAAGACAGTGTCGGGCGGGAAGGGGCCCTCGACGGGCAGACCCTGGGCGCGCGCCCACTCGATGGCGGGCTGGATCTCCTCGATCTCTTCCCGGCCGAACAGGCCGTGCTCGCCGGCGTGCGGGTTGAGCCCGGCCACGGCGATGCGCGGGTTGGGCCTGAGCCTGGCGACCGCATCGCAAGTGAGCTGGATGATCCTGGCGACCCGGTCCTTGGTGACGCGCTCGATGGCGGCGCCGAGCGAGACGTGCGTGCTGACGTGGGTGGCGATGAGCTCATCGGAAGCCAGCATGATGGTGACGTCGCTCACGCCGCAGAGCGCGCCGATCAGCTCGGTGTGCCCGGTGAAGCCCGGATCCGAGAGCCCGGTGGCCTCCTTGTTGAGAGGCAGCGTGACCATGGCGGCGATCTCGCCGTTGAGCGCGGCCCGGGTGGCGGCCACGACGTACTGGCGGGCGGCCGCCCCTGAGGCGGCGCTGACCTGGCCGATGCGCAGATCGGCGACGCCGAGCATACCGAGGTCAATGACGTTCAGCCAGCCGTCCTGATAATCGGCGGGCGAGGCCGCCGCGCGCAGCGCTACGTCATAGCCCAGCAGCCGATTGCAGTGCGCGAGGACGGCCAGGTCGCCGAAGGCTGCCACTTTATGGCCCAGTTCGCCGTTGCGGTAAGCCTTCAGCAGAATCTCCGGGCCGACGCCGCTGGAGTCGCCCATGGTGATGCCGAAGATCATGCCGGTTC
>JBBTDS010000221.1:0-1955 GCA_038060875.1 Acidobacteriota bacterium | reverse complement strand
CCGGGCTGTTGCCAGCCGGTTTGCAGCGGGGGCACGCTGCGGAAGCCAACCGGCGCGGCCAGTTATTCCAAAGCGAGGCCGCGATGAGAACCGCAATGCCCCCGTAGGTCATGATCTGGGAAGCGAGCACGAACTTGCCCGCCAGCAACGTCGCGGCCGCGACGAAGCCAAGAACAAAGGGCCCATAGCGGTGGCGTTCTCTGGCCCGCAGACCAATCGTGCAGACGGCAACCAGAAGGAGCGCCGCCGTCAGCGGGAACAGATACGCGCTCGACACGAGGAATCCGAGGCCAAGGGCGGAGAGCAACCCCGCATAGGCCGGCCAGCAGGCCGGGCACGTTACGTTCGGCAAGAGGCCTGCGACGATTGCTGGGACGGCGGTCAGGTTGCGCACCCGCGGACCTCCGCCGGATGCCCGTCTTTGGGATGCCTTTGCACGAATTAACGACGCGGCGATCAATTCCGTGGGCGGCACGCCACTCTGACGACCGTCGGCCAAGAGATACAGGCGACACGAGGCCCGGCCGTCGATCCATTGGGTCCCCGCCACATCCTGCCCATTGACGAGGATCGTCGGCGACGGGATATTCCGGAGCCTTTCCGGGGTCCCCGGCGAAGTCCGCTCCCATTCGGCCCACTTCGCCGGGACATCGGCTCGCGCGAAAGCGCGCAGAAGATTGGTCCTGGCCCCGGAGATGTTCGGGCAGCCGTCGTCGTAGATGAGTTCGACCTCGATCACTGATGCTCCTCCCGGGCAAGACTCTCCAGGATTGGGCAATCGCTGACGGGACCGCGGCCGGAACAAGCGCCAACCAGTCTTACGAGAGCTTTTCTCATGGCGTGGAGGCTCCGAATCTTCTCGTCGATCTCCGCGATCTTCGCTTCGGCTCTCCCTCGAACGTCCGCGCAGCGAGTGCCCGGGCGAAGGCGCAGACCGAGCAGGTCCCGGATCTCCTTAAGCGAGAAGCCGAGCTCCTGCGCTCGTCGAATGAACTGGAGACGGCGAACGGCGTCGTCCGGAAACAGGCGATAGCCGGACTGTGTCCGCGGAGGGCTTGGCAGAAGGCCGAGCCGCTCGTAGTACCGGATGGTCTCCAGGTTTACTTGCGCATGCTTGGCAAGGTTTCCGATCGTCAGTTGGCCCATAGACAGCCTGCCTTGGTCAGATCGATCTCTCAAAGTTCAGTCTAAACCCCGTAGTTAACTACAGAGTCAAGAGGGTATTTTCGCCCCGCCCGACGCCCGACTACAGCGGCAACATCCCGGTACCGGAGATTGTTCCGTCTGGCGCACACGTCTTCGGCGTCCCGGTCGCGCCCGAGGGCGTGGTGATCGAGAACCCCGCCTTCGACGTGACCCCCAACCGCTACGTCACCGCCATCATCACCGAGCGCGGCGTGGCGCGCGCGCCGTACACGGAGTCGCTGGCATTTCTACATAGACAAAGCGGCTCTGAGCAGGAATTCGTAAGGGCCTGCCTTTTCAGTGGATTTCGGGGGTAGACCGGCGTTGTGCCAGTGCGCGGGGGTGCCACAGATGGCCCCGCGGTCCTCAATGTTTTCGCGCTGACAGGGCGTGTTTGCGCGCTCTCTGCGGCGACTCTCCAAAAACCGGGAAATCGATGATTCTCCCGCCTTTCCCCAACCAGGGGTTGGCCGGCCCTTGGTTCGTGCTGGACTTCACGGCCAAAGGTCGTAGTGAACAGGCCGATTCCTCAGAGGGTCTTCGTAGTGAGGCTTGCAGTCACACCCAATCCCAATCCTATCAATGGGATGCGAGGGCTTCTCGTTGCTTTCTGCGGCTCCTGCGCGGTGTCCGCGCCGGCCAACGCATCGCCATTGCCGCCCTTGCGGCTCAGGGAGCGCCCTTGGGCGGGCGACTCGCAGCTCCGGCCTCCACGTGCAAACGCTCAAGTCCCCGCCAATAGCGCGTTTCTACGAATTCTCGCTCAGAGC
>JBBTDS010000220.1:0-1210 GCA_038060875.1 Acidobacteriota bacterium | reverse complement strand
CCCGAACGCTGAATTGTAGACAGTAGCCGATTCTCCCCTTCGGCCCATAAGCGCCGACCTGTCAGATAGTTACAGGCGCAGATCCGCACATGCGCCGGGGGAAGATCCGCCGGAGGAAGCGACTGCCTAACGATACCCAACCATCGAACGATCAAGTCCTCGACTCTCCGCACCGTCCTCACACAGGCTGGTTTATCTCGAGAAGATTTCCTTCGCGGTTACGAATCGGCATAAAACCCCAGCCGGCCTCGCTGAAGCTTGCGCCGGGCGCACCACGGGCCTCAACGAGAAAAACAGAGGCGCGGCTGGTGCACCGGGCGTCGGCGTCACGGAGCGCGCCGCGGGCCGTAGTGCGGCCGCGGCCGGCCAAGCTCATAACAACCCAGGTCCGGCGCGCGGCCCGCGTGGTCGTCGTTGACGTGGGGCAGGAGCGTGCCGGCGTCCACGGCGAGGGCGCCCTGGCGCAGGCGAAGATCGTACTGCGATGGGTCCGAGGTCACGCCGGGCCGGGGCGGCTCCGCCTTCTCGAAAATGTCGTAGTCCACCATTACGGCGTGGCGTTCGTGTCCGGTGGCTTCGCTGAAGAGGGCGAGCGAGGCGTAGAGCGCGCGGCGGCGGCCGTCGAACCACCGGATGAGGTCGCCTGGCGCGTTGCGCCGGTAGCCGTTGTAATCCAGCGTCGAGTAAGCGGTGATGGTGCCGGTGGTCATGGCGTAGCCGGCGCCGCCCAAAAACAGGTTGTTGCGGAACTGGCCGTTCTGCCAGCGGTCGAACGACTGGAAGCCGCTGCCCGCGCTCGCGACCGTGTTGTGACAGGCGACGATGCCGGCGCAATAGTTGTGCAGCTTGAAGGTCAGGGCGGTGACGCCGTAGATCTCGTTGCGGATGAGATAGACGGGGCCGCCGTAGAAAGGTTGGACAGAGATGCCGGTGTGCGCGTTGTAGCAGCGGTTGCGGTAGACGCGGAAGTTGTGGGCGCCGTAGTCGGTTTCGATGGCGTCGTCCTGGGCGAACGAGACGTCGTTGTTGCAGATGTCGATGGCGACGGGGTGCTTCTCGACGTCCTCGAGCGGCGGACCGAAGTTGGCGGGCGCGATGCCGTCGCTGAAGCGGCTGATGCGGTTGTAGCAGACGACGTGGCCGCGGCCGTACACGTTGATGCCGGTGTGGGCGGGGGACATGTAGGTCTTCTCCGGGCGCGGGTACCAGG
>JBBTDS010000219.1:0-12580 GCA_038060875.1 Acidobacteriota bacterium | reverse complement strand
CTTTCTGACATGATCCGGGCATGCGTCTAACCTGCTTGCTGGTGCTGAGCGCCGTGGCGGCGTACGGCGCCGAGAACGCCGTCTACGACAGCAACGGGCGGATGACGGCGATGATCTACGGCGGCGACGAGCTGGCCGTGCGCACCGATCTGGTGGCGCCGGTCGCCGGCTGGAGCAGGCTGGCGGGACTGGCGCAGTCAACGCGCACCGAGGTGACGCGCGGCGATGGCGCCGCCGCCTGGAAGGGCGTCATCGAGATCCAGCCCGGCAAGACCGCCCGCTCCGAGCAGACCGCGCGGGAAGACGGCGCCAGCACCAGGCTTACGGTGCAGCTCACCGCCGACGCCGAGCTGGACCTGGAGGGCGTCTTCTTCCGCATCGATCTCCCGCGTGTCGAGTTCGCCGGCGGCAGGGGCGAGTTCCAGGACGGCGCCGCCGCTCAAACGGCCGCGCTCCCAGTACACAAGCCTCCGCAGGCCGAGTTCTTCCGCGGCCACGCCGCCACGCTCGCCGTGACCGACGCCGGCGGCAACCTGAAGCTCTCGGCGTCGCTCAGCCGCGTTCATGCCGTCTCGCTCCGGGACACCTGGGACCGCAGCGGACGCGCCTACTCATTGTGGATCGAGCTGCACCGCGGCGCACTGGCCGCGGGCGCGACCGCTTCGGCCGAGATCACGCTGTCGCTGACCGGCCGGCCCGATTCCTCGCCGGCCCGCCTGACGCTGGACGCTTCGCGGCGCCGCTACCGGCTGCACGGCTTCGGCGGCAACTACTGTTTCAACATCGAGTCGCCGGTGACCCAGTACACGCTGAAGAACCTGCGGGTAGCCTGGGCGCGCACCGAGATGACCCCGGCCGAGTGGGAACCGGAAAACGACAACGACTCGCCCGCCGACACCAACTGGGAGTACTTGAAAAGCCACGACCGGCCGGACACTAACCTGCGGCGCGAATTCCTGCTGGCGAAACAGATCCAGGAGATGGGCATTCCTTACGTCATCTCGATCTGGCGGCTGCCCGAGTGGCTCTACACCGATCCGGGCAAACAGGGGCCGCAGGCGCAGCGCCGCCGCGTCGCGCCGGAGAAGTGGAACGAGCTGCTGGAGTGCCTCGGCTCCTACCTGCTCCACGCCCGGCAGCAGTACGGCGTCGAGCCCGATCTGTTCTCCTTCAACGAGGCCAACATCGGCGTCTACGTGCTGTTCACTCCCGAGGAACACCGCGAGGCCCTCAAGAGCATCGGCGCGCACTTCGAGAAGCTTGGGCTGAAGACCAGGATGCTGCTGGCCGACGCCACCGGCCCGCGCGGCACCCACGAGTACGCGCTGGCGGCCGCCAGCGATCCCGAGGCGATGCGCTACGCCGGCGCGGTGGCCTTTCACTCCTGGGGCGGGGCCACCGCCGAGCAGTACGCGGCCTGGGGCGACCTGGCCGAGTGGCTCCAGCTCCCGCTGCTGGTGGCCGAGCTGGGCGTGGACGCGGCGGCCTGGCGCGGGCGAGTGTACGACTCGTTCCACTACGGCGTGCGCGAGGTGCGGATGTACCAGGAACTGCTGCTCCATGCCCGCCCGCAAGGCGCCATGCAGTGGGAGTTCACCTCCGACTACAGCATGGTGAGGACGGCCAGGAGGCCCGACGGCGGCGAGGAGCTGACGCCGACCCACCGCTTCTGGTTCATCAAGCACTTCACCGACCTGACGCCGGCGAATTCCGACGCGCTGGCCACGACCTCCAACCACGCCAAGGTGCTGTTCACCGCGTTCACCGCCGCGAGCGGCGGGCGGCGCGTCTACGCGCTGCACGTGGCCAACCTGGCCGCGGCGCGGGAGATTACTCTACAGGGCGTGCCGGCGGAGGCGGCCACGCTGCGCGCCTGGCGCACGAGCGAGACCGAGGCGTTCCGCGAGTTGGGGACGGTCGAAGCGGAGTCCGGCGTGCTGCGGCTTCAAATGCCGCCGCGATCGCTGCTGACGCTGGTTGGCCCGGCCGAATAGAATAGAGGGCGGGCCGCATGCCGGAGTATCCCCTGGTCAGCATCGTGACGCCGGTTCTGAACATGGCGAAGTACGTCGAGGAGACGGTTCTCAGCGTGCTGGCGCAGGATTACCCGCGCACGGAGTACATCGTGATGGACGGCGGCTCGACCGACGGCACGCTGGAGATAGTGCGCCGGTACGAGGGGCGGCTGCGGTGCGAGCCGGGGCCCGATGAGGGCGCGTCCGACGCCATCAACCGCGGCTTCCGGCTCTCGAGCGGCTCGATCTTCGCCTGGCTCAACGCCGACGACACCTATGCGCCGGGTGCGGTTCGCACCGCCGTCGAGCACCTGCTGGCCCATCCCGAGGCGGGCGGGGTCTACGGCGAGGCCAACTGGATCGGCGCGGACGGCGGCGCGCTGGGCCGCTATCCGGTCCGGCCGTTCGACCCGGAGCTGCTGAGCCGCGAGTGCTTCATCTGCCAGCCGGCTTCGTTGCTGCGCCGCGACGTCTTCGAGCAAGCGGGCCACCTCGACCCGGCGCTCCACTACACCTTCGACTACGATCTGTGGATCAGGCTATCGCGCATCGCCCGGCTGGAGAAGATCGACGCGGTGCTGGCCAACTCGCGCATGCACCGCGAAACCAAGACGCTGGGCAGCCGCAAAGAGGTGTTCCGGGAAACGCTCGGGATGTTGCGGCGCCACTACGGATACGCGCCGTTCTCGTGGGCTTGCGCCTACGCGTGCTTTCTGGTGGACAAGCGGGACCAGTTCTTCGAGCCGCTGCGCCCCTCGGTACCGAAGTACGCGTTGAGCCTGCTGGTGGGCTGGCGGTACAACTCGCAGCGGCTGCGTTTCTTTAAGGAGTGGGCGGCCGGGCTGACGCTGCCGGCAGCGGTGCGCCACCTGAAGCGAACGGTGGGCCGGCCGGATTGAGTGGCCGCTTCCGCGCTTGACATCGGATGGCGGTTCAGGCACCCTAAGGGGTTGAGACGTCCCGGAACCCCTCATCCAGCTAATGGTGGGCAAGCCGCTGCCGACGGGGGCGGTCCGGCGAAGTCGCTCTCCTGGTGGTATTCCCCAAAGAGATCGGCTACACTCGACAGAAGCTGTAATCCATTGGCAACCAGAGGCCACGCGTGGTCCTAAGCATACTGCTGCAACAACAGCCCGGCGGCGGCGGGTTGGGTTTTCTCATCACCGTCCTGCCGATCATCGTCATCTTCTACTTCCTGCTGTTCCTGCCCATGCAGCGCCAGAAGAAGCGCCAGCAGAAGATGCTGGCCACGCTGGAAAACGGGCAGGCAGTGGTGACCACCGGCGGCATCGTGGGCACCATCGTGGCCATCAACGCCGAGGATGACACGCTGGTGCTGCGCGTCAAGCCGGATAACGTCAAGCTCCAGGTGGCCCGCAACGCCGTCGCCACCCTGATTTCGGCCGAAGGAAAGAAGAAGTAACGCCCCCGAGACCGGTCATGAAGCAACGTCTGACCAAGAGAGCAATCGTCATCCTGGCCGTGATCCTGGCCTGCGTCTTCGGCCTGATCGGCCTGCCGCGGTCGGTCGCCCAGGCCGGCGCCAACCTGCGCGAGAACGTCCACCTTGGCCTGGACCTGCGCGGCGGCAGCCACCTCATCCTCCAGGTGCGCGTGCATGAGGCGGTCAAGGCCAAGGCCGACATCGCCATCGAGGGCCTGCGCCAGGAGCTGCGCCGCACCAACATCGATTTCGCCGGCCTGGAGCGCAACGATCCGCAGAGCATCGATCAGACCGACACTATCCACATCCAGATCAAGGGCGTGCCGTCGGCGCGGGCCGGCGACCTGCGCGCGCTGATCACCGAGCGGTTCGGGACCTGGATCCTGACCGGCGTGAGCGCCAGCGACTACCGGCTGACGATGCGGCCATCCGAGCTGCTGACGCTCAAGCGGGAGACGGTCGAGCGCACCATCCGCACCCTGGAGCGGCGCATCAACGGGCTGGGACTGACCGAGCCGGTCATCCAGCAGCACGGGCGGGCGGAAGAGGAGTTCGAGATCCTGGTGCAGTTGCCCGGCGTGGACGACCCGGCCCGGGTCAAGCAGATCATGGGTACCACGGCCGTGCTGGAGCTCGGCGAGGTCAAGGACGGTCCGTTCTCCAGCCGCGACCAGGCGCTGGCCAAGCACGGCGGCGTGCTGCCGCTCAACACCAAGCTGGTGCCGGAGGTGCGGCGGGCCGGCGAGAGCGGCGAAAGCTGGTACGTGGTGAACCGGGTGCCGGTGGTTACCGGCGAGGACCTGCGGAGCGCGCGGCCCAGCCGGGACGAGTTCACCAAGTGGGAGACCGATTTCACCCTCAGCCCCGAGGGGGCGCGGCGCTTCGCCCGGCACACTGAGGCTAACATCGGCAACCGGCTGGCCATCATTCTGGACAACCAGATCCGCAGCGCCCCGGTCATCCAGGCGCGCATCGAGGAACAGGGCCGGATCACCGGCGCCGCCAACGAGCAGGATGCGGGCGACCTGGCGCTGGTGCTGCAATCGGGGTCGCTGCCGGCCGGCATCGACTACCTGGAGGAGCGCACCATCGGCCCGTCGCTGGGCGCCGATTCGATCCGCCGCGGGCTGCTGTCGGGGGTGGTCGGCCTGGCGCTGGTGATCACGGTCATGATCCTCTACTACAAGAGGAGCGGGGTGAATGCGGTCATCGCGTTGATTCTAAACGCCGTGATCACCCTGGCGGCGCTGAGTTACTTCCAGGCTGTCTGGACGCTGCCCGGGATCGCCGGCATGATCCTCAGCCTGGGCATGGCGGTGGACAGTAACGTGTTGATTTTTGAGAGGATCCGCGAAGAGCTGAGGAACAACAAGGCGGTCGTGGCGGCGGTAGAGGCCGGCTTTGACCGGGCCTTCATCACCATCATCGACACCCACGTGGTGACCGTAGTCTCCAGCGCGTTCCTGTTCATGTTCGGAACCGGGGCGGTCAAGGGATTCGCCGTCACCCTGGTGGTGGGCCTGATCGCCAACCTCTTCACGGCCGTGTTTGTGTCGCGTACCATGTTTGAGTACCACCTGTCGCGGCGGGCCCAGGTGGCCACGTTGAGCATATGAGAGTTTTGTGGTAGTTTTTATGCAGCAGTTGGGAACTTTTCGGATCGGGCCGGTGTCCAAAATGGTCACTTGGTGGCATCGGCTCAGGTTGCCGTAATGGAACTGTTTCGCGAGACCAACATCGATTTTCTGGGCAAGAAGCGGCTCACCCTCGGGCTGTCGATCGCCCTGGTGCTGGCCAGTATCGCCAGCCTCGTGGTCAGGGGCGGGCCCAAGTGGGGCATCGATTTCCGCGGCGGGACGCTGGTGTACGTGAAGTTCCGGCAGCAGCCGCCGTTGGACCAGGTGCGCAGCGCGCTGGAAAAACGCATCGCCGGGGAGATCTCGGTTCAGGAAGAGCTGACCGGCTCCCGCGAGGTCATCATCGGCACCGAGATGAAGGACGCGAGCGCCCTGGGCGCCGCCCGGCAGGCGATCATCCAGACGCTGGCCGAGCGGTTCGGCCAGACCGGCACGAAGCTGGATTTCAACAACGCCGGCCAGCAGGCGCTGGTCGATCGCCTGCGCGACCCGCTCCAGCGTAATAGCGTCGCCCTCTCCGAGCAGCAGTTGCAGGAATTGGCCGGCCGGATGCTCAGATTCCGCGACCGGGACCGTTCCGGGCTGGTGGGGAGCTTCGATGAGCTGGCGGCGGTCGAGGGCGTGACGCCGCAGGTCATCGCCACCTTGAAGCAGGAAGCGGCCCTGGCCCAGTTCACCATCCGCCAGGTGGAGATCGTCGGCCCCAAGGTCGGCGCCGACCTGCGCGAGAAGGCGCTGCTGGCCACGCTTTACGCGCTCGGCGGCATGCTGGTCTACATCGCTTTCCGCTTCGAGTTCATCGCCGGCGTGGCCGCCATCATCGCCATCATCCACGACACCATCATCACGGTCGGCTTTTTCTCGTTTCTCGGCAGGGAGATCAGCCTCACGGTCATTGCCGCCTTGCTCGCGCTGATCGGCTACTCGATGAACGACAAGATCGTGGTCTTCGACCGGGTGCGGGAGAACCTGAAGCTGCGGTTCCGCGACAAGCTGCCGGCCCTGATCAACCGGAGCATCAACCAGACGCTGAGCCGGACCATGCTGACGGCCGGCCCCACGCTGCTGTGCACGGTGGCCCTGTATTTCCTGGGCGGGCCGGTGTTGAACGGCATCGCTTTGACGCTGTTCATCGGCATCATCGCCGGGACCTACTCGTCGATTTTCATTGCCAGCGCGATTTTGATAGCATGGCAGAACTTCACCGAGGGCCGGGGCCGGCGGGCGGGAGCACCGGCGGCGGCTGCGGTGTCTAATAGGAAGGAGCCCGCCCAGAAGGGTTCTTCGCGGGCGGTGAAGCAGGTTTGAGAGTGGTTTGAGCCTCGCCGGCCATCGGGCGTCCGGGCCGGCGGGTGGAGAAGGAAAGGGCATTTGTTATGTTTGAGCAAAGCCTTCTGGATATGAAGGGAACCACAGCGAAACCCTGGACGGTGGCGCTCTCGTTCATCGGCCAGTGCTTCCTGATGGGCATCCTGATCCTGATTCCGTTGATTTATACGGACACGCTGCCCCGGGGCACGCTGACCAGTTTCCTGGTGGCGCCCCCGCCGCCGCCACCGCCCCCGCCGCCGCCGGCGGTGGAGGTGAAGGTGGTCAAGGTGATCCCCCGGCAGTTTGACGCCGGACGCCTGATGGCGCCTAAGCAGATCCCCAAAGATATCGCCATGATCAAGGAAGAGGATCTGCCGCCGCCGACCGGCGCGGTCGGCGTGGTCGGCGGGGTGCCTGGCGGGGTGCCGGGCGGCTCGCCGGGCGGCGTGATTGGCGGCATCATCAGTTCGGCGCCGGTGGCCGCGCCGCCGCCGCCCAAGGTGGAGGTGGTCAAGCCCAAGGAGGTGCAGCGGATCCGCGTGGGCGGCAACGTTCAGCAGGCCAAGCTGCTCAACCAGCCCAAGCCGGTCTATCCGCCGCTGGCCAAGCAAGCCCGCATCCAGGGCGTGGTGCGGCTGACGGCCGTCATCGGCACCAACGGCAGCATCCAGAACCTTCAGGTGATCAGCGGCCACCCCTTGCTGATCCCGTCGGCGCTGGAAGCCGTCAAGCAGTGGCGCTACCAGCCGACGCTGTTGAACGGCGAGCCGGTGGAAGTGATCACGCAGATCGACGTGAATTTCACGTTGAGCCAGTAAGTTCTCAAATGTCGCAAGACGAATTCAGCTCGCAGGAGAGGAAGAACAATGATTCTACAATTGCAAGTCTGGTCGTTCCTGTTGCTCCAGGAAGCGACCGCAGTGGGTTGGGATGTCCGCGCGCTTTGGAACCAGATGGGTCCGCTGGCCAAGGCGGTGGTGGTCGTCCTGTTCTTGATGTCGGCCTGGTCGATCGGAGTGATGATCGACCGGTTCCTGGCCTTCGGCTCGGCCCGCAAGCAGTCGCGGCTGTTCGCTCCGGCGGTGGCCGGCGCGCTGCGCGAGGGCAAGCTGGACGAGGCCATTAAGATATCCGACCGTTACAAGAAGAGCCACCTGGCCAAGGTAGTGGTGGCCGGCCTACAGGAGTTCCGGGCTCACCAGATCAGCTCCGAGATCCCGGGCGAAGAGATCGAGGCTTCCAAGCGGGCCCTGGAGCGCGCCGAAGCCATCGTGCACGCCGAACTGAAGCGCGGTGTATCCACGCTGGCCAGCATCGGCGCCACCGCCCCCTTCGTGGGACTGTTCGGCACCGTGGTCGGCATCATCAACGCCTTCAAGGGGATTTCGACCGAGAAGTCCACCGGCCTGGGCGCGGTGGCCGGCGGCATCTCCGAAGCGCTGGTGACCACCGCCTTCGGACTGTTCGTCGCCATCCCGGCTTTCTGGACGTTCAACTACTTCACCACCAAGGTGGAAGGCTTCGACGTGGAGATGAGCAACTCCAGCTCGGAGCTGATTGACTACTTCCTGAAGCGGTCGCAGCGCGCCAGCAAGTAGCCGGAACGAACGGGCGAGTTGAATTGCGGTTCCCGCGGGGGCGCGTCTGGCCCCCGCGCGGGTCAGCGAGGAACTCAGCCGGAGGATACAGCTATGGCACAAAGAGAAGTGGCGGCGGTCCAATCGACTCCCAACGTGGTGCCGATGGTGGACGTGATGCTGGTGCTGCTGATCATCTTCATGGTCATCACGCCGATGCTTTCCAAGGGCATCAGCGTGGACATGGTCAAGACGAGGAACCCGATCGCCATGCAGGGGGCCGACAAGGACGATACCATCCTGGTGGCCGTAACCCGCGAGGGCCGGACTTTCCTGGGTACCACCCAGATGCCGCCGGACCAGCTTCCGCAGAAGGTGAAGGACCTGCTGGCCAACCGCCTCGACAAAATGGTGTACATCCGCAGCGACTCCCGCGCCCGCTACGAGAAAGTGGTCGAGGTGGTGGACAACCTGCGGGCGAGCGGGGTGGACCAGATCGGGTTGCTGACCGAGCAGGTCAAGGAGAAAGGCTCCGCCGCGGTCGCCGCCCAGTAAGCCGGCGCCGCAGGCGGCAGTGGATTGTTGAGGAGAGATTGCAATGGGAATGGTACTTTCCACCAAGGGGGCGGTCGCCGACCCCAACGTCGTTCCCTTCATCGACGTCTTGCTGGTGCTGCTGATCATCTTCATGGTCATCACGCCCACCACGCCGTACGGGTTGGACACGCTGGTGCCGCAGCCCCCGCCGCCGGATCAGAAGCCAGATCTGTCCCAGCAGCGCACGGTGGTGATCGTCATCAATAGCGACCGCTCGCTGATGATTAACATGGAGCCCACCGACTGGAACCGCCTGGGCCCGCGATTGGAAGAGATCTTCAAAACCCGCGCCGAGCGAGTGGTGTTCGTCAAGGGCGATGCCGATCTGGAATTCCAGTACGTGGCCCGGGCGATCGACGCCGCCAAAGGGGCCGGGATCGATAAGGTCGGGCTGATGACGGCCAAGATGGAGGCCGGTCAATAGCTGGTCAGGAGTGAGCATGAAAGGCAAACGGACTTGTTTTGTGGCCGCCCTGACGGCTGGCCTCCTGGCGCTGGCCGGCACGGGCTGCGAGAAGCTGCGGGCCCGCGACCACCTCAATAAGGGCGTGCAGGCCTACAAGAGCGCCCGCTATCCCGAGGCGATCGGGCACTTCAAGGAGGCGGTGGCGCTGGACCCGACTTTCCCCACCGCGCGGCTGTATTTGGCCACCGCCTACATGGTGCAGTACATCCCCGGCGCCGAGTCGCCGGAGAACGTGGAACTGGCCAAGAGCGCACACGAGGAGTTCCTCAAGGTGCTCGATCAGGACCCCAAGAACTCGATCGCCATCGCCTCGATCGCCTCCCTGTTCTTCAACCAGAAGAAGTTCGACGAGGCCACCGAGTGGTACACCAAGATGACCAGCGTCGATCCGAACAACAAGGAGGCTTTCTACACCCTGGGGGTGATCGTCTGGACCAAGTCGTTCCAGGACGACGCCGAAGCCCGCGCCAGGCTCGGCATGAGGCCCGAGGATCCGGGACCGCTGAAGGACAAGAAGGTGCGCGACCAGCTCCGGGAGAAGAACCTGGCCATGATCGAGAGCGGCTTGCAGCACCTGGAGCGGGCCCTGAAGATCGACGCGCAGTACGACGACGCGATGGCCTACGTCAATTTGCTCTACCGGCAGCGGGCCGACTTGCAAGAGACCGCCGACGCCTACAAGCGGGACGTGGACGCCGCCGACGCTTGGGTGCAGAAGACGCTGGAGACCAAGAAAGCCAAGACCGGCATCACCCCGGCCCAGTAGATCGCTTATAATTGGCTACGGGCCTCGATGGATTCCGACCCGAGTGGTAGTGTTAGTGTCTCTGGACAGACGCTGACGCCGCCCCCCGCCTCGACGCCGCTGGACGATCTCTACCGCGAACTGGAAGCCAAGGTCCGCGAGCAGCGTCCGCGCGAAGACCTGGCGGCGCTGGAAAAGGCCTACCGCTTCGCCAGCCACTACCACGCCGGGCAGCGCCGCGAGTCCGGCGAGCCTTACATTGTCCACCCGCTGCGGACGGCGCTGATCCTGGCCGAGATGAACATGGACCAGGTCTGCCTCCAGACCGGCCTGCTGCACGACGTGCTGGAAGACACCGGCGCCACTGCCGAGGAGCTGGGCAGGGACTTCGGCGAGGATGTGGCCCGTTGCGTGGACGGGGTGACCCAGCTCAGCCGGCTCAAGTTCTATTCGCAGGAGGAGCGCCAGGCCGAGAGCGTGCGCAAGATGCTGCTGGCGATGGTGGAGGACGTGCGGGTGGTCATTGTCAAGCTGGCCGACCGGCTGCACAACATGCGGACGCTGGGCTACCTGGCGCCGGAGAAGCAGCAGCGCATCGCCCGCGAGACGCTGGACATCTACGCGCCCATCGCCCACCGGCTGGGCATGGGCGTAATCCGCGGCGAGCTGGAGGACCTGGCGTTTGCCTACCTGGAGCCGGAAGCCCACGCCGAAATCACCCGGGCGATGGAATCGCGCCGCCAGGCCGACCAGGAGTTTCTCGACCAGATCCGCCAGACGATCGAGACCATTCTGCGGCGCGAGGAGATCCCGGCCCGTGTGGACGGCCGCGTCAAGCGCGTCTATTCGGTGTACCAGAAGATCAAGCGGCAGAAGGTCCCCATCGAGCAGGTCTACGACCTGATGGCGGTCCGGGTGATCACCGATTCGGTCAAGAACTGCTACGCCGCCCTGGGCGTCATCCACAACGAATGGCACCCGATTCCCGGGCGCATCAAGGACTTCATCGCCATTCCCCGCCCCAATCTTTATCAAGCGCTCCACACTTCGGTGATCTGCCCCGGCGGGCATCCCTTCGAGGTGCAGATCCGCACCCAGGACATGCACCGCATCGCCGAACGCGGCATCGCCGCCCACTGGAAGTACAAGGAAGGCGGCAAGACCGACGGCGACGACCACGAGCAGCGCGTCGCCTGGCTGCGGCACCTGCTCGACTGGATTCAGGAGATGCGCGACCCCGGCGAGTTCATGTCCACCCTCAAGGTGGACCTGTACCCCGAGGAGGTGTACACCTTCACGCCGCGCGGCAAGGTGATCGTGCTTCCCCGCGAAGCGACCCCGATCGACTTCGCCTACGCCATCCACAGCGCGGTGGGCCATACCTGCGTCGGGGCCAAGGTGAACGGCCGCATCGTCTCGCTCCGCTACAATCTCCGGAACGGCGACGTTATCGAGATCCTCACCCAGCCGGGACACCTGCCCAGCAAGGACTGGCTGGCGCTGGTGAAGACCTCGCGGGCGCGGCAGAAGATCAAGGCGGTCATCAACGCCGCCGAGCGCGCCAAGGCGATCGAGATCGGCGAGAAATACCTGGAGCGGGAGGCGCGGCGGCTGGGCGTGCAACTGGCCAAGATCACCCGGGCCGAGCTGGAGCGCGTGGCCGGCGAGTACGGATTCGCCAAGGTGGACGACCTCCACGCCGCCCTCGGCTACGGGAAGTACTCGCCGCGGAAGATCCTTCAGAAGATCTCGCCGGGCCTGGAGCCGCCGCCCGAGGAACAGCCGCGGCCGCAGGCGCCGGCCGCGGCCGAGCCGGGCGACGTGGTCCTGCGCGTCAAGGGCATCGACGACCTGCTGGTCTACCGCGCCAAGTGCTGCAATCCCATCCGCGGCGAGCCGCTCGTCGGCTATATCACGCGCGGCAAAGGGGTGGCGGTGCATTCCACCGCCTGCTCCAACGTGCAGAACCTGATGTACGAGGTCGAGCGCCGCATCGAGGTGGAATGGGCGCGGGCGGCCGGCGAGGCCTTCCCGGTCAAGCTGGTCGTGCACACCGACGACCGTCCCGGCATGCTCAACCAGTTGACCAACGTGCTGGCCAACGAGAACTCCAACATCCGCAACCTCGAGGCGCACAGCGACGCCGCCCGGGGCGACGCCGCCATCATCGACATGATGATAGAGGTCCGCGACACCAGGCAACTGGAGCGGCTGGTCTCGGCCATGCGGCGGATTCCCGGGATTCGCGATGTCGAGCGTGTCTGAGCGGCGGCCGGGCTTGGAGCCGGAGCACATCGCCGTCTCCAAGTCCAAGGGGATCAAGATCGACTGGCGGGACGGCCACCGCAGCGAGTACGGCCTTCAGTACCTGCGCGACCACTGCCCCTGCGCCACCTGCGCTGCCGCCCACGGCACGGAGGCGGGCACGCCGAGCGCAGCCTCGCCGTTTCAGCTCTATAAGCCAGCGCTGAAGCTCGACGCCGCCGAACCGGCGGGCAACTACGCCATCCGGCTGGTGTGGAACGACGGCCACCGCACGGGTATTTACTCCTACGAACACTTCCGCCGCATCTGCCCGTGCGGAGAGTGCGCGGCGACGCCCCCCGGCGCCTGATATGCTCGTCTCATGTCCAAGCTGCTGTGTATGCTGACGCTGGCGGCCGCCGTGGCCCTGGCGGCCGACATCTCCGGCACGTGGAGTTTCAGCGTCGAGACCGAGGCCGGGACCGGCAATCCCACCTTCGTGTTCAAGCAGGAAGGCGAGAAGCTAAGTGGAACCTACTCCGGC
>JBBTDS010000218.1:0-5793 GCA_038060875.1 Acidobacteriota bacterium | reverse complement strand
CTCGGCATATAAGCCGGCTTGAGAGCCGGCTCGCAAGCGTGGACGCTCACCCCACGCCGCACGACCACCAAGTCCAGCGGCCGGCAAGAATACCTGTCCTACGGCCCCACCGCAACCGTAACGCGCGCCGCGCTGCTGGTCTTGCCGACGGTCAACACTACCGGCGTCGCCGCACCCGCCGCTGTCGCCGCCGGCACTCGGGCATTGACCTGCATAGCGCCCGCCACCATCCCCGGCGCCGCACCCGCATAGAGCACCTCAGCCGCCAGCCCGCCGATCGTCACCGACACCGGCAGCAGCGGCTTGGGCAGGACGCCCGTGGCAACCTGGCCGTCTACGCCCGCCGGGTTCGTCTGCCCCTCCCCTGTGGCGTAAAGCATGATGACGGAACCGCTGCGCGCCGGCCGCGCGCTCGAGTTCACCGTTCCATCCTCATTGAGGATCGCCCCCTGGAAGATCGCTGGCGCGGCCTCCGCCACCGCGACCACCGACTCGGTCGACCTGATGCCCTCGTATTCGACCTGGACGCCGGTGCTCGGCGCGCCGGCGATCCCGTACGGCGTCACCGCGTTAACCTGGCGCGCCTGGACGTAAATCAGCGGCGAGGGCAGCCCATCGAATAACACCCTGACACCGGACAGCAATCTGGCGACTCGTCCGTCGGTGTCGAGCTGAAGAGTTGTCGGGTTCTCGGGGCCGAGGCCGGAACCGAACAGGGTCACGAGCTCGCCCGGGGCCACCGCGCCGGTCGAATAATCCGCCGCGTTGACCACCGCGGTGACCCTCTTGCCCTTCCACGTGTCGGCGAACTCGCGCGTGATGCGCAGGTACTGGTCGCCGTAAAGCTCGCTCGGCTCGATGTGCGTGTGCTCCCACCACTCGTTCCACGAGGTCACGAAGACCCAATCGGGATCGCTGCGCAAGGCGGCGTCGAAGGTGCGGCGGTAAAAGGCGCCGTCCTCGCGCTCCTGGTACAGCCCGCGCCGGCCCGCGATCAGCCGCTCGTCGTAGCCCGGCTGCGCGGTCGCCGCCCACACCTTCGGCGCCTGCGAGTCGGCCAACAGAGGGTAATAGCGCGTGGCGCGGCCGGCGCGGGCGAAGGCACCGGCCAGATCGGCGATGGTGAAGACCCCGTACTCGTGCAGGCCGTCGAACGTGGAAAGGTCGCCCGGGTCAAACCCCATAGCCAGGTAGGCGGCATCAAGCCCCTGTGCCCGCAGGCTGCCAAAAATACCGTCCCAGGTCGCTACCGGCACGGTGCCGGAGGCCCAGACCACTATCAGCGGCTTGCCGTTCAGCTTGAAGAAGGCGGGATGGCCGCCGTAGGCCGTGATCGCATGCGCCAGCCAGTTGAAGATCTCTTCCTCGCCGCGGGGACCCTGCCCGGTGAGCGTCTCGAAGTAAATGGTCACCGCGAAATGCTTCTCGCGCGCCTGTTCCAGCAGCAGCTTGAGGTTCTGGTCGGTGTAGTGCCCCGGCCCCCACCATGAGGAGATGAAGCCGTCGATGCCGGCGCTCTGCGCCTCCGTGATGTGGCGCGCCATGGCCGCCGGGTCGTTCGAGGAGTAGCGCGTAGCCGGGCGGTCCTTGAGCTGATTGCTTGACCAGTCCCCGGCGCGGTACCAGGGATAGTAGAAGGCCCAGACCATGCGCTGCGACGTCGTGCCGACCCTGGCACGCTGGGGCGGACTCGCTTTCAGAGGGCCGAGGTCGATGGAGAACTCCAGCGGGTTGCGGCCCTCCGTGCCGACCACGCGTTGATGGCTAACTTCCTGGAGCAGCCGCGCCTCGCCGCCGGCCAGCGCGAACGCGCGCACGATGGCGCCGTTCTGCGAACCCTTCTGCAACAGGAACTGGAGCGGCTCGTCCACGGCCGCGGCCCAGAGCGCGTAGTCCACCGTGACGCCGACCGTCTGCCCCGCCTGGGCCGCGCTGAGCGGCTGGTTGAGCGCCAGTCGCTCCACTTGTGTGCCCACCCGCGTCGGCTGGCCGGTGACGCTCATCCGCCGCATGGTCAGCACACCGCCGGGATTCCGCAGGTCCAGCGTGGTCCAGTCCGAGTTGGTGGTGTACTCAATCCGAAGCCGGTGGTAGGCGGCCGTGGCCGCGCACGCTTCCAGGCAGACAAGCAGCAGCGCGATCCGCCGCATGGCTCAGCCCTCGGGCTACGGCGTATCCACCTTGACGATGAGGTAGGTCAGATGCTTGCCCGGCTCCACCAGCACCTGGTGCGGCGTCTTGGCCGGGATCGCGACGACATCGCCGGGGCCGAGCTTCATCTTCTGCCCGCCCTTGATCGACGTGCCGCGGATCTCGCCCGGCGCGGTGGTCTTTCCGCCGGCCACTTCGCCGCCGGTGTGGAGCGTGGCCTCGCCGCTCTGGACGATGAAGACGTCCGCCTGCGTTTCGTGCAACTCGGACTCGCCGCTCGCCTCGCGGTGGGCGGCCATCAGCGAGTGGTTGCGGAACTTGCCAAGCTGCTCGGTGGCCAGCTTCTGCGGCGACATCTTGGCCGCCAGGCTCCTGGTGAGGCCCTTCAACTGCGCGGCCGGGAACTGCACCACGTCGCCGGCCGCCAGCGGCCCTGCGGACAGCACAAACAAAACTGTGACGATGTGTTTCATTGGGCGCTCCTACGCTGCCGGCAACTTCACCCTCGGGATCCGCTGCTCCACCGGCGGGAGCGGCGGAAAATCGGTGTACGGCTCGCTCTGGTACCAATAGGCGGCCGAGAAGAAGTTGTCGCCGCGGTCGTTGGCGTGCCCGTGCTCCATCGTGTACTTCATGGAGCGCGTGAAGGTGACGGGATTGTCCCCGTGCCAGCGGTAGCAGCAGTAGCGCCCGCCGGTGCGCTCGGGCATGACGATCAGCGGCGCGCCGTAATAGTGGTGCGCGAACGGGACGGCGCCGTCGCGGCCGCCGAAGTTCCAGCTCCCCAGGAAATAGTCCTCCGAGCCGGTGCCGATGATCAGCGGCTTGGTCTCGTCGTCGATGAAGATCATGTCGTCGCCTTCGCCCATCCAGCCGTCGGCGTTGAGCAGCACCCCCAGCGTGCAGCCCATGATGTGGCCGCGCCCGCGGGCCTCGGCGTAGACGTAGTTCAGCCCGCCGTCCGGGTTCAGCTTCGAGCCGGTGTTCGCCACGCACGGCGAAGCCTGCCGGTACTGCGCGTGGAAGTACATGGTGTCTTCGGGCAACGACGGCGCCAGCATGTAGTCGATGTTGGAGTAGAACGCGCCGACGGCCTGCTGGCCCTCGTTGGTCACGGTGATGCGCGCCGAGCGGCGGAAGGGCATCGAGAAATAGCAGTTCAGCGAGCGGCCCGGCGAGCAGGCCAGGTAGGCCGACTGGTAGATCTGGTATTGGCCGAGGTTGAGACCGAAGAAGTCGCCTACCGGCGTCTCGACGCACGGCTTCGCGTTGCCCTCCCAGTACATCCGCAGCACGAGCTCCTTCAGGTGCATGGCGCCCGGCGCGGCGATGGTGAACCAGATGTGCGAGATCACCCCCGGCCCGCTGGAATTGAACAGTTCCTGGGTGGCGCCGGGCTTGATCTGGTAGCGGTCGGCGTTGCCGCCGGTCTGGTCGTGGCTGGATTGCTTGAGCGACTTGAAGTTCTGGGCGCGGGCGTACTTGGGCAGGTAGTCGAAGCCGCCGCCGCCCTGGGCCTGGAGCGCCGCCGGCGCGACCGCCGAGGCGCCCGTGAGCGCCATCACTCTTTGCAGGAAGCCCCGCCGTCCCGCGGGGCCGGTCGTGTTACTCATTCATTTCCTCCTTGTGGGCCGATTATAGCTCAGCGCACGGCGGCTATCCGGTCGGCCGGCGCCAGCGCGCCCGCGTGCACGCGGTACATGCGCCGGTGCGTGGCCTTCGCGAACGAGACCATCTCCGGGTACGGCAGGTCCTGCTGGTTGACGAAGCCGATGTTGTAGTTCTCGCCGTCAAAGCGGCCCGTCACCGGCTGATCGACCGTCTGGAAGTAGTGTGCGCCGACGATCGACGGGTGCGCCGCCGCCCGCTCCACGTAATACTGGTAGGCCACGCCGCGCTCGGTCTGGTCCTTCACCATCACCAGCGCGGGCGCATAGCCGCGCTCGGCGGCCCCGTGGTGGAACTCGCCGATCATGAGCGGCCTGTCCAGCATCTTGGCCAGGCGGTCCATCTGCTCGCGCGGCGGCTCGAAGCGGTAGATGTTGATGCTGAACACGTCGAACACGTCGTTGGCGCGCAGCACCGGGTCGGGCGCGCTGCCCGCCCAGCGAATGCCGAGAATCATGTGATTGGGATCGGCCTTCTTGATCGCCTCGCACACTGTCTGGAAGTAGCGGCGCGAAAGGGTTTCGAGCAGCGCCTCGCGCGTGGCCGCGCTGTCACCCTTTTCCTTGAGGAAGCCGCGGGCGAAGGCCTGCGTGGCCGAGGGCTCGGGGTCGTCCAGTATCCGCTCGACCAGGTTGCGCTGCGGCCAGCGCGGCTCGTTGCCGATGAAGTAGCCAATGAGCTGCTTCTCCTCGCGGAAATGCGAGCACTGGGTGCGGGCGTCCTCCTCGGCCGAGCGGACGTACTCCTCGGCGTACACGTCCGGAAATGCCTGCCAGCTCTTGCGGCTCCGCCCGACCCGCACGTTCGTTACGAACGGCAGCGCCGGGTTCTCGAACAGCGCCGGGTCGGACCAGTTGGCCACCGTGTTGAAGCCCCACGCCTTCAGCCGCTCGCTCACCTTCCGCTTCCAGTTGGCGACGAACTCCGCCTCGCCGTGGCGCTCACGCGCGTTGGCCTGGTAGAAGTCGGCCGTTTCGCCGGCGCCGGGAGGCAGCTTGCTGAACAGCACTTCCCTGCCCGTGACGCGAGTGGGATCGCGGTAGCGCACGCAATCAGGACCGGCCGAGAAGAACAGGTGGCCGTCCGGATCGACCAGCCACCACCGGCCGTCGAGCTTCGCCCGGTGGAAGAAGCCGGTGGCGCGCTCGCTGCGCTCCTTCCAGCCGCCGTAAGCGCAGAAGCCGAAGTCCTCCGGGCGCCCCAGCTCCGCGTCCTCGCGCTTCCAGGCGCGTCGCAGGTCCTCCACCATGCGCACTTTACCCGGCCAGATCTCCCGCATCCACTGGCCGAGGGCATCCACGAGCGGCAGGTCAACGTACACTTCGTCGGGCACGTCGGCGCGCACCAGCGCGAACGGCCCCAGCCGCAGGTTGACCTCGCGGTTGGGCGCCATGCGGATGACGAGCGCCTCCACCTGCGTCAGGTCGATGTGGTTGGCCCAGTTCGACAGCCAGTGCCCGCGGAACTGGCGGTTGTTCATGTACTCGCGCGTCAGCAGCGCATTGGTGATCGATGCCTTCACCGGCACGTCCTGGTAGGGCTGCGCGCGGTAGGTGAACAACTGGCCCTTGCGGTTGCGGATCTGCATTTCCCAGCGGATGGTGGAGTTGGACTGGAACTCGAACGTCAGACCGTAGCCGGTCCAGTCGCGCGCGGCTTCGGGCACCGGAACCGTGAGGCTGCCCGGCGTCTCACTGGAGGGGAACTTGAGGACGACCGAATCCGGCTTCGGTCCCGGCCTCACTTCGACGCCGGCGCGCTCGGCGCGCTTGAGATTCTCGGGACTGAGCAGCCCCGCCAGCGGGTTCTGCGCGAAAGCGCTCGTGCAAGCAAGAAGAAAAACGAGATTGAGGCGCATATGTAGGAGATACCACAGCGGGGCATAGTAGGGGTCGGGCATGCCCGACCCCTACGAAGCAGCCGCGAGAAACCGCGCCAGCTCGTCGCGGGCGAACACCGGCAGCGGGGTAACAT
>JBBTDS010000217.1:2882-7851 GCA_038060875.1 Acidobacteriota bacterium | reverse complement strand
CTACTCCACCACCTCGGTGACGGTGCCGGCGCCGACGGTGCGCCCGCCCTCGCGGATGGCGAACCGCAGGCCCTTGTCCATGGCCACCGCGGTGATCAGCTCCACTTCCAGGTTCACGTTGTCGCCCGGCATCACCATCTCCACTCCCTCGGGCAGCTTCACCACCCCGGTCACGTCGGTGGTCCGGAAGTAGAACTGCGGCCGGTAGCCCACGAAGAACGGCGTGTGCCGCCCGCCCTCCTCCTTCGACAGCACGTACACCTCGCCCCGGAACCGCTGGTGCGGCGTGATCGAACCCGGCTTGGCCACCACCTGGCCCCGCTCCACTGCCTCCTTGTCGATCCCGCGCAACAGCAGACCCACGTTGTCGCCCGCCTCGCCCCGGTCCAGGATCTTCTTGAACATCTCCACCCCGGTGATCACCGTCTTCTGCGTGTCGCGGAAGCCGACGATCTCCATCTCCTCGCCCACCTTCACCAGGCCCCGCTCGATCCGCCCCGTCACCACCGTGCCCCGGCCCTGGATCGAGAAGATGTCCTCGATCGGCATCAGAAACGCCCGGTCGATTTCGCGCTTGGGCAGCGGGAAGTAGTTGTCCACCGCCTCCATCAGCTCGTGGATCCCCTTCTCCCACTGCGCCTCGCCGTTCAAAGCCCCCAGCGCCGACACCCGCACCACCGGCACCTTGTCGCCGGGAAACTCGTACTTGCTCAGCAGCTCCCGCACCTCCAGCTCCACCAGGTCCAGCAGCTCCGGATCGTCCACCGCGTCCACCTTGTTCAAGGCCACCACGATGTGCGGCACCCCCACCTGGCGGGCCAAAAGGATGTGCTCCCGCGTCTGCGGCATCGGCCCGTCGGTGGCCGCCACCACCAGGATGGCCCCGTCCATCTGGGCCGCCCCGGTGATCATGTTCTTGATGTAGTCGGCGTGGCCGGGGCAATCCACGTGGGCGTAGTGCCGCTTGGCCGTCTCGTACTCGACGTGGGCGATGGCGATGGTGATGCCCCGCGCCTTCTCCTCCGGCGCGTTGTCGATCGAATCGAAGCTGCGGAACTTCACCTTGGGGTTGCCCTTCCCCAGCACCAGCGTCATGGCCGCCGTCAAGGTGGTCTTGCCATGGTCGATGTGCCCGATCGTGCCCACGTTCATGTGCGGCTTGCTGCGATCGAATTTTTCCTTAGCCATATCCTCGGACTCTCCTTCCTACCTGGGGACCTTTCCCTGCACCCGGCTGATGATCTCCTCGGCGATCGCGCCGGGCGCCTCCTCGTACCGCCCGAAATGCATGGTGAAACTGCCGCGCCCCTGCGTGCGGGAGCGCAGCGCGGTGGCGTACCCGAACATCTCCGACAGCGGCACCATTGACTTGATGATCTGCGAAGTGCCTCGCAATTCCATCCCTCCAATCCGGCCCCGCCGCGAGTTGAGGTCGCCGATCACGTCGCCCATGTACTCTTCCGGGACCACCACTTCCACGCTCATCACCGGCTCCAGCAGCACCGGCCTGGCCTTCCCGGCCGCCTGCTTCAGCGCCATCGAGCCGGCGATCTTGAAGGCGATCTCCGAGCTGTCCACGTCGTGGTAACTGCCGTCGTAGAGCGTGACCTTCACGTCCGACATCGGGTAGCCGGCCAGCACGCCGCCCTCCAGCGCCTCGCCGACGCCCTGCTCGACGGCCGAAACAAACTCTCTCGGGATGGCCCCGCCCCGAATGGCGTCCTCGAACTCAAAGCCGCCGCCGGCCGCCAGCGGCGCGATCCGTATCTTGACGTGGCCGTACTGGCCGCGCCCGCCGGTCTGGCGTACGAAGCGGCCCTCGGCCGCGGCCTCGGCCCGGACCGTCTCGCGGTAGGCCACCTGCGGCTTGCCGACGTTGGCGCCGACGCCGAATTCCCGCTGCATGCGGTCGATGATGATCTCCAGGTGCAGCTCGCCCATCCCCGCCAGGATGGTCTGCCCGGTGTCGCTGTCGGTGTGCACCCGCAGCGTCGGATCTTCCTGGAGCAGCTTGCCCATCGCCATCCCCAGCTTGTCCTGATCGGCCTTGGTCTTCGGCTCGATGGCCACGTGGATCACCGGGTTGGGGAACTCGATCGATTCCAGCACCACCGGCGCCTTCTCGTCGCAGATGGTGTCGCCGGTCGAGACGGTTCTCAAGCCCACCGCGGCCGCGATGTCGCCGGCGTAGACTTCCTGCACCTCTTCCCGCTTGTTGGCGTGCATCCGCACCAGCCGCCCGATCCGCTCCGAGCGGCGCTTGGCCACGTTGTAAACCGTGTCGCCGCTGGCCAGCCGCCCCGAATAGACGCGCAGGAAGGCGAGCTGGCCGACGTAGGGGTCGGTCATGATCTTGAAGATCAGCGCCGCGAACGGCTCCTCGTCGTCGGCCTTGCGCTCCAGGATCTTCTCGGGATGATCAACGTCCATGCCCTGAACCGGCGGCACCTCAGGCGGCGACGGCAGGTAGTCCACCACCGCGTCGAGCAGGTCCTGCACGCCCTTGTTCTTGAAGGCCGCGCCGCAGATGACCGGGAAGATGCGCTGCGCGACCGTGGCCCGGCGGATGGCCGGGCGCAGCTCGGCGGCGGTGATTGGCTCGCCGTGGACGTACTTCTGGAACAGCGCGTCGTCGGTCTCGGCCACTGCCTCGATCAAGCGGTCGTGGTACTGCCGCGCCTTTTCCGCCAGCTCGGCCGGGATCTCGCCCTCTTCGTTCTGGGCGCCCAGCGTCTCGTCGCCCCACAGGCGGGCCTTCATCTCGACCAGGTCCACCACCCCGCGGAACTGGTCCTCGGCGCCGACCGGGATCTGGATGGGGACCGGACGGCACTTCAGGCGGTTGACGATCGACTCGACCGCGCGGTAGAAATCGGCCCCGACGCGGTCCATCTTATTGATGAAGCAGATGCGCGGCACCCGGTACTTGTCGGCCTGGCGCCAGACGGTCTCCGATTGCGGCTGCACCCCGGCCACCGCGTCGAAAACAGCTACCGCCCCGTCCAGCACCCGCAGGCTGCGCTCGACTTCGGCGGTGAAATCCACGTGCCCCGGCGTGTCGATGATGTTGATCTCGGCGTCGCGCCACTCGCAAGTGGTGGCCGCCGAGGTGATGGTGATGCCGCGCTCCTGCTCCTGCTCCATCCAGTCCATCACCGCCGTGCCGTCATCGACCTCGCCCAGCTTGTAGGTACGGCCCGTGTAATAGAGGATGCGCTCGGTGGTGGTCGTCTTGCCGGCATCGATGTGGGCCATGATGCCGATGTTGCGCATCTTCTCGATTGGTACCGTACGCATAACTGCTTGTAGCTCGTGGCTCGTGGCTTGTAGCTCGTGGCTCGTGGCTCGTGGGCCGCACCCGGCGACGGGCTGCAAGCCACGAGCTACGAGCTGCAAGCTACCACCTGTAATGAGCAAACGCCTTGTTCGCCTCCGCCATCCGGTGCACGTCGTCCTTCTTCTTGATGGCGCCGCCGCGCATGCTGGCGGCCTCGTTCAGCTCGTTGGCCAGCTTATCGGGCATGCCCTTCTCGGGCCGCGAGCGCGCGTTGAGGATCAGCCAGCGGATGCCCAGGCTGGTGCGCCGGTTCTGCGGCACCTCGACCGGCACCTGGTAGTTGGCCCCGCCCACCCGGCGCGTCTTGACCTCCAGCAGCGGCCTGCAGTTCTCCACCGCCTTCTTGAACAGCTTCAGCGGATCGTCGCCGGAGCGCTCGCGGATCTTGTCCATCGCCGAGTAAAAGATGCCCTGCGAGACGTTCTTCTTACCGCCCCACATCATCGAGTTGATGAACCTCTCCACCAGCGTCGAGTTGTACACGGGATCCGGCAGCACCTCCCGCGGTTCAGGTCTTCGTCTTCGTGGCATGGCGCTTTCTTACTTGGGCCTCTTGGCCCCGTACTTGGATCTCCCCTGCTTGCGGTTGGCCACCCCGGCGGTATCCAGCGTGCCGCGAATCACGTGATAGCGCACCCCGGGCAGGTCCTTGACACGGCCGCCGCGGATCAGCACGATCGAGTGCTCCTGTAAGTTGTGGCCGACGCCCGGGATGTAGGTGGTGACTTCGATCCCGTTGGTCAGCCGGACGCGGGCCACCTTGCGCATCGCCGAGTTGGGCTTCTTCGGGTTGTTGGTGTACACCCGCGTGCACACGCCCCGCTTCTGCGGACAGGATTCCAGCGCCGGGCTGGCCGTCTTCTGGCGCGGCGGCTTCCGCCCTTTCCGCACGAGTTGATTGAACGTCGGCACGGACTACCTCTTCTCTTTCACTGATGGTCGCCTTCGGCTACGAAAGGCTTGTTGCCTCGGACTAGCCCATGCTCCCGCCCGCTTGTTCAGGCAGGGAACCTCGGGGCCGGCCCCCGGCCCATACCTCGGGCACAGGAGCAGAAACTTGCCAAACCTCTACAGCATAGCGAACCCGTTTGTTCCCTGTCAAACAGGTGGGGGGGCTTGCCCGTCCTGGCCAGCGCCGTGGTCGGGTTCGCATGCCGGCAACGTCAATTGTCGCCCGCCAGCCGGTCTGGGAACTGTGATATGACATACCAATGGACATGATGAAGTTCCACCACCCAGGCAGGTGTGACCGCCGCAGCTTTCTCAAGCAGGTCGCCGGCGGGGCCTTCCTGGCGGCGGCCCCGGCGTCGCCCGACTGGACCAAGCAGATCGGGCTCGAGATGTTTACCGTGCGCGACCTGCTCTCAAAGGACTTCGAGGGCACGCTGGCCAAGGTGGCCGAGATTGGCTACACGCAGATCGAACCGGTGGGCTACGGCGGCCTCGATCCGAAACAATTCCGAGCCCTGCTGGACCGCTGCGGGCTGAGCGCCCCAAGCACCCACGCCGGCGCCATCGATGGTCCCGATCTGGAGAAGCAGCTCGATGGTCACCAGATCATGGGATTCAAGTACACGGAAATCCGCGCGGCGCGGCCGGGCGGCCAGCGGCCGGGCGGCCCTCCCGGCGGCC
>JBBTDS010000217.1:0-2782 GCA_038060875.1 Acidobacteriota bacterium | reverse complement strand
GCGGCCCTCCCGGCGGCCAGCGGCCGGGCGGCCCTCCGTCCGGCTCGCAGCAGCGTCCTCCGCTAACCGAGGAAGCGGTCAAACGTTCGGCCGCGCAGTACAACAAGCACGGAACGATCGCCAGGAAGTTCGGCATGAAGATTCTCATCCACAACCATGCCGCCGAGTTCGACCTCCTGGAGAACAGCCAGCGGACGCAATACGACGTCCTTCTCGCCGAGACCGACCCGGCCCTGGTGACCATGCAGCTCGACATCGGCTGGGCCTGTGTCGCCGGCCAAAACGTGCTCGAGATGTTCCGGAAGAACCCGGGGCGTTACGATCTCTGGCACGTCAAGGACGTGGTAGGTCTCAAGGATGCGGACCCCGCCGCTCCCCCGGGGCGGCGCCGCGCTAAGTTCATCCCCATTGGGCAAGGAGAGATCGATTACAGGACGATGTTCGCCAGCGCCGGGCTGGCCGGGCTGAAGTACTTCGTCATCGAGCAGGACAACGCGGGACAGGCCAGCGGGGACTCGCTGGCCGATGCCAGGGCCAACTTCCAGGGCCTGGTGAAGGTGCTGTCGTAGCCGCGTGTACGGGAGACGATGATTGCCATGTCACAGGACGGGTTTTCGAGACGGCATTTCTTCTGCGGATCGCTGCTGGCCGGCGCGGTTCCGGCCGGAGGTTTCGGCAGCGCGCCGTCGCTGAAGGCGCTGGGCTACAAGTCGCCTAACGAGAAGCTGAATCTGGCCGCTATCGGCGCCGGCGGGCAGCCGGCCTCCGACTTGCGCGCCGCCCACGCCGGAGTGGAGAACGTGGTGGCGCTGGCCGATTGCGACTGGGACCGCGGCCAGGATTCGTTCAAGAGGTTCCCGGACGCAACCCGGCACAAGGACTTCCGGCAGATGCTCGACAAGCAGGGCAACCAGATCGACGCCGTGGTCATCGGCACCCCCGACCACACGCACGCCATCTGCGCCCTGGCCTGCATGGAGCTCGGCAAGCACGTTTACCTCGAGAAGCCCTTGACCCAGACCTCCTGGGAGGCGCGGCTGCTGACGGAGGCGGCCGAGAAGTACAAGGTCGCCACCCAGATGGGCAACCAGGGTTACTCCCACGATGCCACCCGCGTGGCCTGCGAGATACTCTGGGCCGGCGAGATCGGCGAGGTGCGGGAGGTCCACGCCTGGACGGGGAGGCCTGGTTGGCCGCAGGGCATGACCAAGATCCCGGAGCCCACCCCGGTTCCCGAGACGCTGGACTGGGATCTGTGGCTCGGGGGCGCGCCCTTGCGCCCGTTCACCGCCGGCGATGCCGAGTACAAGGAATTTGTGGTCGCCCGCAACGCGCGGTCCGGCCGAGGGGCGGGCCGCCCCGCCGCTGCCCCCGGCGCTGGCGGTCCAACTGCGCCCGGCGGCGGGGGACCAGGCCGCCAGGAGAATTTCGGTTTCTACTTGCCGTTCAATTGGCGCGGCTTCTACGATTTCGGCAGCAGCCTGATCGGCGATTGGGGCGTGCATATCCTCGGTCCGGCGAACTGGGGCTTGCAGTTGGACCCCCAGTACTTGATCAGCGTGGAATGCATCAAGAAGGACTCGCTGCCTCCATTCACGTTCCCCGACGAACTGGTGACCAAGTACGAGTTCACCGCCCGCCCCGGCATGCCTCCGGTGACCGTCTACTGGTACCACCACGCGGGTGGCGATCCCTACACGCCCCCAGAGATGACCACCGAAGAGGCGCGCAAGATCCCCGGCAAAGGACCGCAAGTCGGTCCTGTCTCCGGGCAGGGCGGCTTCACCCCCGGATCCGGCGGCGGCGCCCAAGCCGGCCGGCCGGCCGCGCCTGGTGCTCCCGGCGGTCCCGGCCCGCAGGGCTTCCGCGGCGGCGGCCGCCCGCAGGGCAGCGGGTACAACTGCATTTTCGTTGGCTCGAAAGGGTACCTGGGCACCAGCGGCCGTGGAGAAGGCGTGGGCTTGCTGCCGGGTTCGCGATGGGCGGAATACACGCTGCCAAACCCCTACTTGCAGCGTTCGCCTGGCGCCAGCACCGGGAGCAACCATTCCGCCCATTGCCGCGACTGGGTGCGTGCCTGCAAAGGCGGGGCGCCGGCCTGCTCGAATTTCAGCATCGCCGGGAAGTACACCGAATGGCTCCTGCTCGGCGCCGCTGCCGTCCACTACGAAGGCAAGCTGATGTGGGACCACGCCAAAGGCGAAATCAGCGGCAATAAGGACGCCAACCGTTGGGTGAAGCCCACCTTCCGCAAGGGCTGGGCCATCAAGCTGTGAACCGTCAGCCGTCCCGGCGGATCTTCCCCCTTCCTTGGAGGCAGATCATGGAGCGGAAGTGGATTTGTTATGTTGGCGTCGCCTTGATGAAGGCGAAATGGAGGCCCTGCCTACATTGCACTACTTGTCGGGGAGCTGAATCGCGAGCGCCGTGAGAATCTCTTTCTGCCGGGCGTCCGGCTTGGGCAATCGCGTCACCGTGTTCTTCTCATCGATCTGGTATTCCAGCAGGCATAGACGGCTCAGAGCGGCTAGGGCATCCGGCAGGGTGGTGGTGTGGGGATCGCTGTCGGTTGTCCCGAACCTCGCTTGCAGCCGGCGCTCCATCTCCCAGATGATCTTGAGCGCCAACATGCAGCAGAAGACGTGACCCCGCGTGCGGCTCTCCTTTTCGCTGAACAAGCCCATCTGCAAGGTCCCTGCCCCCAGCAAACGCCGAATCTGCGGATCGGTCAGCGCACTGATGTAGTGCAGCCCGGCCGCTTTCAGCGCCTGCTTGCCCTTGC
>JBBTDS010000216.1:0-5506 GCA_038060875.1 Acidobacteriota bacterium | reverse complement strand
GCGCCCGCACCCGCTAGAATCGGTGGGTGTCACCCGGAATCGCCAGATCCCACTCCCTGCTTCTGCTTTTCAGCGTTGCCGCCGCTGCTCAGACCAGTCTCTCGCTGCGCGAGGCGGTGGCGGAAGCTCTCCGCGGCCATCCGCTGCTGGCGGCCAGCGGCGAGCGGGTCGCCGCTTCCGAGGGCCTGAAGCTGCAAGCCGGCCTGCGGCCTAACCCGAGAGCATACTTCCAGACCGAGAACCTGCGTGGCCACGGCGCCCCCCCGTTCAGCTTCTCGCGGGACGCCGACATGTTCGCCTACGTTTCGCAGCTCGTCGAGACGGCCGGCAAGCGGGCGCGGCGGCTGGATGCCGCCTCCGCCGGCGTGCGCCGCGCCGAGCTGGAGCGCGAGCTGCTCGCTCGCCAGATCGCCAGCCGTGTGAGATCCGCTTACTGGACCGCGGCCGGGGCGCAGAAGCTGCACGAGCTGCTGCTGGAGAACGAGAAGAGGTTCCGGCAAGTGGTGGAGTACCATGAGGTGAGGGTCCGCGAAGGCGCGATGGCGGAAGTCGATCTGCTGCGCGTGCGGCTGGAGGGCGAACGGCTGGAGCTGGCGGCCAACGCCGCCGCGCTGGAGGCCGAGCGCGCGCGCATCAGCCTGTTCCGCGAGATGGGGCGCCCGGAGTTCCCCAAGGTGGCGTTCTCCGAGCCGCTGGAGCAGGCGGTCGCGGCTCCGCCCGCCGTCGATCCGGCGCGCGCGCTGGCCGGGCGCACCGAGCTCAAGATCGCGCGGCAACAGGTCGAGCAGGTCCGTGCCAGCCTGGGCCTGGAGCGCGCCGCCGCCAGGCCGGACCTGGACTTGCTGGCCGGCTACAAGCGCACCGCCGGCTTCAACACCCTGCTGGCCGGCGTGCAGGTGAACCTCCCGCTGGCCAACCGCAACCAGGGCAACATTGTGGCCGCCGAACGCGAGCTGCGGGCCGCCGAGGCCACGCTGGCGGCCGCTGAGGCGGTGGTCAAGGCCGAAGTCGAGGCGGCGGTGCGGGAGTTCGAGATCCGGCGCCGGCAGGTGCTGGAGACGCTGCCGGCCCTGCGCAAGCGGGCGGCGGAATCCTCGCGCATCTCGCTGGCCGCCTACCGCGAGGGCGGCGCCGACCTGCTGCGGCTGCTCGATGCCGAGCGGGTGCGCATCGAGATCGAGCTGCTCTACTACCGCACGCTGGCCGACTACCAGCAAAACCTGGTGGCGCTGGAGACGGCCCTGGGGGTGACGCCGTGAGGGAACCCTTGATCACCGCCATCGCTTTGCTGGCGTTGCTGGCCGGCTGCTCGCGCGAGCCGCCGCCGGCGCAGCCGCCACCGGCTCGGGCTGGCCCCGCGGCGCGGGAAGTCCTCCTGCCTCCCGCGGCCCAGAAGGAGGCCGGAGTAGAGACAGAGACTGTCCAGGTGCGTTCGATTCCAGAGCTGCTGCGCGCCAGCGGCCGCATCACCGAGGACGGCGAGAAGACCTGGCGGGTGGGCGCGGTGACCGAGGGCCGCATCGTCAAGGTCTTCGCCAGCCCGGGCGACACGGTCCGCCAGGGACAGATCCTGGCCCGGATGCACAGCCACGCCATCCACGAGTCCCGTGCCGAGTACCGCAAGGCGTTGGGTGATCTGACGCGCGTGCGCGCTCAGGACTCTTATGCCCGCGGTGTCCGCGACCGAGCCAGGCGGCTGTTCGGTCTCAAGGCAGCCTCGCTGGAACAGGTGGAGCACGCCGAGACCGAATTGCGCAACGCCCAGACGGCGGTGACCACCGCCGAAGTGGAACTGGACCGGACGCGGCGGCACCTGGTGGAGTTCCTCGAGATCCCACCCGACGAGCAGGAGTACCACCGCGATGGCGCGCCGCACCTCGATGAGGACCTGATCCCGATCAAGTCCCCCGCCGGCGGCGTCGTGCTCGTGCGCAATGTCACCGCCGGCACCGTGGTGGGGACCTCCGCCGACTTGTTCGTGATCAGCGACCTGGCCACTCTCTGGATGATCGCCGCCGTCAGCGAGGAGCACCTGGCGAGGCTGCGCGCCAGCATGCCGGTGCGCGTCAGCGTGCAGGCCTATCCGGGCCGCGTTTTCCCGGGCCGCATAGGCCGGCTCGGCGAGGAACTGGATCCCACTACCCGCACCCTGAGGGTGCGGGTGGAGCTGCCCAATCCCGGCGGCCGGCTCAAGCCCGAGATGTACGCCGCCGCCGAGATCGAGCTGGGCGGCTCGGCGCGGGCCGTCTTCATCCCGCAGACAGCGCCGCAGGAGATCGAGGGGCAGACGATGGTCTTCGTCCGCAAAGCCGAGGACCGGTTCGAAGCGCGCCCGGTGCGCATCGCCCGCGCGGTGGAGGGATCGCTCGAAGTCGCCGCCGGGCTGGCCCCCGGCGAGGTGGTGGTGACGCGCGGCAGCTTCCTGCTGAAGTCGCAGCTTCTGAAGTCCTCACTGGCCGGGGAGTAACCGTGCTCAACAGGCTGATCGACTTCCACCTGGCGCATCGCTGGTTCGTGCTGGCCGGGCTGGCCGGCATCGTGGCCCTCGGCCTTTACACCGTCTCGCAAATCCCGATCGAGGCTTTCCCGGACCTGACCAACAACCAGGTGGTGGTCATCACCGAGTGCCCGGCCATGGCGCCCAGCGAGGTGGAGCAACTGGTCACCTTTCCCATCGAAACGGCGCTGATGGGCTTGCCCAAAACGCAGGGTATCCGCTCCATCTCCAAGCTGGGCTTGTCGATGGTCACCCTGCTGTTTGAGGATTCGGTGAACGTCTATTTCGCGCGCCAGATCGTGGGTGAGCGGTTGCAGGAGGTGCGGCCGCGGCTGCCCGCGGGGCTCGAACCGGGGCTGGGCCCGGTGGCCACCGCCTTCGGCGAGGTTTACCAGTACACCTTGGGCGGCGAGGGCCGCTCGCCGATGGAGCTGAAATCCATCCACGAGGTCCTGGTCAAGAACCAGCTCCGCACCGTGCCGGGGGTCAACGAGGTAAACACCTGGGGCGGGGAAACGCGCCAGTATCACGTCGAGGCCGACCCGGCGCGCCTCCAAAGCTACGGCTTGAGCCTGCGCGACCTCTACGAGCGCATCCGCGAGAACAACGCCAACTTCGGCGGCGGATTCATTGAGCACGCCTCCGAGCAGTACACGGTGCGCGGCCTCGGCCGCCTTCAGGACGCCGCCGACCTGGAGAAGATCGTAGTGCTGGCCCGGGCCGGCACCCCGGTGCTGCTGCGCGACGTGGCCGCCGTCTCGGTGAAGCCGATGCCGCGCCAGGGGGCGGTGCTGCGCGACGGCAAGGGCGAAACCGTGTCCGGGATGGTGATCATGCTGAAGGGCGAGAACGGCAAGCAGGTGATCGCGCGCGTCAAGCAGCGGCTCGCCTCGCTGCGCCTGCCGGACGGGGTCCGGCTGATCCCCTTCTACGATCAGTCCAGCGTGATCGACGGAACCATCCGCACGGTGCGCAACAATCTGCTGGAGGGCGGCGCGCTGGTGGTGGCTGTGCTGCTGCTGTTCCTGGGCGACATCCGGGCGGCGTTGATCGTGGCTGCGGTCATCCCGCTCTCGATGCTGGTCGGCTTCATCGGCATGCTGGCCTTCGGTGTCTCGGCCAACCTGATGAGCCTGGGCGCGATCGACTTCGGCCTGATCGTGGACGGCGCGGTGGTCATGATGGAGAACACGGTGCGCCGGCTTCAGGAGGGGACGCGGGACCGCCTTCAGGCGCTGGAACGCATCCGCGAGGCGGCCCATGAGGTGGCGCGGCCGATCGTCTTCGGCGTGGCCATCATCATCGCCGTCTACCTGCCGATCTTCTTCCTCCAGGACCTGGAGGGCCGGATGTTCCGGCCGATGGCGATAACGGTCTGCGCCGCGCTGATCGGCTCGCTGGTCTTCGCGCTGACGGTGGTGCCGGCCGCTGCCGGGCTCGTGCTCCGGCGGGGCGCGAAGGCGCACCGGGAGGCGCGGTGGTTCGCGTTGCTGCGCGATGCCTACCTTGGCGTGCTCCGCTTTTCGATGCGCCGCCGCTTGCTGACGCTGGGGACGGCGGTGGTGGTGCTGGCGGTCTCACTGTCCTCGCTCGCCTGGCTCGGCAGCGATTTCATGCCGCGGCTGGACGAGGGCTCGCTGCTGATCCAGACGCGGAAGCTGCCGGGCATCTCGCTTACCGAATCGGTCCAGATCAGCCAGCGCATCGAGCAGATCGTGCGCGGCTTTCCCGAGGTGGAAGGGGTGGTCACCAAGCTGGGCCGCCCCGACCTGGCCACCGAGGCCATGGGCATCTACGAGGCCGACGTCTACGTCCTGCTGCGGCCGCGCCGGCACTGGCAGGCCCGCTCGAAAGAGGAACTGGTGGCGAAGATGTCCGCGGCGCTGGAAGCGGCGCCCGGGGTGGTCTACAACTTCACCCAGCCCATGGCGATGCGGCTGGATGAGACCATTTCGGGGATCAAGGCCGACGTGGCCCTGAAGATCTTCGGCCCCGACGCCCGCATGCTGGAACAGCTTGCCGAGCGTGCGCTGAACCTCATCGCCGCCGTGCCCGGCGCCGCCGACGCTCAGATGGAGATCGTCTCTGGTGTGGCCGAGTTGCGAGTCGAGGTGGACCGCCAGGCGGTGGCCCGCTACGGGCTGAATGTCTCCGACCTGCGCGATGTGGTGGAGGCAGCCGTCGGCGGGCGCCCGGTCTCCGACATGATCGACGGCCAGCAGCGCTTCGCCATCGTGTTGCGCCTGCCGGAGCGCTACCGCCGCGATCCGGAGGCACTGAACGAGTTGGCGCTGTCGGCGCCCGGCGGCGAACGCATCCGCCTCGGACAGGTGGCCCGGGTGGCGGTGGCGCGCGGTCCCGAAGTGATCTCGCGGGAGAACGGCCAGCGGCGCATCGTAGTCCAGGCCAACGTCCGCGGCCGCGACTTGGGCGGTTTCGTCTCCGACGCGGCCCGGAAGATCGAAGCCGGCCTGCCGCTGCCCGCCGGCTACTCCATCGATTGGGGCGGCCAGTTCGAGAACCAGCGCCGCGCCATGCGGCGGCTCATGATTGTGCTGCCCCTCTCGGTCCTGATCATCTTCGGACTTCTGTTCTCCACCTTCCAATCGGTGCCCCAGGCGCTGCTGATCCTGCTTAACATCCCGTTCGCCCTGGTGGGCGGCATCGCCGCGCTCTGGCTCCGCGGCCTGACGCTGAACCTGTCGGCTTCGGTCGGCTTCATCGCCCTGTTCGGGGTGGCGGTGCTGAACGGCATCGTGCTGGTCAGCTCGATCAACACGCTGCGGCGGCAGGGCCTGGGCTGCGAGCAAGCCATCTTCGAAGGCGCGGCCATCCGGTTGCGGCCGGTGCTGATGACGGCGCTGGTGGCCAGCCTCGGTTTCCTGCCGATGGCGGTGGCCACTTCGACCGGCGCCGAGATCCAGCGCCCGCTGGCCAGCGTGGTCATCGGCGGCCTGATCACCGCCACCGGCCTGACCCTGTTCCTGCTGCCGCTTCTATATCCCTGGT
>JBBTDS010000215.1:0-4333 GCA_038060875.1 Acidobacteriota bacterium | reverse complement strand
CCCCTGAATGAAGGTGTTGTGCGGCCACCAGCCCATCAGCAGTTTCTGGCTGCGGCGGACCTCCTCGGTGGGGCCCTTGGTCCTCATGCCGATGAAGTTCAGCGGCGTGCCGATCTGCTCGTCGTCGTACCAGCCGGAGATGTGCAGCACCGGGACGCGGACGCGGTCGTACTTGTTCTGGTAGCGTTTGAACTCCCACCACTCGTCCAGGCGGGCGTGGTCGAACATAGCCTTCCAGTTGGAGTTGGGCCGCCCGGCCGCCTCGTCCATGGTCACCAGCGGCAAGTGCCAGTGAATCTTAGCCCAATCCACCGCATCCATGTTCTGGCTCACATGGCCGGCGGTTAAGTGATACCAGCTTATGTCCGGCAGCGGCAGGCCGGTGGGCCATTCCACGAATGGGTCCGAGGGTGTGACCAGCACGACCATGGTGACCAGGTGCGACGGCTGGAGCACGGCCGTGTACCACTGGATGCGGCCGAGGTACGAGGCGCCGACCTTTCCGTCAGACCACGGCTGCGCGGCGCACCACTCGACGGCATCGTAGCCGTCCCGGCCCTCGTTGCGGTAGGGGACGAAGAGGCCATCGGAGTCGCCCCGCCCGCGCACGTCCATGGCGACGAAGACATAGCCGCGCGAGGCGAAATAGCGCGCCCGCGCCAGCATGCCCGTCTTGACGTAGGGCGTGCGGGCCAGGATGACGGGATAGCGCCCCGGCGCCTCGGGCCGGTACACGTCGGCCGACAGCTCCACGCCGTCGCGCATCGTCACCCGCCGGTCGAAATCGATCTTCACCTCGGCGGCGCCGGCGCACGCCGTCACGAGCAGAATCAGCAGGCTTCGCGTTCTCATCTGATCCTGACTTGTACCCGATGGCTCGCCTCGTGTCAATGCCGCTGCTAAAATCAGGGTGCCATGCTCGCAGTCGCTTTCGCCCTGCTCCTCGCGTCCCAAGACGACGCTGCCCGCCTCAACCACCACCGCGTCACCTCCCGCTCCAGCCCCGCCCCCGAGTTGGGGGCCGAGCGCGAGATCATCCCGTCGCTGGTTGAAGGCCTGCGCACGCCAGGCGACTGGCACAAGAAGCGCCGCCCGGAGCTGCTCAGACTCTGGACCACGATCCTCGGCAAGCTGGAGCCAACCCGCCAGGATCGCCGCTGGTTCGGCGACATCCGCAAGGCGCTCGTCCACGAGAAGCAGGAATTCGAGCGCTACACCCGCATCCGCCTCGACCTGCCGATCGAGAAGGACTTCCTCCAGAAGCACCTGCTGCTGTTGCCGAAGAACCAGGGACCAGGTCCGTTCCCCGCGGTCATCTGCTGGACCTCCAGCACACCGGATTTCACCGCCCCCGAGCAGTGGTGGGGCAAGTGGCTGGCCGAGCACGGCTACGTGGTGCTCACAAGCTGGTCGTTCATCCGCTACTACCGCGACGGCAGCACCGCCCGCGCGGGCGCGCCCGACAAGCTCTACGAGCGCTTCGGACACTGGCTGCCGCTGGCCAAGATGGTGCACGACGCGCGGCGCGAGGCCGAGTACTTGCGCAGCCTCAAGCAGGTGGACCGCAAGCGCCTCGGCTTCATCGGTTTCTCACTCGGGGCGAAGGCGGCGGTCTACGTGGCCGCCTTCGCGCCGGAGTTCAAGGCGGTGGTCGCGCTCGACCCGCACATCGCCGTCAACGGCGGCACCAACTGGTACGCCCCGTGGTATCTGGACTGGCTGCGGCCATTCCCAGACATTCCGACCGAACAGCACACCGTGCTGAGCCTGCTCAATCGCGATCCCAAGCGGCCCGGCTTCGAGCATGACCATCACGAGCTGATGGCGCTGACGGCGCCGCGGGCGTTTCTGCTCCTCGGCGGCACGCGCCGCTGCGAGGATTGCGGCGGCGACTCCGACGACCTCCAGAGCTGGGGCTACTTCAACCGCGCCCGCGAGGTGTACCAGCTTCTCGGCGTCCCCGAGCGCATCCAGTTCGTGCTCACCAACGACGGGCACAAAGCCAACGGCCCCGAGATGGACCCGGCCTGGCAGGGTTGGTTTGAGAGGTGGTTGAAAGGAGGATCATAGGAATCTTATGAGCAACAAGAGTACACGAAGGAAGTTCCTGGGCGCATCCGGCGCGGCGGTGACCGGGGCCTGGACTGGAGCCGGCCCCAACGACACCATCAACCTGGCCCTGATCGGTTGCGGTGCGCGGGGCACGTACGTGCTGACCAACTTTCTGAAACTGGCCGGCACGCGGTGCGTCGCCGTCTGCGACGTGAACTCGAAACGCCTGGCCGATGGCCGCAAACGGGCGGGCGGCGAGCGCGTTGCCGCCCACCACGACTACCGCAAGCTGCTGGAGGACAAGGATGTGGACGCCGTTATCGTGGCCACCAATCAGCATTGGCACATATTGCCGATGATTGCCGCCTGCCAGGCCGGCAAGGATGTCTACCTGGAAAAGCCGCTGGGCAACTCCATTGGCGAAGGTCCCGTTGCGATTGAGGCCGCCCGCAAGTACGGCCGGATTGTGCAAGTGGGCACCCAGCAGCGGAGCCAGGAACACTATCGTCAGGCGGTGGAACTCATCAGGTCCGGCAAACTGGGTGAGATCTCCGAAGTGAGGGTTTGGGACTACGAGAACTACTGGCCAGGCGCGGGCTCGCCGCCCGACTGCGATGCACCTCCAGAATTGGGCTGGGATTTCTACGTCGGTCCGGCGCCGTATCGCGCCTACAATCCGAACATCTATTACAACTACGGCTACGACTGGTTCAAGCTTTCGGGCGCCGGCCACCAGGTAGCCTGGGGCGTGCACCACTTCGACATCGTCCTTTGGGCCATGGGTGTGAAGTGGCCCGAAACTGCCTTCGCAACAGGCGGGAATCTTGCCTTCGAAGACAATCACGAATGGCCCAACACCTTCAGTGGAAACTTGACATTCGGCCCCGGTCCGGTCGCAAAGCGCGGCTTCGTTTTGCAGTACACGATGCGAACCGGCTGCCGACGGGAAACCCGGGCGCACGGGAAGTGTTTCGTGGGCAGCGACGCGTCAATGCTGTTGGATCGCTTCGGATACTCGATCGTCAAAGAGATCCACGGGGGTAAGCGAATCGTCTCCACGGACCCCCTGATCAGCCCGGAGGAAACGGTTCGGGCCAAGGACGACGATCTCTACCACTTCGAGGTGTTCCTGAACCATGTGCGCCAGCGGACCCAGCCGCTCGCCAGCGTCGAGACCTGCCACCACGCGACGAACCTGGGGCACCTGATGAACATCTCCTGGCAGGTGGGCCGGAGCATCCGCTGGGACGGCAAGAATCACCAAGTCCTTGGCGATCCGGCAGCGAATGCTCTGGTCACGAAACCGTACCGGGCTCCGTGGAAACTGGAGGCTTGAATGCGTAATCAGATCACCCGTCGTGACGCCCTGTTGGCAGGGGCTGCCGCCCTGCCGCTGGCGTCCGCCGCCCCCAACGCGAAAGGCGGAACTGCCGTCACCGTCGGAGTGGCCACCACCCAGTTCCGCGAACTCACGAACGGCGCGCTGGCAAAAGACCTGAGCGAGCAGGGCGTGCGCACGGTCCAACTCTTTCTCACGCAGTCGGACAGCAACTACTGGAAGTACAACAGCCGCAGCGACCTCTCGGGCCTCACCAACGAGCGCTGCAACGTCATAGCCGGCATCTACCGGTCGGCTGGTATTTCCATCCACAGCATCGGCGTGTACACGAACCTGATCCACCCGGACGAGGCCGAGCGAAAAGCGAACCTGACCTATTTCGAGGCGATGATGAAGGTGGGAACCCAGATGGGCGTTCGCACCTTCATCACCGAGGCCGGACACCATCACCCGGAGCCGGCGCCGAGAGTGCCTTATCACTGGCAGGAGGAAGTCTGGCGCAGAATGGTGGCTACCGCGAAGGAACTGGCAAGCATGGCCGGCGCGCACGGCGCGACGGTGCTGCTGGAGCCTTATTTCCAGGGGTTCCTTGCCACTGCGAAGCGGACACGAGTGTTCCTGGAGGAAGTGGGCTCACGCCGGATTCGAGCACTGCTCGACCCAGCCAACTTGCTGGAGGTGAACGACCTCGAGGAAATGTTCGACCAGCTTCAGCCCTGGATCGATTGCCTGCACGCGAAGGATCGCAAGTTGCACGTCACCGAAGGCGTGGCAGCCGGCCAAGGGGATCTGGACTACCGGAAGTTTGTCACTCTCGCAGCCAAACGCACCCCCACCGCGCCGTTGATATTAGAGTATGTCGGTTCCAACAATTACCGGCCAGCCCTGGCGCACCTGCGCACGGTGATGCGAGAAGCCGGCTTGGCTGAACGCTGACGGTCC
>JBBTDS010000214.1:0-13960 GCA_038060875.1 Acidobacteriota bacterium | reverse complement strand
GATTCCGATTGGAACAACTTCGGGCCGCGGATCGGGTTCGCCTGGTCGCTGAACAATCGGATGGTGATCCGCGGAGGTTACGCGCTCAGCTATATTCCGATCGTCACCAGCGTGATCAACCTGGGTTATACGCTGGACACGCCCTGGGTGAGCACGACCGACGGCGGCATCACGGTCAAGGACCGTCTGAGCAATCCGTTTCCGGCGGGAAAACTCGAGCCGACCGGGAATTCTCAGGGGCTGGCAACGCTGGTCGGGCAGGGTGTCCGGTATGTGGATCCCGCGGACGTTTATCCGCAATACCACAACTACCAGCTCAGCATCCAGCGGGCGCTGCCTTCCAAGAGCGTGATCGAGGTTGCCTACGTGGCGAGCCGGGGAATCCGTCTCAAATCGCCCGGCATCAACGTCAACCAACTGCCCGCCGAGTATTTCTCGATGGGAACCGCGCTTACCAGGCAGGTTGCCAACCCGTTTTACGGCGTACTGACGACGGGATCGCTGAGCGGGAGTACGGTCTCGCAGATGCAGTTGCTGCGGCCTTATCCCCAGTTCACCGGCGTGACGCGGACCGATCCCGGATACGGGTCGAGCGTCTACCACTCGCTGCAAATCAAGTACGAAAAGCGCATGGCCCATGGGCTGGCCGCTCTGGTCGCCGGCACCATCTCCAAGAACATCAGCGACCTTCACACTCCGCAAAACATCTACAACCTGAAGCCGGAGCGGGCGCTCACCGAGATCGACGCGCCGAGCCGGCTGTCGGCGGCGCTCGCCTGGGAGGTGCCCGTCGGCCGCGGACGCCAGTTCCTGGGCGCCCTCAACCGGGCCGCGGACCTGGCGATCGGCGGCTGGCAGGTATCTTCGTCGGTGATCTTCCAGGACGGTATGCCGATGGCGTTCGGCGTGACGGGGGGAACCTATGTCGGCAACTCGATCCGACCGAACGTGGTTGGCGATCCCAGCGAGGGCGCCTCGGGCCCGCACGTCCGGCGGCTGAACCGCTACTTCAACACCACGGCCTTCGCACGCCCGCCCGACTTCACGCTGGGCAACCTGGCGCCGCGCATCGGGAGCGTGCGCAGTCCGGGTAATAACACCATCAACGTGTCCCTCTCGAAAGTCTTCGCCATCCGGGAAGGGGTGCGGCTGGAGTTCCGGGCCACAGCCTTCAACCTCCCGAACCACCCGGTATTCGGGGCCCCCAATACGACGTTCGGCAGCGCCGCCTTCGGCACCGTCAGCAGCCAGGTGAACAACGGCCGGCAAGTCGAACTGGGAGCGAGGATCCTGTTCTAACGGCTTATGACTCGACGCTCTTTCATCACCTCGGTGACTGCCGCCGCCGCAGCTCTCTCTGGCGGCTGTCGCAGGCCGGCGCCCGCCGGTAACAGGACGTCCGGGAGCTTCACTCATCTGCTGGAAGGGATCGGCCGCGAGAACATCAAGATCGCCAGCGTGAGGACCACGCGCCTCACATACACGGCGCCCGAAGGCGAATACGTGAACGAGGCGGGTCCGATAGTCCTTCGCTCCCAAGGTTGCGCGATATTGGAGGTTTTCACCGACCAGGGAATCGTAGGGATCGGCCCGGGAGGGGAGGGCCGCGGAGGCGGAGCGGACGACGAGTACTCCCAACTGACCGGCAAGAATCCCTTCGACGTTGAGCTTCTGGGCCTGTCGAACGGGATCGACGTGGCTTGTTGGGACATCATCGGTAAGGCCAAGGGCATGCCGGTCTACAAACTGCTTGCCACCGGCCACCGAGCGAATCCGCGGGTCCACGTCTATGCCAGCGGCGGTGTGAACTGGACCTTCTACGACCGGGGCGACAAGAGACCCTACGGCGCCGACGCCCTCATCGAGGAGGCCCTGAAGTACAAAGAGATGGGCTTCGACACGTTCAAGTGGAGACCGGGAACGGACTGGGAAGAAGCCGGCATGACCGCGGCCAGGTTGGGAGAGACCGTATGCCGGAAGTTACGGGACGCGGTCGGGCCGGATTTCAAACTCGGCCTCGAGAAGAAAGCGTGGGACGCCTGGACGCTTGAGGAAGCGATCGCAATTGCGCCGATCATCAACGATCTGAAGTTCTTCTTCTTCGAGCAGCCTATGATGGACGTCGGCCCGGCTCAGTTCGAAGACTACCTGAAGCTCAAGGAGTTGATGCCAAACGTAATGCTGTGGGGCGGCGAGAGCTTTCGCAACCTCCAGCAGGCCCGGCCCTTTATGGAACGGCGCATCTACGATGCGATCCAGACCGACTCCATCCGGCTCGGCATCACCGAGAACTGGCTGGTGGCGCGCGTGGCCGCTTACCATGGCCTCAAGATGGTGCCTCACAACTGGATCAGCGCTCTTGGAACCATGTGTAACACGCACCTTGTCGCCGGTGTGCCTAACGGCTACATGTGCGAGTTCTTCATGTATCCCAATACCCCCTGGCGGGACGCGGTGTTCCGGGAGCCCATGGCCCCCAAGAACGGCTACATTTCCCTCAGCGACCGGCCGGGTTTTGGGATGGAACTTGCCAACATCGAAGAGCTGAAGAAGAAGTACCCGTACGACCCGAACGCGCCGCGCCTGGCCGCCAATCCGCGTTTCCCCCATGCATGGGACCGGGCCAGAGCGCGAGAGAGAAAAGTAATCGAGCGCTATGGCCGGGAAGCCTCGGGATGAAGGTCAAACCCGGTCGGCGAGCCCTTGGCGCAGGTTCTCGAACAGCCGGCGGCAGTTGGGGGCGGCGCTGACTACCCGAACGGGATCAAGAAGACGCAAGACCTTGGGTGCGTGCAGGGTCTTGCTGTAAGCGCCTTTCTGCGTAGCCCTGGTGGCGTCCTTTAATCCGTTGAGCACGTCGTCCTTGGGCACCTGCTCGACCTGGGGGTTGGATGGCAGCGCGTTGCCGCGAAAACCGTGGCCGTAGAACTGGCTCCGTGTCCGAGGGTCCGCGAGAAACCAGGACTCCATGAGCTGCACCATCCAGAAGACCTGCTCGCTACTCACTTGTGCCCCGGCAGGAGGCCGCCAGTCGGCGCGGCCGGACAGTTCCTCAAAGAGGCGTCCGTCGTCTGGCTGCTCGCTATCGAGCAGGAGGACATTGAGAGCCTCGCGGTGGAGCCGTAAGGCCTTCATGAAGTCTCGAACGGCTTGGCCTCGTCCCGCCACCAACTGGAACCGATAACGCCGGTTTCGAGCGTTCTCCCGGACATCCTTGAGGAATTCGTGGAAGCCCTCTCGCAGGTTGGGGTGCCCCTCGAAGTAAATCCGGATCTCCGTCACCATCTCCTTCCGCCCACTTCACCCTTTCGCCACAACTCGCCGAGCGTGTAGTCTTTGAGCCACTCCTCCAATTCGTCACGATTCAGACGCCGGAACCGGGTGCCATTATGCTCCTCGAATTCGCAAACTACGATCGCGTCCGGCTGTAATGCATCGACGAGGTCCTCAGAGTGGGTCGTGACGATCAACTGCATCCGTCCTGACGCCTCAATCAGCGCTTCCGCGATAAGCCTCACTGCATCCGGGTGGAGGCCCAACTCGGGCTCTTCAATGCAGACCAACTGAGGAGGGCTCGGATTGCACAGCACTGACAACAGTGACAGGAACCGCAGCGTGCCGTCCGAGAGCCTCATGGCGGGAATGAGATGCGAGAAGCCCTTCTCTCGGATGCCGAGTTGAACCGTGCCGCCCTCGATCTTTACCGCAACTCTCCCGAAGCGTTCGCAAAACCTTCCCAAATACTCCTCAAGCCTTGCGAGGCTGCCGTCGCTCTCCATCCGATTGAGCACGAGGGGAAGGTTCTGCGCGTTTTCATCGAGAAAATCGTTCGGCAGGTCAGTGGCTTGCGGGAGGCGCGGGGCGCCTCGGCGGCCCAGGTTCCATTCCCGGTAGAGTCGAATCCGATCAAACTCCTTGGCATAGTGGGTGATCTCGGGAAACTGGACCTGGTCCCGAAACGCGGCGAATATCGATCCCGACGCGCCCGCCTCCCCGCGCTGAAGTTCGCGCTTCTTCCCGCCTCGCTGTGCGGGATGACCCCCGGGAGTGGCCACGTTGAGCCACCCGCTGCCGGATTCGACACGGGCAAAGTAGTAGGGTTCAGCCTGGCCCCCGAGGGCCTCAACGGTCTCCAATCGCTCTTCGATCAGGTGAACATTCTGTTGGACGTCCTGGAACCGCAGCACGTAGCGAACAGGCCTTTTCTCTCTTGGCCGCAAGTACCGTCTTTGTCCGCTACTCACCGGCTCCAGAACACACTCCACGTGTGCCGGTTCTCCGCGCTGGGAGTCGCCTTTCCACAGCCACTCCCGAACCCCACCGCCAGCTCGGATAACGGCCGACAAATCGCGCGGCAGGGCTTGAAGCAGGCTGATCGCCTCGATCAGGTTTGACTTGCCTGAGGCATTCGGTCCAACGAACACGTTTAGAGGCTGCAACGGCAGTTGCGCATCCTTGAACGACAGAATGTTCTTGAGGGTGACCGAATTCAGGAGCATGGCCCAATCCATTGTACTCGCAAATTGCCTTTCCGGCCTGTGGAAGCGGACGGTTCACGGCTTGGGTTGACCAGGGGACAGGGAGGAGAATACAAGGCAACTTTGTTATGCTCGGTAGGGGTTCCGAAAGATGAGACTGTTTGCGAGTGTGATTCTGATGCTGTGCGCGCTGTCCGCGCATGCCCAGCCGGTGGCCGGCCTGGGCGGTATATCCGGCGTGGTGCGCGATGCGTCGGGCGCAGTGGTGCCCGGGGCGCAGGTAGTGGTGGCCAACGAGTCCAGGGGCATCCGCCGGACGCTGGAGTCGAACGAGGCGGGTGTGTTCGCCGCCCCGGCGCTGGCGCCCTCTGCCGGGTACACCATCACCGTCAACAAACAGGGCTTCGCCGCCTTCGAGGCCAAGGGCATCGAAGTGCTGGTCGGACAGAACGTGAATATCAACGCGGTGCTGCAAGTGGCCACCACCACCTTGCAGATCGAGGTCACTGAGGCGGCGCCAATCGTGGAGCAGACCAAGACCGGCGTCTCGCAGGTGGTCACCAGCGACCAGATCCAGAACCTGCCGATCAACGGACGGCGGGTGGACTCCTTCGTCCTGTTTTCCCCCGGCGTGGTCCCGGACGGGACCTTTGGGCTGCTGAGTTTCCGCGGCATCGCCGGCGGCAACGCGTTCCTGACCGACGGAAACGACACCACCCAGCAGTTCTTCAATGAGAACGCCGGCCGCACCCGCATCTCCTCGCAGATCTCGCAGGACGCCGTGCAGGAGTTCCAGGTTCTCTCGAGCGGCTTCTCGGCTGAATTTGGACGGGCCTCGGGCGGGGTGGTCAACACGGTGACCCGGAGCGGGAGCAACGAACTGCACGGCACCGGCTACTGGTTCTTCCGCAACCAGGACTTCGCCGCGCGTGACCGCTATGCCGCCAGCGTTCCGGAGGAGACGCGGCACCAGGCGGGCGCCAGCGTGGGCGGCCCGATTGCCAGAGACAAGCTGTTTTACTTCTTCAACGGCGACGTCACGCGGCGTTCCCATCCGCTGGTCGCCTTGATCAACCGGCCGCCGCTGTTCGATTCCACCGGGAAATTCACCGGCAACTGCACCGCGACGGCCGCCCAGTGCGAGGCGGCCCGCCGCTACATTATGGACCGCCATTTCGGCACGCTGGACCGCACTTCCAACCAGGACCTGGTGTTCGGCAAGCTCGACTGGCGTCCGACCGAACGGCACGCCATCAGCGGCAGCCTGAACTACCTTCGCTGGGTCTCGCCCAACGGCATCCAGACCGGCGCGGCCGTGACCTCGGGAAGCGCCCTTTCCAGCAACGGCGACGCCACCGTGAATACCCGTTACGGCCGTCTGGCGTGGACGGCGGTGCCGGCCAACAACAAGGTCAACGAGCTGCGGTTTGGCTGGATGCGAGACCGGCAGTTCGACGACCTGCCGGCCAGGCTGGTGCCGAAGGAGACCGGGTTGCTCGAGTTGAGCGTCGAGGGCATCTCCGTCGGGGTGGCCAACTATCTGCCGCGGTTGAACCCCAGCGAGAACCGCTACCAAGTGGCGGACAACTTCTACTGGACCGTCGGCCGTCACGCGGTGAAGTTCGGCTTCGATTTTGCCAACACCGCGGACGTCACCGACAGCATGATCACTCGCGCCGGCTCTTACCGATATGCAACTTTTACCGCCTTCGCCCAGGATTTCAGCGGCAACACGACGGGGGCGAAGCGCTGGCAGACGTACGCGCAGGCCTTCGGCAACCCGCGTGCCGAGCACACCATCCGCGACTACAGCTTCTATGTCCAGGACCAGTTCCGGGTCACCGGCAATCTCACGGTCAATTACGGGCTGCGGTACGAATACGCCCAGATCACACAGCCCGGCACCGTGAATCCGAACTACCGGCAGACCGGCAGGATCCCGCAGCCGGGCAGGAATTTCGCGCCCCGAATCGGCCTGGCTTACGCGTTTAGCGACAACCGGACGGTGGTGCGCGGCGGCTATGGGGTTTTCTACGCGCGAATCCAGGGCGGGCTGGTCAATAACTTTCATATCCAGAACGGCGTCTACCGAAAGTCCATTTCGCTCGACGCCTCCAGGACGGCCGAACTGGCCGCCGGCCCGGTTTTCCCGAACAACCTGGGGAGCATCGACCGCGAGCCGCCGGCCGGCTCGGTGAGCATCATGTTCGCGGCCGACGATTACGCCACGCCCTATACCCAACAGGCGGACATCGGCATTGAGCGGCAGATCACGGCCAATCTCGGCCTGACCGCATCCTATATCTGGAGCCGCGGTGTTCACATGACCACGGTGCGCGACCTGAACATCGGCCCGCTGGGGGCGCCCGTTACTTACAGGATCCTGGACGCCTCCGCCAACCAAGTGGACGCTTACACGACGCCCACTTACCGGCTGGCCAACCGGATCGATCCGCGGTGGCAGCGCATCAACCAGGTCGATTCGGGCGGCAACAGCTACTACAACGCGATGGTAGTGCAGCTTCGCAAGCGGCTTTCCCGCGGCGTCGAGGCATCGCTGGCCTATACCTGGTCGCACGCGATCGACAACAACCAGGGCGGGGGCAGCGACAACATATTCTTCACCGCGCCGCGCAGCCTGTTCAACGGGGATTACCAGGGCGACAAGTCGTCGTCCTCGCTCGACCAGCGGCACCGGCTGGCGGCCACCACCATCCTGTCGCCCAGGTTTACCAAGAGCGACAGCGGCCTCGCCAGGTACCTGATCAACAACTGGCAACTCGCGCAGATTACCGTGCTGGCTTCGACGTTTCCGGCCACTCCATTCGTCCGCGTCTCGGGCACGCCGTTCACCGGCGCGGCCTTCACCGGCACGCTGAACGGGTTTGGCGGTTCCTCGCGGGCGCCGTTTATCCCCGCGGCCAGCATGGATGTGGACCAGATCTACCGCACCGACGCGCGGCTGAGCAAGGTCCTGCCGTTCTCGGAGCGGTTCCGGCTCTACCTGAGCTTCGAGGCGTTCAACCTCTTCAACCATGTCTCGAACACGGCGGTGAACGGCGAGGCCTATTCGGCTTCGGGCGGCGCGCTGCGTCCGACGGCGGGCTTCGGCGTCGGCAACACCTCCGGCGGCTTCCCCGATGGCACCAACGCACGCCGGGCGCAGGTGAGTTTGCGATTGGTCTTCTGATGAGCGCCCCTTTCCGCCTCGACGGCAAGACCGCCATCATCACCGGCGGGGCCAGCGGAATCGGCGAGGCGACGGCGCGGGTGTTCGCCGCCGCCGGCGCGGCGGTGCTGATCGTCGATATCGACCGCGAGCGGGCCGAAGCGCTGGCCGGCGAGTTGCCCGGCTCCAGAGCGCTGATCTGCGACATCACCGATGAAGAAGCGGTGCGGACCACGTTCGGGCAGATCCCGTCGCTCGACATCCTGGTCAACAACGCGGGCGTCGGCCTGGTGGGCGGAGTCGAAGAGACTCCGGTGGAGGACTTCCGCCGCCTGTTCCGCGTCAACGTGGAGGGGATGTTCCTGGTGACCAGGCACGCCATGCCGCTATTGCTGGCCTCGCACGGCTCGATCGTCAACATCGGATCGGTGGCCGGGCTGATCGGCGTGAAGAAGCGCTTCGCTTACTGCGCCACCAAGGGGGCGGTGGTGGCCATGACGCGCCAGCTCGCGGTGGACTACCCGAAGGAGATCCGCGTCAACTGCATCTGCCCCGGGACGGTGTACACGCCGTTCGTCGAAGCGTACCTGGAGAAGTACCACAAGCACGAAAAAGAGAAGGTGCGGGCGGAGCTGGACCTGCGCCAGCCGGTGGGCCGGGTGGGACGGCCGGACGAGATCGCCCACCTGGCGCTGTACCTGGCCTCCGATGAGGCGGCCTTCGTGACCGGCTCGGTAGTGACCATCGACGGCGGCTGGACGGCGGCGTAATACGAGTTTCAAGGGAGGCGACCATGCGCTCTGTGCGATTAACCTTTGTCACCTGGCTGACGCTGGCAGCGACCCCGGCGGCGCTCGCTCAGACCACTTTTGCCACCATCACCGGCACGGTGACGGACCCGACCGGGTCGGTCGTTCCCCACGCCGCGGTCGAGGCCGTGCACGCGGCCAGCAATTACCGCTACACGGCGCAGTCGAACGAGGCCGGCGTGTACACCCTGGCGCAACTGCGCGAAGGCGACTACGTGGTCCGCGTGCGCGCGCCCGGCTTCAAAGAATTAGTGGTGCAGAACATTGGACTGGTGTCGCGCGACGCACGCCGCATCGACGTGCGCCTGGAGTTGGGCGCGGTGGAGGCGGCGATTGAGGTGACCTCGGGAGCGACGCTGATCGAGACCGAGACGGCGCGCATCAGCGACATGAAGGACGGCCGCATGCTCAACAGCCTGCCGTTCAACACGCGCTCGCTGACCAGCTTCCTGCAACTGTCACCGACCGTGTCGCTGGCTACCGGAGAGCGCGCGACGATTCGCTTCGCGGGCAGCCGGAACAACCAGGAGAACGAGTCGATCGACGGCATCAGTTACAACAACCTGTATGACGGCACGCGGATCGCACCGCTGCAAGGCTTCATCGAGAGTTTCCAGGAAGTGCGGGTTGACTCGGCCAATAACACGGCCGAGTTCGGCGCGGTCGGCCAGGTGACGGTGATCTCAAAGTCCGGCGGCAACGATCCGCACGGCAGCCTGTTCGACTACTACGATTCGAGCGGCATGGTGTCGCGCAACCCGTTCTCGCTCACCAAGGGGTCGTTTGTTAATCACTCGCCGGGCCTGTCGCTGGGCGGGCCGGTGTACCTCCCGAAGCTCTACAACGGCAAGAACAAGAGCTTCTTCTTCGGCTCCTGGGAGGGGGCGCGCGGCAGCATGCAGTATTCGCTGCTGAACCCGACGGTGCCGCTGGAACCCTGGCGCAGCGGCGATTTCTCGGCGCTGGCGCCGGCCACCGTAGTGCGCGATCCGATCGCCAATAACACGCCGTTCGCCGGCAACCGGATTCCGGCGGCACGGATCAATCCGGTGTCGAAGAAAATCCAGGAGCGGTTCTACCCGTTGCCGAATTTCGGCGACACCACGCGGCTGGTCAGCCAGAACTACCGCGAGCTGAAGAGCCGCGCCTACCAGCCGAACAGCTACTGGTCCCTGCGGGCCGATCACCGCTTCTCGGAGCGGGCCTTCGTTTTCGGCCGCCTCACCTGGAACCACTCCGAGAGCAACCCCTATGAAGGCAACCTGCCGACCATCGGGCAGCGCTGGCAGATCCGCGACACGCGGGCGGTGAACCTCTCCTACACGCACAGCTTCAGCGCCGAACTGGTCAACGAATTCCGCTGGGGCCTGGCCTTCAACGACAACCCGCGGCACGGGCCGCTGAAGGGCCTGGAGATCGTGAAAGACCTCGGGCTCCAGGGCCTGGTGGACAACCTGCCGGATATCCAGGGGCTGTTCAAGGTGAGTTTCTCGGGGCTCGGTTTGACCGGTCTGAACCAGCAGGACTGGAAGCACCCGGGGTTCAAGAACTACCCGCAGCAGTTCCAGGAGCAGCTCAACTGGTTCCGGGGACGGCACACGGTGAAGGCGGGGGTACAGGCGTCGCGGGTCTACTTTGCCGACGGACAGGCGCCCAGCGCCCTGTTCGGCGCGGCCACGTTTTCCAACCGGTTCACCGGGTTCCCGTACGGCGACTTCCTGCTGGGCATCCCGACGACTTCCTCGCGCGCCTTTCCGCCGCTGGTGGTGGAGCGGCTGCGGTGGGGCTGGGACTTCTTCATCGCCGACGAATTCAAGCTGAGGCCGCGGCTGACGCTGAATCTGGGGCTGCGCTACGAGTACCACCCGGGCTGGATCGAGACCAACGGACGCCAGGGCATGTTCGACATCGACAGCGGCAAGATCGTCGTGCCGGACGGCTCACTGGGCCTGGTCAGCCCTTTGCTGCCCCGCGGCTACGTGGAAGTGGTGGAGGCGAAAACGCTGGGGCTGCCGGGCGACAAGCTCATTCGCGACGACCGCAACAACTTCGCGCCGCGCATCGGCGTGGCCTGGCGCCCGCTAGGTCCGGACACGGTCTTCCGCGCCGGCTACGGCATCTTCTACGACGTGGGCCCGGCGCGCATCCGGGACACGGGCGCGTTCGTGCTGGACGAACCGCCTTTCACTAATCCCACCCCAACGCCGGTGGTGGTTCTGCCGCGGGTCTATCCGGCCACGCCAGCGGGCGGCCTGACCTCGGTCTCCATTCCGGCCGCGTGGAACCCCAACCTGCGGACGCCATACAGCATGCAGTACAACGCCACCATCGAGCATCAGCGTTGGAACACCGGCTTCCGCATCTCTTACGTGGGCACCAACCAGCGCAAGGGCGAGTACGGTTACAACATCAACCAGCCGCTGCCGGACGCGCGACTGTACGTGGATAAGCCGCGCCGTTTCCCGCGCTATCCGGCTCTCACCTACCTGACCAACGGCGCCGGGCACCAGTACAACTCGCTGACCATCGAGGCGGAGCGACGCTCGGCCAAGGGCCTGGCCTTCCAGTTCTCCTATGTGCTGGCGCGCGACATCGGCGACCTGGAGCGGGAGTTCACGCCGGAGAACGCCTATGACCGGCGCCGCGAGCGGACGGTGTGGGACGACACCCCCACCCACCGCTTCACCGGAAACTGGATCTACCAGTTGCCCTTGGGCAAGGGCAGGCCGCTGCTGGCCTCCGCCGGCCGCCTGCTGAACGCGGCCCTGGGAGGCTGGGATCTGAGCGGAATCGTCATCAGCCAGACCGGCCAGTTTCTGACGCCGCAGTGGACGGGCCCCGACCCCACCGGCACCGTCTACACCACCAGCCGCACGCCGGCGAATGTCACCATCCGTCCGGACATTCTGCGCGATGCGAACCTGCCTGCGGACCAGCGTAACGTGAGCCGCTGGTTTGATCCAACCGCGTTCAAGGCCCCGGCCGCCGGGTTCTTCGGCACTTCCTCCAGGGGCGTGATCAAGGGCCCGGGCCTCAGCCTGCTCCATGCCGGGTTGGCCAAGCACTTTGACCTTTACGAGCGGCTGCGGCTCCGCGCCGAAATCACCGCCACCAATATAATGAATCACCCGAACTGGTCCAACCCGGCCGCCAACATCAGCTCAGCGGCTTCGGTGGGGGTCATATCCGGTGTCGGCGGCGTCTCGGACTCGGATCAGCCTGGCGTGCGGAGACTGCGCGTCGGACTGAGGCTGGAGTGGTAGCGATGCGGCGGCCGCTTCTGCTGCTGGCCGCCGCGATGACGGCCGGCGCGGCCTCCGACGGCTTCGTGCTGATCCGCGGCGGCGAGTTCCTGCGCGGCGACGCGGTCACCTCCAAGGGAGAGCGGGTGCGCCTGGACGATTTCGAGATCCTGGATCACCCGCTCACCAACGAGGAATACGCGGCCTTCGTGCGCGAGGCCGGGTTCCCGCCCCCGCCGCATTGGAAGGACGGACGGGCGCCCGCCGGCATGGAGAAGCTGCCGGTTGTGTTCGTCAACCGCTACGACGCGACCGCGTATCTGGAGTGGCGCACGAAGAAGGAAGGCCGGGTGTACCGGCTGCCGGCGAACGCCGAATTCGAGTACGGGGCGCGCGGCGGACTCGAGCGGAAGAGGTATCCGTGGGGCGACGAGGAGCCGACGGCGGCGCGGGCCAACTTCGATGCCAAGGCGGAGCGCGGCCCGACCGAGTGGGCGCGGTATCTGAAGCCGGTGAAGTCGTATCCGCCGAACGGCTACGGGCTTTATGACATGGCGGGCAACGTCTGGCAGATCACGACGGCAATGCTCGATCCGGGCCGGACGGGCGACAAGTACCGCGCGGCGCCGGTGGACATCGAGCGGACCGTGCTGGGCGGGAGCTGGCTGCGCTCGGCGCCGTATCTGCGCTGCGGCTTCCTGGCGTACCATTCGCCCGGAGTGCGGCATCCGGACGTGGGCTTCCGGCCGGTGCGGGAACCGCCGGGGTCAACGTCGTTTCGTGGCGAGGTGCGGCGGCTGGCGGGCGTGCCGCAGGGCAGCGGCCGGGTCTTCCTGAGCTGGCAGGTGCTGCCAGGTGATGCTCCCTCGACCGGCTTCAACGTCTATCGCGCGACGCGGCGGGATACGGCCGGATTCCGCGTGAACGAGAATCCGGTCGCCGACTCGACGAATTTCCTCGACACTGCGGCCGGCGAGGGCGTCCTGCACTATTACCGCGTGCGGGCGGTAGATCGCGCGGGCAAGGAAGGGCCGCCGTCGGAGTGGTTCGGAGTGAGGGCGGGCCCGCGGGCGACCGGGATGGTCATGGAGTTTCGCCCGCTGGCGCGGCCGGGCTCGATCGGGGTGACGTTCGGGGACCTCGACGGCGACGGCCGCCCGGACTGCGTGTTCAAGTTCAGCAACGGCAACGAGGAAGGCGCGCTCGATCCCGGCCTCCCGGTGGAACTGGAGGGTTGGCTTAGCGATGGGCGGCAGTTGTGGCGGCAACCGCTGGTGCACTTCGACCGCGTTTGGGGCAACGGTTCCAACGTGCCGGTGGCGGTTGCCGACTTCGACGGCGACGGCAAGGGGGAAGTGGCCACGCTGGCTGAGCGGGGCTACGAACTCCGGCTGGCGCTGCTCGATGGCTGGACGGGCCGTGAGATCCGCAGCGTTCCCTGGCCGAGAATGCTCACCGATCAGGCTCGCAGCTCGATGCGGCTGCATCTGGCGGTGGCCCGGCTGGACGGGAAACGCCCGGCCATCGTGACCCAGACGGGGCTCTACGAAAACGAGGTGATCACGGCTTTCGACGGACAGCTCCGTCAGTTGTGGGAGTTCCGCAGCACCATGGAGACCAGCGGCAGCGCCGGCCATCGCCTCAAGGTGGCCGACGTCGATGGGGACGGCAAGGAGGAGGTGTTCGACGGCACCACGCTGCTGAACGCGGACGGGACGCTGCGGTGGTCGATTTACCGGGGCCATGCGGATATCGTGGAGGTCGATCATATCCTCGGGCGGAAAGGGCTGCAAGTCTTCTTCGCCATCGAGACGCTGACTCATGCGGGCGCTTACGTGGTGGACGCCCCGACGGGCAAGATCCACTGGAAGCTGACCCATGAAGAGGACCCGCGCTGGTGGCACGCCCATCGCGGGTGGGCGGCGGAAATCTGGCAGGACTCGCCGGGCATGGAAATGGCGGCCAACCGCGACGGCCACCAGACCCAGGACACGGTGGTGTTCGCCAGCGACGGCCGCATACTGGCCGAGGGACTGAACGTGCGCTATACCCCGGTGGAATGGGACGGAGACCCGGTGCGCGAGCTGATGACCGGCGACGGCGCGACCCTTTCGAAGTTCGACGGCCGGCGGTTCGTGCCGATCCCGGGCGCGCGCGTCGCCGAAATTCCCGTGAGCACGTGCAGTTCACCGGCGGACCGCCTGGGGGATTTCCGGGATGAGGTCGTGTGCACCACGCCCGCCACGGACGGACGCTTCGGCG